>NZ_JBOHGA010000225.1:0-9681 GCF_050699915.1 Actinophytocola sp.
CTGGTACCCCGTCGTCGCGGCGCACGGCGGCGCGACCGACGACCGGGTGGCCAAGATGTACGCCGACACGGTGTACGACCTGCTGCGGTCGGGTGTGCGGGCGCCGGCCGGCGCCGAGGAGGTCGCGGTGCCGGGCCAGGCGGTGCGCCCGGAGCTCGGCCGGTTCGCCGGCGTGCGCGCGCTGGACGAGACGCCCCGCGACGTCGGCGCGCGGGACTACCCAAACTCCATCTGGAACCCGGCGAGCGACGCCAACTACTCCTCCGGCCGGAACTCGGCGATCACCACGGTCGTCATCCACGTGACGCAGGGGTCGTACGCCGGCACGATCAGCTGGTTCCAGAACCCGGACGCGCAGGTGAGCGCGCACTACGTGGTGCGCTCGGCGGACGGTGAGGTCACGCACATGGTCGCCGACGGGGACACCGCGTGGCACGCGCGCTCCGGCAACCCGTACTCGATCGGCATCGAGCACGAGGGCTTCGTCGACGACCCGTCGTGGTTCACCGACGCGATGTACCGCTCGTCGGCGGCGCTGACCGCGTGGCTGTGCGACACCTACGGGATCCCCAAGGACCGGTCGGGAATCGTGGGCCACAACGAGGTGCCGGGCAACGACCACACCGACCCGGGTCCGCACTGGAACTGGGACTACTACATCCAGCTGGTCAACGGAGGCTGAGCGAGACCGGGGCGCGGGCCTGCCGGGGCGGGCCCGCGTCTCTCAGCTGCCCGGCCGTGGTCTGGGCGGAATCTGGGCGACCGGGCAGGCACGCTGCCGCTAGGGACCGGGGCGATCCTGGGGGTCGCCGCGGCTCCGCCGGGGGGCGGCCGGTCGCCTCCGCGGGTCAGTGCTCGCGGAGGCGGCGAAGGTCCTCGCCGACCTTGACCGCCCGCTCGCCCGCGCCGACCGACCGCCACAGCAGCAGCGCCCTGGTCAGGCGGTCACGCGCGGCGGGGACGTCGTCCTCCTCGACGGCCAGCGTGCCGAGCAGCTCCCAGCACTGCGCCTCCTCGAGCCCGTTCCCGGTGGCGGCGAAGAACGTCGCGGCGTGTTCGAGCGCCACCACGGCGTCGCCGCGGTTGCCGTGCCCGGCGTGCAGCCGGCCCGCGCGCAGCAGCGTGTAGGCCGCACACCGCCGGTCGTCGAGCTCCTCGAAGATCTCCATGGCCCGCCGCAGTGCGGACAGCGCACGCTCGGTGTCGCCGACGCGGTCGAACAGCGGGCTGTTCTCGCGCAGCACCACGGCTTCCCGGTGCGTGTCCCCGAGCCGGCGGCACAGCGCCAGCGACTCGCCGATCGACGCGACCGCCTCCTCGGTCCGGCCGAGCCCGGCCAGCGCCGTGGCCCGCGAGCTGCGCAGCTGCGCCTCGAGGTGCCGGTCCCCCGCCGCGGCCGCCAGCCCCAGCGCCGTCTCCGCCCGCTCGAGAGCCGCGTCGTACCGGCCGAGCATCCGCTCGACCGTGCCGAGGCCGGCGACCGCCAAGCCCTCGGCACGCTTGTCGCCGGCCAGCCGAGCCAGCTCGAGCGAGCGGGTCAGCTCCGCGGCGGCCGCGGCGAGCTGGTCGCGGAACAGGTGTACCTGCCCGAGACCGCGGCGCAGCACCGCCTCGCCGGCGGCGTTCCCCGCGGACCGGACCGCCTCCAGCGCGAGCTCGTGGGACTGGCGCCAGTCCCCGTAGAGGCAGCGCACGTCGTAGAACGGCCCCGCGGTCGCGGCGAGCCGCCAGGCGGTCTCGTCGAACCCCCAGTCCACCGCCAGGCGGATCGCACCGAGCAGCGCGGACCGCTCGGCCTCGAACCAGGCGAGCGGGTCCACGGCCGGGTCCGGACCGGGCGGCAGGTCGGGTGGGGGCGGCGGCCGGAACAGGCTCACCGGCATCAGCTCGCCGACCCGCGTGGCAAGCGTGAGCCAGGCGGTGAGCAGCCGGCCGACGGCGGCCTGGCGCTCGCCCTCCGGGAGGTCCGCCGCGCCCTCGGCGGCGTAGGCCCGCAGCAGGTCGTGCAGCCGGTAGCGGGGCGAGCCGGTGCCGTCGATCCCGGTCAGCGCGAGCAGGTTCGCGTCGACGAGCGTGTCCAGCACGTCCTCGGCGTCCGACCGGTCGAGCAGCGGGCCGAGCACCCAGCCGGGCACCGTCTGCGGGCCGAGCAGGCCCAGCAGCTGGAACGCGCGGACGGCGGCGGCGGGCAGCGTGTCGACGCTCGCCCGGAAGCTCGCCCGCACGCCGAGGTCACCCAGCCGCAGCACGTCGAGCCGGCGGGCCTCGTCGTCGAGCCGCTCGCGCAGCAGCCGCAGGGGCCACGCCGGCCGGCCGACGAGCTTGCCCGCCGCGATCCGGATGGCGAGCGGCAGGCACGCGCACGCCCGCACGATCGCGCCGGCCTCCGCCGGCTCGCGGGCCACCCGCTCGGCGCCCACGATGCTCGCGAGCAAGTCGTGCGCCTCCTCTTCGCGCAGCACGCCCAGCTCGACGTGTCGCGCACCGGCGAGGTCGGTGAGCAGCCGCCGGCCGGTCACCAGCACGGCGCAGCCGCCGGCGGCCGGCAGCAGCGGGCGCACCTGCTCACCGTGCGCGGCGTCGTCGAGCACGAGCAGCATCCGCCGCTCGGCCAACAGCGACCGGAACAACGTGGCGCGGGCGGACGCCTCGTCCGGCACGCCGGCGCCGGTGACGCCGAGCGCGCGCAGCAGCTCGGTGAGCAGCGAAGCCGGCTCGCGCGGAGAGTCGGAGGTGCCGGCCAGGTCCAGGTACAGCTGCCCGTCGGGGAACGCGCCGGCCAGCCGGTGCGCGGCCCGAAACGCCAGCGTCGACTTGCCGACTCCCGGCCCGCCGAAGACGACCACGACCGGCGCCGGAGAGCCGGGCGTCTCGGGCGCGAGCGCGGCCAGCACGCTGCCGAGCTGCTCGGCGCGGCCGGTGAAGTCCGGGACGTCCGCGGGCAGCTGGCACACCGGCGCGAGCATCGGCGTCGCCTCGTCCCGCAGGACGGCGGCGTGCGCGGCGCGCAGCCGCGGACCCGGCTCGACGCCCAGCTCGTCGACGAGCCGGCGGCGCACGTCGAGGTAGGCGTCGAGCGCCTCCGCCCTCCGGCCGGCTCGGCACAGCGCGGTCATCAGCTGCGCCCACAGCTCCTCGCGCAGCGGATGCCGGGCGAGCAGCGGCCGCAGCTCGTCGACGACCGCGCGGTGCTCGCCCAGCTCGATGCGGGCCTGGCTGTGGTGCTCGACGGCGGTGAGCCGGCGCTCGCCGAGCCGGGTCAGCTCGGCGCGCAGCAGTGGACCCGTCGCCAGTCCGTCGGCCGGCTCGCCGCGCCACAGCTCCAGCGCCCGGGCGAACCGGTCCACCGCCCGGCGCGCGTCGCCCCGGACCAACGCGACCTCGGCCTCGGCGAGCAGGTCCTCGAAGCAGGTGAGGTCGAGCTCGTCGGGCTCGACTCGGAGCAGGTAGCCGCCCTCGCGGGTGAGCACCCGGTCGCGGCCGAGGCGTCGGCGCAGGCTCGACACGTAGGTGCGCAGGTTGGTCTTCGGCGACGCCGGCGGCCGGTCCCATACGGACTCGACGAGATGGGCTATGCTCGCGACCTCGTTGGCGCGCAACAACAACGCGGCCAGCACGGCCCGCTGCCGCGGCCCGCCCAGCTCGATCCTGGTGCCCGCGTGGTCAGCCGCCAGCGGTCCCAGCAGTCGAAACTCCACGCCCCACCTCCGGCGCGTGACAGGATGTGAATTCCTGTCACTGTACCGTCGCGGGCGCCTGAGCAGAGCCAAACGGGCCACCGCCGTCCACATTGGACACGTAGGACGCCGAGGAGGAGCCGATGCCCGACGTCGTGCAGGCGGAGTTCGCCGACCGGGTCGCCGTGATCACGATCAACCGCCCCGAGGCGCGCAACGCGATCGACCGGGCGGTGACCCTGGGCATCGCGCGGGCCGTCGACGAGCTGGAATCGCGGGACGACGTCACGCTCGGGATCATCACCGGCGCGGGCGGCACGTTCAGCGCGGGCATGGACCTCAAGGCGTTCCTGCGCGGCGAGGACGTGACGCTGCCCGGCCGCGGCCTCGCCGGGATCTGCCAGTCGCCGCCGCGCAAGCCGCTGATCGCCGCGGTCGAGGGGTGGGCGCTCGCCGGCGGCTGCGAGGTCGTGCTGGCCTGCGACCTGGTCGTCGCCGCCGAGGACGCGAAGTTCGGCATTCCGGAGGTCAAGCGCGGGCTGGTCGCCGGCGCGGGCGGGCTGCTGCGGCTGCCGCAGCGGATCCCGCGGCAGGTCGCGATGGAGCTCGCACTCACCGGCGACCCGATCGACGCGGTCGACGCGCACCGCTACGGACTGGTCAACCGGCTCACCGCGCCCGGCGAGGCGCTGGCCGGCGCCCGCGAGCTCGCCGCACGCATCGTGGTGAACGGCCCGCTCGCGATCGCCGCGAGCAAGCAGATCATCACCGCGTCGGGAGACTGGCGGGCCGACGAGGCGTTCGACCGGCAGTGGGAGCTCCTCGGCCCGGTCTTCGCCTCGGCGGACGCCAAGGAGGGCGCTCGCGCGTTCGCGGAGAAGCGCCCGCCGCGGTGGCAGGGGCGCTGAGCCGCCCTAGGAGCCGTGGACCCGGACGACCTCCCGGCGGTAGATGCCCTTGCCGACCACCCGCCACAGCATGCGGGCCGGGACCGGCAGCTGGGCGAGGAACCGCCGGCGCTCGTCCGGTGTCGCGCCCTCCAGGATGCTGCCGAGCGACACGAAGGCCCGGGCGCCCTTCGGCAGCCCTTCCTGCGCACGTTTGCCGAGAGCGTCCCACTCGTCCTGAGTGAGGTGGCGCGAGCACAGCGGGAGGATCTCGTCCTCCTCGTCCGTCAGGTGCTCGTCCAGCGCGACCTGTGCCTCCTCGAACAGGGTGGCGAGCTCCTCGCCGCTGGTCTTGTCCGCGCGGGCGCGCCAGCCGGGGAGCAGCTCCCCCGCCCGCTCCAGCAGCGCGGCGACGGTCTCGTGCTGTGTCTCCATCCGGTGCACGAGCTCGCCGTCGAGCTCGCCGATTCGCTCCAGCAGCAGCGGCCAGAGCAGCTCGTCCTCGGCGGAGTGATGGTGGTGCAACCCGTCGACGAGGAACACGAGGTGGTCGGCCACCACGGCGCTGCGCTCCCGGTCGCCCTCGGCGACCTTCCTGAGCAACCCGGGCACGAGGCCGAACTCGCGCCGGAACAGCCGGTGGACGACCACCATCTCCCACGTGTCGACGGCGTCCTTGGTCTGCGACATGTAATGAACCCTTCCGATCTCTCGACAACACGTCAGTCGCCGCACCACGCGGGACCGTTAGGGCTGCTCACCGGAGGTCAGCGGTGTCTCGCTTGACGTGGTCGGCGACCGTCGGTTCCGACGGCTCGCCGGGTGGGCGATAGGTTGACCCGGATGCACAAACCACTTCTGCTGCGCGACGTCGCCATCGGTCTCACCGGGCGGCGCGCCGACGTGCGGGTCGGGGATGGACGGGTCGTCTCGATCGACGCCGTCGGGGAAGTGCCGGACGGGGTCGAGGCGTTCGCCGACGTGCTCGACGGGCGGGGTGGGACGCTGCTGCCCGGGCTCGTCGACGCGCACACCCACATGCTGCAGTGGGCCGGCGTCCGACGGCGGGTCTCGGTGGCCGGCGCACGCTCGGCCGCGCACGCCGTCGAGCTGCTCGTCGCCGCGCAGGGGCCACCCGTCGACACCGACCTGCTCACCGGCGCGCACTACAACGAGACGTTCTGGCGGATCCCGCCGCACAAGAACCTGCTCGACCGCGCCTTCCCCGGCCGGCCGGTCGCCGTGTTCAGCAACGACCTGCACGCGGTGTGGCTCAACACCGAGGCGCTCACGCTGGTCGGCCGCGAGCACCCGACCGGCGTGCTGACCGAGGACGACGCGATGGCGGTGACCGCCGCGCTGCCCGCGCCCGACCCGGCCGAGTCCGACCGATGGGTGCTCGACGCCACCGACGCCGCGGCCGCGCGCGGGGTCACCACGATCGCCGACTACGAGTACGCCGACACCGTCACCGACTGGACGCGCCGGCTGTCGGTTCGCCCGCCCTCGACAAGGATCCGCTGCGTGATCGCGCGGTTCGCGCTCGACCGGGCGATCGAACGTGGCCTGCGCACCGGCGACCCCGTTCCCGACGGCGACGGGCTGCTGACCGTCGGGCCGGTCAAGCTCTTCCTCGACGGCTCGCTCAACACCCGCACGGCCTTCTGCCACGAGCCTTACCCCGGCGAGTTCCCCGACGACGAGTACGTCGGTGAGCTGCTGCTGGCCGAGGAGGAGCTGCTGGCGCTGGTCCGGCGCGCCGGCCAGCACGGCATCTCCCCCGCCCTCCACGCCATCGGCGACGGGGCCAACCGGATCGCCCTCGACGTGCTCGCCGCCGCGGGCGTTCTCGACGGGCGCATCGAGCACGCCCAGCTGCTCAACCCCAGCGACGTCCCCCGCTTCGCCGAGGTCGGCGTCGTGGCCGGCGTCCAGCCCGCCCACGCGCCCGACGACCGCGACGTCGCCGACCGGCAGTGGCCGGGCCGCACCGCACGCGCGTTCGCCTACGCCGACCTGCTCAAGGCCGGCACCCGGCTGGAGTTCGGTTCGGACGCGCCGGTCGCCCCGCTGGACCCGTGGGACGGCATCGCGTCCGCGGTGACCCGCACCGACGACGACCGGCCGCCGTGGCATCCGGAGCAGGCGCTGTCGCTGCCGGCGGCGCTCGCGGCCTCCGCGGGCGGCCGCACGACGGTGGAGGTCGGCGATCCCGCGGACCTCGTCCTCACCGGTCGTGACCTGCGGGACCTGCCGCCCGACGAACTGCGCGACATGCCGATCGCGGCCACGATTCTGGGCGGGCGGCCGACGCATGTGGGCTGAGAACGAAGTTGAACCGGTTAGGCCGTCTGTTCGTGTGGTTTGTTGTGACGGCATCCCTGTCCAGTACCCTGCTCGTCGATCGAGGCCCGGCCTGGTTCGCCCGGGCCGTTGCCGTGCAGCCTCGTGAACGGATCCCCGGGCAGGTGATGGCAAGCGTGGCTATCCCAGGCAGGAAGTCGCGCCGTGCGCGGCAGGTGCCCGGTGAGGAACTCATCCGCACCCTCTACGCCGAGCACGGACGCAGCCTGCTCGCGTACGCGGTGCGCCTCACGGGAGACCGGGCCGCCGCCGAGGACGTCGTGCAGGAGACGTTACTGCGAGCCTGGAAGCACGCCGAGGACCTCGAGCACGGCATCGGCTCGGTCCGCGGCTGGCTGCTGACCGTCGCGCGCAACATCATCACCGACCGCGCACGGGCCAGGGCGGTCCGGCCGACCGAGGTCAACCAGCCGGTGGACATCCCCACGCCGAGCCGCGACCACGCCGACGACGTGGTCGACACGATCACCGTGCTCGGCGCCATCGACCAGCTGACGCCCGAGCACCGGGCGGTCATCGTCGAGCTCTACTACCGAGGCCACACCGTGAACGAGACCGCGGCCGCGCTGCAGATCGCTCCGGGCACCGTCAAGTCCAGGACCTACCACGCCGTCCGCGCGCTACGAGCGACGCTCGGCGCCAAGAACGCCAAGGGCGCGAACAAGAAGGGAGGGGCCCGATGAACCCCGTCGACCACGACCCCTCTCTGCTCGCCGCGTACGCGCTGGGCGGGCTGGACCCGGCGGAGCAGGCGGCGGTGCAGGCCCACGTGGCCGGCTGCCCGGACTGCCAGCTTGAGGTCCGCGAGTTCACCAACCTGCGGCTGGCCCTCGACGAGGTGCCGCCCGAGGCGTTCATGGACGGCCCCCCGGCCGGCGGCGACATGCTGCTGCAGAGGACGCTGCGCCGGGCCCGCGACGAGGGCGTGCCGCAGCGGCGCGCCTGGGCGCCGATGGCGATCACCGTCGCCGCGGCGGTCGCGCTCGTGGCCGCGGTGAGCGGCGGCATCGTGATCGGCCGGCAGACCGCGCCCGAGCAGGTCGCCGGCGGCCCGACGACCTCGGTGCCGAACAACGCGCTTCAGGCGAAGGCGACCGACCCGGACACCGGCGCGACGATGGCGGTGACCGTGACCCCGAAGATGGGTTGGGTCACCGTGCACGCGGACGTCAGCGGGATCAGGGCCGGCCTCGACTGCCAGCTGCTCGTGATTCCGCGCTCCGGCGAGCCGGTGCTGGCCGGCAGCTGGCGGGTGGGCAAGGAGGGCGAGACCGAGGGCACGCCGCTGGACGGCGCCGCCCTGGTCGACCCGACCGCCGTCAAGTCGGTCCAGGTGGTCACCACCGACGGCAAGAAGATGGTCGACGTCCCGGTCTGACAGCTCACTGGCCCGACACCGAGAGCAACCGCGGCTGTGCCGCGGCCCGGTACCGGGCCAGCGCCGCCTCGCAGGCAGCCGCACCGTCCTCGACGAGCGCGCGGCCGTGGGCGAACGTGCGGACCGGGTCGAGGTAGCGAAACCGGTCCCCCGCACCCGGCTCGACGAGATGCGCGTCGGCGAGCGACTCCAACAGGTGCACGGCGTCCGCCTCCGACAGCTCCAGCACGGCCGCGGCCGTCCGCAGCGAGATGTCCGGCCCGTCGGGCACCGCGAGCAGGCGGAAGGCCCTGGCCTGCGCGGAGGTCAGCTCGCGCAGCGCCGACTCGTACGGCGCCTCGATCGCCCCGCACTCGGGCTGCCGCAGCTCCTCGTCCGGCCGCGGCGGTCCGATCCGGGCGGCCGCGGTCGCGAGCGTCCAGTCCGGCCGCGACGCGAGCCGCGTACCGATCGCCCGCACCACCTGTGGCAGCCCGGATGCCGGCCGCAGGAAGCGGCGAGCCTGCGCCGGCTCGGCGTGGATCCGCGCCGGACCGGCGATCTTGGCCAACAGCTCGACCGACTCGTCCTCGGCCAGCCCGTCCAGCTTGAGCCAGCGCACGTAGTCGAGTCCGAACAGCCGCCGCCGGGCGGTCAGCACCACGGCCGCGCCGCCCGCCCCGGGCAACAGCGGCCGGACCTGCTCGGCGTCGCGCGCGTCGTCGAGCACCACGAGCAGCCGCCGGCCGGCGGTACGCGTGCGCCAGAGCGCCGCCCGCTCGCCCGGCGCCTCGGGCACGGCGACGCCCATTCCGCGCAGCAGGGCGGAAAGCGGGTCGGCCGAGGCGGCGAGGTCGACGAAGAGCCGGCCGTCGGGGAAGTCGCCGGCGTGTCCGGTGTGGACGGCGAGCGCGGTCTTGCCGACACCCGCGAGGCCGACGATGCCGATCACCGGCACGCTCGCGGGCGTCGGGGCCAGCGCGTCGAGCATGCCGGCGAGCACCTCGGCCCGGCCGGTGAAGTCGGGCAGGTCCGGCGGCAGCTGCGCGGGCGGCGGCACGGGAGGTGTCGCGGTCGAGGCCAGCGTCGGGTCGCCGGCCAGCACGCGGCGGTGCATCTCGCGCAGGTCCGGCCCGGGCTCGATGCCGAGCTCGCCGGCGAGCAGCCCGCGCGTCTGTCGGTACACCTCCAGCGCGTCGGCCTGCCGGCCGGACCGGTACAGCGCGAGCATCAACAGCTCACGCGGCCGTTCGCGCAGCGGCCGCGCGTCGACGACGACACCGAGCCCGTCGACGGCCTCGGCATGGCGGCCCAGCTCGAGATCGGCCGCGGCGAGGTCCTCGATCGCCGCGACCCGCAGCGCGTCGAGCCGAACGCGCTCGGCCTCGGCGTACTC
>NZ_JBOHGA010000226.1:0-9657 GCF_050699915.1 Actinophytocola sp.
GCGCTCACCAGCGCCACGACCGCCGACAACGCTCCTAACAGCACACTTCTCCGGTGAACGTGTGTCAACCGCACGTCGTTCCCTTCCAGGCAAGGATCGAGTCGGTCGATCCTAGGTAGGTGGCGCGGACGCGCACCACCTACCAAAGGTGCCTGACGCGGTCACCGGCCGCATGATCATCCATAGTGTCTACTGTGGACTCGCCAGCGCGGTGAGCGTGCGTTCGCCGGCGGGGTCGCCCGCGGTGGCCGGCACGATCGCGACCTCGTCGAGTCCGGCCTCGGCGTACTCGGCGATCCGCTCCCGAACGGTGGCCAGGTCGCCGACCAGGCCGACCGCGCGGGCCGCGTGCTCGGGCAGCGCGGCAACCAGCTCCTCGCGGGGCGCGCCACGCCCGGCGAGCTCGACGGCGGCGCCGAACCCGGCGGCGACGAACACCTCCTGGTAGCCGCGCACCGGGAGATAACCGGCCAGGGCGTGCATGAGCTGGGCGTAGGAGGCGTCGTCCGGGTCGACGGCCGCCGGCAGCCAGGCCGCGAGGGTCGGGCGGCGGCCGCCGGCCGCGTCGAGCTTCGCGCGCAGCTCGCGGACCTGCTCCACCGACACCAGGTCGAGCAGCATTCGGTCGGCGTACTCGGCGGCGATCGCGATGGCCCGGTCGCCGAACGCCGCGATGGTGAGCGGGCCGGTCGCGGGCCGCAGGCGACGCCGGAAGCCGTGCGTGTCCGTGGCGCCGAACCATTCGCCGTGCCGGTGTGCCACATAGGCCGCGGCGCAGTCGCGCAGGTCACCGACCGGCCGTGCGCGCGAGCGCCCGTGGACGCCCTCGACCACGCGGGTGCTCGACGTACCGAGCGCGACGCCGATCGGCCGGCCGGTCAACGCTTCCACCGAGGCTGCCCCGCGCACGATCGTCAGCGGGTCGCGCACCGACACCGGGACCGGCCCGGCCGTGACCGCGATCCGCGGGGTGGCACCGCCGACGGTCGCGGCCAGCGCGAACGCGTCCCATGTGGGCCCCTCGCCGAGCCAGACCTCGCCATAGCCCAACCGATCCGCCGCGACGGCCACGTCCAACGCCTCGGTGGGTGGCTGCTCGTCCTCGCGCGCGGCGGCGGCGACACTGATCTTCATCGGTCGACCGTACGTCGGACACGCAATGTCCTGTTCGGACCGCAGACAACGGTTAGCACGACGATCTACTTTCCGCCACCCTCTTTCGTCGTTCGTTGACGTGCACTGTGTCACGCCGCGAGCGGACTCGTGTGGCATCACACGTCTCCACTGATGGCCGTCATTTCGGCAAGACTTTCGGCCCCCGCCGGATGGAGGTGTCGACACCCCTCCAAAGGATGGCCGTGCCGGCGGGCAGATGACGCAGGGACCTACCGACTCTTCGGACGCGAACGTCCTGTTCGGACCGTAATCGTCGTGCCGCGGGACGGTCTGAATCGGACCGGACCGGATTCGGGCGGGCCAACGCCCCATCATACGGGACGTCCAAGACCGGCGTGCACAACCCCCTTGCACACCAGGCTAAACCAACTCGATGCAGTGTCCTGTTTGGACGATCATCTTCGTCGACGTAGATCGACATCGCTGCCCTGACAGGCGAAGATCGCCTAACTGCCGGTGTCGAGGGCGGGTATCGCGGCGCCTGATCCGTTGTGCGCGGCGGTCGTCGCCTCGGCACCCTTGGACACCGTGATGCTTGTTGGTGCGGGTTAGACTCTGGCCACCCTCGGAGGCGGGTCGTTTCTTCCGATCCGCTTGCGAGAGCCGCCAAGTAGCCGCATACGGAACTGTCGGGGTGATCGTGCGGATGGCAGAGACGGCGCTATCGGAGGTCGACCGAACCACCACCTGGTCAGGTGAGGGTGACTCGGCCTTCCGGGAGCTGATGAGCGTGTTCCCCAGCGGTGTCACCGTGGTTACCGCGCAAGACGCGGACGGGACGCCCTTCGGCCTGACCTGCACGTCCATGTGCAGCGTGAGCATGCAGCCGCCCATATTGCTAGCGTGCCTGCACAACCACAGCCAGACGTTGGCGGCGGCGTTGCGGCACGGCGCGTTCGCGGTCAACCTCCTCCACGCCGGTGGGCAGTACGCGGCGGAGCTGTTCGCCACCGCCGGCCGGGATCGGTTCGCGGAAGTCGACTGGGAACGCACGCCTCGGCGCGACCTGCCGTGGCTCACCTCCGACGCGCACGCCGTCGCCGAGTGCACCGTGGTCGAGGCCACGGTGGCCGGTGACCACGTTGTGGTGTTCGGCCAGGTGGACGGCGTGCTGGCCAAGCCGCAGAACCCGTTGCTGTACGGCCTGCGGTCCTACGCCGCATGGACGAGCGACTGAGGCGCCGGGCCGACCGAGGACCACTGTGGCCTACCGAGCCGATCGAGCGAGCCGACCGACCGAGCCCGACGGACCGCACCGACGTATCGAGCCGAAGTACTGAGTCGAGTCCCGCACCTCTCCCATGCGGTGACCGGCCGTCAACTCGAATGCGAGGAAGAGCAAACGATGGACAACCGGATCAAGAACGTCGTCATCCTGGGTGGGGGCACCGCGGGCTGGATGACGGCCTCCTACTTGGGCAAGGCGTTGGGCCCGACCGTCACGGTCACGGTCCTGGAGTCGCCGGCGATCCCGCGGATCGGGGTCGGCGAGGCCACTGTGCCCAACCTGCACCGCACCTTCTTCAGCTTCCTCGGCCTCGACGAGGACGAATGGATGCGGGAGGTGAACGCCAGCTTCAAGATGGGCGTGCGTTTCGTCAACTGGCGCACCGAAGGGGACGGTCAGTCGACGCCGCGCATGTACAACGGCCGGCCCGACCACTTCGACCACCTATTCGGCTTACTGCCCAACCACGACCGGGTGCCGTTGTCGCACTACTGGGCCTACAAGCGCCACCTCGGGCTGACCGACGAGCCGTACGACTACGCGTGCTACCGCGAGTCGCCGGTGTGCGACGCGAAGCTCGCGCCGCGCACGCACGACGGCACCAAGTGGACGAACTACGCCTGGCACTTCGACGCGCAGCTGGTCGCCAGCTTCCTGCGCCGGTTCGCCACCGAGCGGATGGGCGTGATCCACGTCGAGGGCAAGATGACCGAGGCGCTGCGCGACTCGCGCGGGTTCGTCACGGGCCTGCGCACCGAGGCGGGCCCGGTCATCGAGGGCGACCTGTTCATCGACTGCTCCGGGTTCCGCAGCCTGCTGATGAACCAGGTGATGGAGGAGCCGTTCCTCGACATGTCCCACCACCTGGTGAACGACCGCGCGGTCGCCACCCAGGTGCCGCACGACGACGCGGCGAACGGCGTCGAGCCGTACACCTCGTCCATCGCCATGCGCAGCGGATGGTCCTGGAAGATCCCGATGCTGGGCCGCTTCGGCAGCGGCTACGTCTACTCCAGCCGCTTCACCAGCCAGGACGAGGCCACCCAGGAGTTCTGCAACATGTGGGGCCTGGACCCCAGCGAGCAGGACCTGAACCACGTGCGCTTCCGGGTGGGCCGCAACCGCCGCTCGTGGGTGAAGAACGTCGTGGGCATCGGCCTCTCGTCGTTCTTCCTGGAGCCGTTGGAGTCCAGCGGCATCTACTTCATCACCGCCGCGATCTACCAGCTGGCCAAGCACTTCCCGGACAAGAACTTCGACCAGATCCTTGTCGACCGGTTCAACAAGGAGATCGAGGTGATGTTCGACGACACGCGGGACTTCATCCAGGGGCACTTCGCACTGGCGCCGCGCACCGACTCGGAGTACTGGCGCGCCAACAAGGAGCTGGCGCTCGCCGAGGACTTCCAGGAGAAGCTGGCCATGTACCGGGCGGGCATGGCGGTCAACATGCCGGTCACCGACGAGGCGACCTACTACGACAACTTCGACGCGGAGTTCCACAACTTCTGGACCAACGCGAGCTACTACTGCGTGCTGTCCGGGCTGAACTTCATGCCGGAGCGCCCGCTGGCGTCGCTGACCTACGTACCGGACGCGCAGAACCGCGCGGACCACATCTTCGACGAGATCAAGAAGCGTCAGCGTGAGCTGCTGGAGACGCTGCCGACGACGTACGAGTACCTGTGCCGGCTGCACAACCGAGAGCCCGAGGCAATCGGCGTCTGAGCCGCCACCCGTCCCGCCCCTGCGTCCTCGGGAGGCTCGTCATCAGCACGCGGCACAAGACCAGCCGGATCGCCGCGATCTACACCGCACTCGTGATCGTGCCCGCCGGCGCCGCCGTGGTCGCGCTGCTCTCCGCCGACGTCGGCGGGGAGCACACGGCGACCGGCGGCGCCAACGCGGGATCGGTCGTCGAGCACCCGCTCGCCAGACTGTTCCTGGCGATAGCCGCGGTGGTCGCGGCGTGCAAGATCGCCGGCGTCCTGGTCCGGCGGATCGGGCAGCCGCCGGTGATCGGCGAGATCGCCGCCGGCATCGTGCTCGGTCCGTCGGTGCTCGGGGCGCTGTGGCCGTCCGGGCAGGCCTTCCTCATCCCGGAGGAGGTCCTGCCCCGGCTCAACACGCTGGCGCAGCTGGGCGTGGTGCTGTTCGTGTTCCTCATCGGACTCGAGCTCGACCTCGGCAAGCTGAAGGGTCGGGGACCGCTCGCGCTGGTGGTGAGCCATGTGAGCATCGCGGCGCCGTTCCTGCTGGGCGTGCTGCTGGCGATCGCGGCGTACGACCGGTTCGCGCCGGAAGGGGTCGGCTTCCTGCCGTTCGCGCTCTTCCTCGGAGTGTCGTTGAGCATCACGGCGCTGCCGGTGCTCGCGCGGATCCTCGTCGACCTCGGCATGTACCGGAGCCGGATCGGCGCGCTGGTGATGACCTGCGCGCTCGCCGGCGACGTCACGGCGTGGATCCTGCTGGCGCTCGTCGTCGCGGTCGTCGGGGTGTCGTCGATGGCCGGCGTGCTCGTGACGATCGTGCTGACCGCGGCGTTCGCCGGGCTGTTGTTCGCGTTGCGACCGTGGTTGACGCGGGTGCTGGAGACGACGCGGGCGCACCAGGTTCGGGTCACCTCGCAGCTGCTGATCGTCGGCGTGCTGGTGTGCGCGACCGCCACCGAGTGGGTGGGCGTGCACGCGATCTTCGGCGCGTTCCTGCTCGGCCTGATCCTGCCGGGCGACAGCCTGGTGGGGAAGCGGCTGCACAACACGATCGGCAGCCTGACCACGACCTTGCTGCTGCCGCTGTTCTTCGCCTACAGCGGGCTGCGCACGGAGCTGACGCTGCTCGACGACGGCGGCATGTGGGTGTGGTGCGGCGCGATCCTCGTCCTCGCGGTGGCGGGCAAGCTGGGCGGCTCGGTGGCGGCGGCTCGCTCGCTGGGCACCAGTTGGAACCAGTCGGTGCAGATCGGCGCGTTGATGAACTGCCGGGGTCTCACCGAGCTCGTGGTGCTCAACATCGGGCTCGACCTCGGTGTGCTCACGCCGGACCTGTTCGCGATCATGGTGCTGATGGCCCTGGTCACGACCGCGATGGCGAGCCCGGTCGTGGAGTCCCTGCGGTCGTCCGACCCCACGGGCGACAGCTACGACCCGCCCATGGAGCCGGACTCCCGCGAGCTGGGTGCCGCCGAGCCGGACACCCCGGAGGCACCGGAGCCTCCCGGCGACGACCGGCAGGACGTCACCGACAAGTCGGAGCAGGTGTCCGGCCAGCGGCCGGGGCCCGGCTAGCGAGCGGCGGCTCTGGCTAGATCGCGAAGCAGTTCAGTCGGACGGGCTCGCCGGCCAGTGCGTCGCGGATTCCGGAGTAGACGGTGCCGTCCAGGGCCAGGCCCACGTGCGCGACCACCCGCAGCGGGCACTGCGACTGGATTCGCACGTTCGTCGCGCCGTCCTGGAGGGCGGCGTTCTCCACCGGGCGGACGAGCTCGTCGAGCGAGGTGTAGAGGTTCGTGTAGCGGACGTCGCCGATCGTGTCGTCGCCGTCGTTGAGGGCGTTCACGAAGTCCGAGCCGACCGCCATCTGCTGGCAGGCCACGATGCCGAGGCAGTTGCCGGCGCCGAAGAACGCGGCGATGTTGGCGATGGCCGTGCCGTAGTGCGGGGTGCCCAGGCTGATCAGGCTGTCCACCGTGGCGTCGCCGCCGAGGCTCTTCACGTACTGCCGGGCGACGAGCCCGCCCTGCGAGTGCCCGACGAGGTCGACCTTGTCCGCGCCGGTGCGCGACCGCACGTCGCCGACGAACGCGGCGAGGTCGCCGGCGGTCGCGGCGATGTCGCCGGTGCCGAGGTTGGTCAGCTCGAAGATGAAGACCTGCTTGTCGTCCTCGCGCATCCGCTTGGCCAGCGGCTCGTAGAAGAACGCCGGGCCGAAGGTTCCGTTCACGATGATCACGGGGTCGGGCTCCTCGGCGGCGGCCGAGCTGCCGGGCCAGAGGAATACCGCGAGGAGTGCGCAGACGACTCCGGAGAGTAGCGAACGCAGGGTGGCCGGCCGGAGACGCTTCATCGGGTCCTCCAACGGTGCAGGGCGGGCGCGCGTGGTGCATCTCACGTTAAGGAGGACCGCGTTGTTACTCAACAGTAGAAAGTAGGAACCCCGGTGCCCGGCCGAAGCCGGACACCGGGGTTCCCGGTTCGATAAGTGGGTCAGCTGGTCAGGCGCCCCCACCTCCACCTGGTTGGACGACACCGTTCACGGTCAACGTGTACGGCGCGTACTGCTGGACCAATTCGGTCGGCTCGTCGTAGGCGACCTCGACGACGACCTTCGGGAACAGCGCGAAGACCAGCATCTGCAGCGTGCCGAGGCGGATCTGGTTCTTCCCGTTGAACTCGGCCTGCAGGGCGATCTTGTGCTGCTCGTTGTAGCCGATGATCCGCACGTTCCAGTTGTTCACCGGCTGCGGGTGGATCTCGGTGGGCGAGTCGAACGGCTCCAGGCTGGACCCGTCGCTGACCTGCGTCGCGCCAACGGAAATGTTGTCGATCAGCAGGCCGCCCTCGTTGACGCCGCCGTCGCTCACGTACTGGAAGCCAAGCAGGATGTCCTGGCCGGCGTACGCGGTGAGGTCGAACGTGTGCGGCTCGAACCCGGTGGTCGTGCCGTTGAGGCCCGGCCCGAGTGGCGCCGGCGCGGTCTGGTCACCGGCGATCGGCGTGAACGTCGCGCCGCCGTCGGTGGAGACCACGACGTAGCCGTAGTCGAACCCGAACTCGGCGCCGTACTTCGCGTCGAAGCGCAGCGTCGGGTCGGCGGCCGGCACGGAGACCGGCGTGACCGCGGTGGCGTTGATGTTGTTGCCGTTGCCCGACCACAACACCGGGTTGCTCGTCGCCTCCGGGTCGTCGGTGACGGTCCACGTCAGCGGCAGCGACGGCAGCGTGGCGGCGCCCTGGAAGTTCAGCGACCTCAGGTCGATGCCACGCAACGGTGTCCCGTTGGCCCGCTGGAGCTGGACGTAGTCCGCGCCGTTGGGCGCGGCGCCCGGGTTGTCGTTGGCGTTCGGGTTGGCGAAGTTGACCGTCGAGCGCAGGCTCGGGGTCGTGACCCGGCTCTTCGGCACGCCCAGCATGATGCCCCGGCGCTCTCCGACGATCTTGTCCACCAGGGTCATCGTCTGGTGGTCGTGGAGAACCCGGTACATGTCGGGCACGCCCTCGGCATCGAGCGCCGCGTCCAGGCTGGCCAGCCCCTGCCGCTCGCCGTCCACGTGCAGCTTCGTCATGATGTCCACGCCGTAGCGGTCGAACAGGAACAGCATGAGCGAGTACGCGTGTCCGTAGTCGGACAGCACCTGGCTCGGAGTTCCCTCGCCCCACAGGTTGAGCGAGTTCTCCGGGCCGCCGCAGTCCCTCGGGTTCGGGTTGAACGGCGTCTGCACCGAGCCGAAGCCCTGGTAGCAGTACAGATGGCTGTCACCGCCGCGGTCGAACACCGTGCGGTTGCCGTCCACGTAGCCGACCAGGGTCTGGGCGAAGTCGGAGAGACCCTCGTTGATCCAGTTCCCCTCGAACGGGTCGGTGTAGTAGTGCAGCAGGTGCTGCCACTCGTGCGCGAAGGTGCCCTCGTAGAGCTGCGGGCGCGCCGGGCGGCTGGTGCACGGGTCGTCGGTCGGCTCGTCGGCCGGGTTGGCACCGCTGCGGTGCGCCCAGTCGAACGCGTCGATCGTCATCACGTTGCGGTCGAACAGCTCGTTGAACTGCGCGGAGAAGAAGCCGGCGATGTAGGTCGACGCGGCCGGGAAGTCGTAGAAGTTGTCGTCCCGGACGTTGTCGATCAGTGCGACGGTCTTGTCACCGTCACCGGAGTAGTCGCCGCCGCCGCCGTTGGCGTCCGGCGGGATCTGGGAGTTGGTGCCGTCCCGGTCCGGCGGCGTGCTGAACGTCGCCGTCTCCTTCGGGAACATGTTGTTGTCGAACTCGTTGACAAGGTCCTGCGCCTGCGCGTCGGTGACCGTGCTGGTGTTGGGGATCTGCAGGCGACAGTCACCGGCGGGGAAGGCGGTGTCGTTCGCGACCCACACTTCGATCTTCTCGCCAACGGCCCGCAGCGTGTAGTCCTTGCGGTAGAGGATGCCGTTGAAGTCGTCCAGGCCCAGCCACTGCCTGACCGTGCCGACCGGCGGGGTGGGGCCCGCGGCGGCCTGCGTCCGCGCCTGGGCCGGTGAGTAGCTGGCCGGCACGTCGACGGGCTTGCCGTCGAGCTTGAAGTCCTTGCGGGTCAGTTCCCGTACGTCGCTGGCCGGGGCAGCGGAGTCGGCGGCCGGTGCCGCGTTGACCGTCGATGCCGGTAGAACCTGCAGCAGGGGAACGAGGAGCACCGCGGCTGCCGCCGAGAGTAATCGGCTACGTCGCATGACAACCCTTTCGCTCTACGCGCTCGCGGCGAAGGGTCTTCTACGTACGCGTGCGCGTTTCTACGTATCTCGCACCTGACCGTTTCGATTCGTGGCCACCAGGCGTTTCACGTTTGGACCTCCGAATGTGTCGGCGTTCGGAGTAATCTTGCGAACTTCGGTGTTTGCCCTGGTCAGGCGATCGAGCTGGACCGGCCCAACCACCGTTCCCGCCAGGCGACGCGCAACCGGATCGCGCCCAACGGCACGTCGTCGCGGACCAGTCGGGCGGCCACCTCCCGCTGCGCCCACGGGCACAGCTCGCTCAGTAGTGACGGAATGTCACCGCGAGCGGTGCCCGGGACCAGCGACACCGTGATCTTGGCGCGGCCGGTGACGCGGCCGTTCGGCTGCACGCGTACCCGGTAGTAGTCGATCTGACCGCCGGCGACCTTCGCCGTCGCCTCCTTCAGCTGGGCGAGGACGAGCTCGGCGACGTCCGGCCGCAGCGCGGGGTCCTGCTCGAGCGGGATGCCCCAGGACAGCCAGAGCGGGTGGTCGGTCTCGCGCACCGAGCCCTCGATGCGCGGGTGGACCGGCCCGGTGCTCAGGACGTGGTAGTCGGCGGCGGCCGAGTCGCCGATCGTGCTGCGCACCCGAACGTCCTTCCGCGGGGTCAGCCCGCACGCGCTGGCCGTCTGCCCGAGTCCGGTGGTGATCGAGCGGCAGGTGCCGTCGGGCGGGGTCAGGTCGATGCGCGCGGGCGACATCGGCAGCACCAGGTTGATGAACGCGATCTCCTGCATCGACGCCTCGGAGACCGCGAGGATGCCGACGTTGCGTTCGAGGAGGTCGGCGG
>NZ_JBOHGA010000227.1:0-9542 GCF_050699915.1 Actinophytocola sp.
TCGGTGTCGGTCTCGGTGTCGGCGCCGGTCACCCGGGCGAGCACCGCCGCCGCGCGGTCGAGGTCCGCGGTGTCGTGCAGGACCACGTCCAGCCGGTCCCCGCCGAGGCTCGACTTCAGCTCGGTCGGCGTGCCCTCGGCGACGACCCGGCCGTTGTCGACCAGCGAGATCCGGTCCGCGAGCTGGTCGGCCTCGTCCAGGTACTGGGTGGTCAGCAGCACCGTGGTGCCCTCGGCGACCAGGGCTCGCATGGCCGCCCACACCTCGTTGCGCCCGCGCGGGTCGAGCCCGGCGGTCGGCTCGTCGAGGAACAGCACGCGCGGCGCGAGGATCAGGCTCGCCGCGAGGTCGAGCCGCCGGCGCATGCCGCCGGAGAACTTGGCGACCGGCTTCGCCCCGGTGTCGGCGAGGTCGAACCGCGCGAGCAGCTCGCCGGCCCGGGTGCGGGCGTCGGCCTTGGACAGGTGGTAGAGGCGGCCGAACAGCTCCAGGTTCTGCTGTGCGGACAGGACCTCGTCGACCGCCGCGTGCTGGCCGACCAGCCCGATGCTCTCCCGGACGCGGTCGGGCTCGCGGGCCACGTCGAAGCCCGCGACCTCGGCGTGGCCGTCGTCCGCGCGCAGCAGCGTGGTCAGGATCCGCACGGCGGTGGTCTTGCCGGCCCCGTTCGGGCCGAGCAGGCCACACACCGTGCCCGCCGTGACGCTCAGGTCCACTCCGTCGAGAGCGACCTTGTCGCCAAAGCGCTTGCGCAAGCCTTCGGTGGTGATCACTGGCTCTCCAATGTCGTACGATGTACGAAGTCGAACAATACCGTACATCGTACGGAGTGCATAGGATGTTAGCCACGATGGCCAAGAAATCGAGCGACCGGCACAGCGACCGGCACTATGGCGGCCGGGGCGACCCGGTCCGGAGCATGGCGTTGCTCTGGCGCGACGACTCGGCGCCGGCGAAGGGCCGTGGGCCGAAGCCGGGCCTGACGGTCGACCGGATCGTGGCCGCGGCCGTCGAGGTCGCCGACGCCGAGGGGCTGGCGGCGCTGTCGATGCGCCGAGTGGCCGAGAAGCTGGGCGTCGGCACGATGTCGCTCTACACGTACGTGCCGTCGAAGGCCGAGCTGGTCGACGTCATGTTCGACACGATCCTGGGCGAGATCCCGCGCGGCGAGGTCGAGGGCGGCTGGCGGCTCCGGCTGGAGGCGATCGCGCGGGCGAGCTGGGACCACTACCGCCGGCACCCGTGGGTGCTGCAGGTCATGGCCATGTCCCGGCCGCCGCTGGGCCCCAACAGCATCGCCGGCTACGACCACGACCTGCGCGCGGTGGACGGCATCGGCCTCTCCGAGCTCGAGATGGACTCGGTGCTGAACCTGCTCCACGTTTTCGTGCAGGGCGCCGCCCGGACCGCCATCGAGGCCGACGCGTCCGCGAGCGACACCGGCGTGACCGACCTGGAGTGGTGGGAGACCTACGCCCCGCTGCTGGCGAAGGTCTTCGACGCGGAGAAGTACCCGGTCGCGGCCCGGGTCGGCGCGGTGGCCGGCGAGGTCTACCAGGCCGCGTACGACCCCGAGCACGGCTTCAGGTTCGGCCTGGTGCGGCTGCTCGACGGCATCGAGGTGCTCGTCTCGTCCCGTCGCGGGTGAGGCCGGGCGGGAAACGGTGTCCGAGCTGTAACCGGCACGGCCGTCCGGGCTATTGCCAATTTGTCCGTTAGTTGCCACATTCCGCGAATGAACTCGTCGATCGCGACCACGGTCTTCCTGCCGATCGCCCTCGCAGTGATCATGTTCGGCCTCGGGTTGTCGCTCACCGTGGCCGACTTCACGCGGGTCGTGCGCTACCCGAAGGCCAGCCTGATCGCGCTCGGCTGCCAGATCCTGGTGCTGCCCGCGATCTGCCTCGGCCTCGTCCTCCTCTTCGACCTGGACCCGCCGCTCGCCGTCGGCATGATGCTGCTCGCCGCGGCGCCGGGTGGGACCACCGCCAACCTCTTCAGCCATCTCGCCCACGGCGACGTGGCCCTCAACATCACGCTGACCGCGGTCAACTCCGTGCTCGCCGTCATCACGCTGCCGATCGTGGTCAACCTCTCGCTGCAGGGGTTCATGGAGGGCGAGGAGGCGATCGGCCTGCAGCCGGACAAGCTGCTGCAGGTGTTCGCGATCGTGCTCATCCCGGTGGCCATCGGGATGCTGGTCCGCCGCCGTGCGTCCGGTCTCGCCGACCGTCTCAACAGGCCGGTTCGGATCGCCTCGATCGTCGTGCTCGTCTCGGTCATCGCGGTCGCGGTGTTCCAGGAACGGGGCAACGTGATGGGCTACATCGAGTCCGTCGGGCTGCTCGCGCTGATCTTCTGCGTGGTGAGCCTCACGATCGGCTACACCGTGCCCCGCGCTCTGCGCGTGCCACGCGGCCAGGCGATCGCGTCGTCGTTCGAGATCGGGATCCACAACAGCACGCTCGCGATCACCATCGCGCTCAGCCCGGCCCTGCTCGACAGCGCCGAGATGGCGATCCCGGCCGCCGTCTACGGCATCGCGATGTTCCTGCCCGCCGGCGTGCTCGCCTACCTGCTGAACCGGCGCCGGGCCGCCGCGGACGACATGGTTCCTGACCGGTCAAGGCCATGAGCGGCACGTGTCACAACCCCATTGCGCGCGTTGCACCGACATCCGAAATACTGGCGAGTAATAAGCAAGGCTGAGGCCCTGTTGGTCGCCGGATGGAGGCGCTCGTGGTCGTTCGAATGATTCTCGGTGTGCTGATCACCCTGGGGGTGCTGGCGTTCGCCGGGCGTCGGGCGAAGTTCCTGTCCGACCTGATCAAGTCGGGTCAGCCGGTGGACCGCTTCGACCACCTGCGCAGCCGGTTGTGGGCCCAGGTCAAGGAGGTCTTCGGCCAGCGCAAGCTGCTGAAGTGGTCGATCCCGGGCACGGCCCACGCCTTCACGTTCTGGGGCTTCGTCATCCTCGGCTCGGTCTACCTCGAGGCCTACGGCACGCTCTTCGACCACGACTTCCACATCCCGTTGATCGGCCGCTGGGCGGTGCTCGGCTTCGCGCAGGACTTCATCGCGGTGATGGTCGTCGTCTCGCTGGCCGCGTTCGCGATCATCCGGCTGCGCCAGGCCCCGGAGCGGCGGCAGCGCGCGTCGCGGTTCTACGGCTCGCACACCGGCGGTGCCTGGCTGATCCTGTTCATGATCTTCAACGTGATCTGGACGATGTTCCTGTTCCGCGGGTCCGCCGCGGCGCTCGGGAACTTTCCCTACGACTCCGGCGCGTTCGTCTCGCTGGGCGTCGGTGAGCTGCTGGAGCCGGCCGGACACACGGCCAACGAGTGGATCGAGTCGATCGGTCTGCTCGCGCACATCGGCGTGATGCTGTCGTTCGTCATCATCATCCTGCACTCCAAGCACCTGCACGTGTTCATCGCGCCGATCAACGTCTCGACCAAGCGGCTGCCCGACGGCCTCGGCCCGCTGCTGCCGATGGAGTCGCACGGCAAGCCGATCGACTTCGAGGACCCGGACGACGAGGACGTGTTCGGCCGCGGCAAGGTCGAGGACTTCACCTGGAAGGGCATGCTCGACTTCGCCACGTGCACCGAGTGCGGGCGCTGCCAGAGCCAGTGCCCCGCCTGGAACACCGGCAAGCCGCTGTCGCCCAAGCTCGTGATCATGGACCTGCGCGACCACCTGTTCGCGAAGGCGCCCTACCTCGTCGGCGGCCAGGAGATGCCCGACCACAGCGGCGTCGACGTGCTCGCGCTCGCCGAGTCCAGTGTCAACGGCGCCGGCCACCACGTGCCCGAGTCCGGCTTCGGTCGGGTGCCCGGCGAAGGTCCCGAGCAGGCGGCCCGCCCGCTGGTGGGCTCGGCCGAGGTCGGCGGCGTGATCGACCCGGACGTGCTGTGGTCCTGCACGACCTGCGGCGCGTGCGTCGAGCAGTGCCCGGTGGACATCGAGCACGTCGACCACATCGTCGACATGCGCCGCTACCAGGTGATGATCGAGTCGGACTTCCCCGGCGAGCTCGGCACCCTGTTCCGCAACCTGGAGAACAAGGGCAACCCGTGGGGGCAGAACAACTCCGCGCGGATGGACTGGGCGAAGGACCTGCCGTTCGAGGTCCCGGTCTACGACGGCGTGCTGGAGCCCGACGTCGAGTACCTGTACTGGATCGGCTGCGCCGGCTCGTTCGACGACAACGCCAAGAAGACCGTGCGCGCCACGGCGGAGCTGCTGCACATCGCGGGCGTCAAGTTCGTGGTGCTGGGCAACGAGGAGTCCTGCACCGGCGACCCGGCGCGCCGCTCCGGCAACGAGTTCCTGTTCCAGATGATGGCCCAGCAGACCGCCGAGATGCTGAACACCGTGTTCGACGGTCGCGAGCCGGACAAGCGCAAGATCATCACGACTTGTCCGCACTGCATGAACACGCTCGCCCGCGAGTACCCGCAGCTGGAGGGCATGATCCCCAGCTTCGAGGGGACGAACGGGCACTGGGAGGTCATGCACCACACGCAGGTGCTGAACCGGTTGGTGCGCGAGGGCAAGCTGACCCCGGTCAAGCCGGCCGACGGTGGTGCGCCGGTCACCTACCACGACCCGTGCTACCTGGGCCGGCACAACAAGGTCTACGAGCCGCCGCGCGAGCTGGTCGGCGCGGCGGGCGCTTCGCTGACCGAGATGCCCCGGCACGCCGACCGGTCGCTGTGCTGCGGCGCCGGCGGCGCGCGGATGTGGATGGAAGAGAACATCGGCAAGCGGATCAACCTGGAGCGCGTCGACGAGGCCCTGGACACGAACGCGAAGGAGGTCGTGACCGGCTGCCCGTTCTGCCGAGTCATGATCACCGACGGCCTGGTGCAGCGGCAGAGCGAGGACAAGGGCACCGACGTCCAGGTGCGTGACGTGTCGCAGATGCTGCTGGAGTCCGTGAAGCGCGGGGCGACCACGACCTCCAAACAGGGCGGCTAGCAGGATTCGAGTCGGACTGGCTCGCGGCCCCACAGACTGGGGCCGTGGCCAGGGTGAAGCTGGATCGAGTGGTGATCAGGTTCGCCGGCGACTCGGGCGATGGCATGCAGCTCACCGGTGACCGGTTCACGTCCGAGGCGGCGGCGTACGGCAACGACCTCGCGACGCAGCCGAACTTCCCGGCGGAGATCCGCGCTCCCGCGGGCACGCTGCCCGGGGTCTCGTCGTTCCAGCTGCAGTTCGCCGACTACGACATCCGCACGCCGGGGGACCGGCCGGACGTGCTGGTCGCGATGAACCCGGCGGCGCTCAAGGCGAACGTCGGCGACCTGCGTCCGGGTGGCACGGTCATCGTCAACACCGACGAGCTCACCAGGCGCAACCTGACGAAGGTCGGCTACGAGCGCGACCCGCTCGAGGACGGCTCGCTGTCGAACTTCCAGGTGCACGCGATCGCGATGGCGACGCTGACCCGCGGCGCGCTGGCGGACACCGGTCTGTCCAAGAAGGACGCCGAGCGGTGCAAGAACATGTTCGCGCTCGGGCTGCTGTCGTGGATGTACCACCGGCCGACCGAGGGCACCGAGCGGTTCCTGCGGGAGAAGTTCGCGCGCAAGCCCGAGCTCGCCGAGGCGAACGTGCTGGCGTTCCGCGCGGGGTGGAACTACGGCGAGACGACCGAGTCGTTCGCCACGACCTACGAGGTCGCGCCGGCCGGGGACTTTCCGCCGGGCCGCTACCGGCAGGTCACCGGGAACCTCGCGCTGGCGTACGGGATCGTGGCGGCCGGCCAGTGCTCCGGGCTGCCGGTGTTCCTCGGCAGCTACCCGATCACGCCGGCGTCGGACATCCTGCACGAGCTGTCCAAGCACAAGAACTTCGGCGTCACCACGATGCAGGCGGAGGACGAGATCGCCGGCATCGGGGCGGCGCTGGGTGCCGCGTACGGCGGCGCGCTCGGCGTCACCACGACGTCCGGGCCGGGCATCGCGCTGAAGGCGGAGACGATCGGCCTGGCGGTGATGACCGAGCTGCCGCTGGTGATCGTCGACGTGCAGCGCGGCGGGCCGTCCACGGGGCTGCCGACCAAGACCGAGCAGGCGGACCTGCTGCAGGCGATGTACGGGCGCAACGGCGAGTCACCGGTGCCGATCGTCGCGCCGCTGTCGCCGGGTGACTGCTTCGCCGCGGCGATCGAGGCCACGCGGATCGCGCTCACCTACCGGACGCCGGTGCTCGTGCTGTCCGACGGCGCATTGGCCAACGGCTCGGAGCCGTGGCGGATCCCGGACGTCGAGGAACTGCCGGACCTGCGGGTCACGTTCGCCACGGAGCCGAACGCGCCGGACGGCGAGCACTGGCCGTACCGGCGGGACCCGGACACGCTGGCGCGGGACTGGGCGCTGCCGGGCACGGCCGGCCTTCAGCACCGGATCGGCGGGCTGGAGAAGGCCGACGGCCGGGGCGACATCTCCTACGACCCGGACAACCACGAGCGCATGACCCGTCTCCGTCAGGACAAAGTGGACGGTGTGGCGGTGCCGGACCTGGCCGTCGACGACCCGTCCGGGATGGCCGGCGTGCTGGTGCTGGGCTGGGGCTCGACCTACGGCCCGATCGGCGCCGCGTGCCGGTCGCTGCGCCAGCAGGGCTACCGGGTGGCGCACGCGCAGCTGCGGCACCTGAACCCGTTCCCCGCCAACCTCGGCGAGGTGTTGCGCTCCTACGAGCGCGTGGTGGTCCCGGAGATGAACCTGGGTCAGCTGGCCCTGCTGCTGCGCGCCCGGTACCTGGTGGACGCGATCTCGTACCAGAAGGTCGCGGGCCTGCCGTTCATGGAGGAGGAGCTCGTCGAGGTACTCGCCGGACATATCGGCGACTCCGGGACGTGGCTCGCGGAGGCTGCGTGATGACCATCGAGCTGAAGCTGACCGCCAAGGATTTCAAGTCGGATCAGGAGGTGCGGTGGTGTCCGGGGTGTGGTGACTATGTGGTGTTGAACGCGATGCAAGCCTTCCTCCCCAGTCTGGGGTTGCGGCGGGAGAACATCGTGTTCATCTCGGGGATCGGCTGTTCCTCGCGGTTTCCGTACTACATGAACACCTACGGGATGCATTCCATCCACGGCCGCGCCCCGGCGATCGCCACCGGTCTCGCCGTCACTCGCCCGGACTTGTCGGTGTGGGTGGTGACCGGGGACGGTGACGCGCTCTCGATTGGTGGGAATCATCTGATTCACGCGTTGCGGCGTAACGTGAACATGACGATCTTGTTGTTCAACAACCGGATCTACGGGTTGACCAAGGGCCAGTACTCACCCACCAGCGAGGAGGGCAAGCTGACCAAGTCCACCCCGATGGGCTCACTGGACCACCCGTTCAACCCGCTGTCCCTCGCCCTCGGCGCCGAAGCCACCTTCGTGGCACGCACCCTGGACAACGACCGCACACAACTCACCGAGATTTTGGCCGCCGCTGCGGCGCACCGGGGGTCGGCGTTGGTGGAGATCTACCAGAACTGCCCGATCTTCAACGACGGCGCCTTCGACGTGCTCAAGGAACCCGGCCAGAAAGAACAACGCCTCATCCCCCTCCAACACGGCGAACCGATCGTGTTCGGCACCGATGGCGATCACGCGGTCATCCGCACCGACTACGGCCTCGACATCACCAAAACCGCCGACATCGGCCAACACGAGATCGTCGTCCACGACGCCACCCTCGACGACCCCTCCTACGCCTTCGCCCTGTCCAGGCTCTCCACCCAGGACCTCGGCCACGTCGTCACCGGCATCTACCGCAACATCAACCGCCCCAGCTACGACGACGCCGCACGCGCACAGGTCACCAACGCCGTCGAAACCAGACCGGCCGACCTCCAGACGTTGTTGCAAGGCAAGGACACCTGGACGGTCAGCTAGGTTACCGTCGGCCACTGTGACCCAGCCAGGCTTTGACTCCTACCTGCTCTGCGCGACGCCACGTACTGGAAGCACCCTGCTGTGCGGTCTGCTGAGGTCGTCCGGAGTCGCCGGCCGCCCAGCCTCCTACTTCAACCGTCGAGGTCTGCACGACTACGCCGTCGACTGGCGGATCGCGAGACCTCGAGACGGACGGATCGACGAGACCTACGTTCGAGCGGCGCTGGCAGCCGGCAGGACGTCGAACGGTGTCTTCGGCGGCAGGATCATGGCCGAGACGCTGCCGGAGCTGATCGGTGACCTCGCCGCCGACACCGAGGCAGCGGTGACCGATGTGGAGCTGTTGAGCGCCCAGTTGGGTCGGCTCAGGTTCGTCCACCTGCGACGGCGTGACGTCGTGGCGCAGGCGGTGTCGTGGGCGAAGGCGCAGCAGACCCACTTCTGGCATCCGGATGAGGCTGTCAAGCCCGGAGGTCGACCGGCTCACTACGACGAGGAACTGATCGGCCGGCTGGTCGCCGCGATCGAGAAGTTCGAGGCGGACTGGGCTCTGTGGTTCAGCGCCCACGGCATCGTGCCCCATCGGGTCGTCTATGAGGAGTTGACGGCAGATCCGTTACGCACTGCGCACGACGTGCTCGACTATCTCGGCCTCGACGTTCCGCTGGGCCGGCATCTGGTGATCGGGCACCGTCGACAGGCCGACCAGGTCAACGCCGACTGGGCCGCGAGATTCGCGGCACGGCCGCACGACGAGCGTTAGGAACCGCGGCGTCAGCGTGCGCGCCGAACCCGTGTCGACGGTGAGCACGGTCGGCCGGCACGGCACCACTGTCGAACGCGACATTCCGCACCTCCGTCCAATCGCCGGAAAGTCCCAGCATGCGACGGAAACCTCCACGTCCGGTCGAGCCACAGTAGAGCGCGCCGCCGTCGACTCGACTTCGACCGCCCCTCCAGCGCGGGTGAGCAAACTCACGGGCAGACGCTCACCGACCGAAGGGGGCGACGACCATGGCAGAGCCCAGGATCCGGACCGCCCAGCACACCAGCAGGGTGGCTGCACCACCACAGCGGGCCTACCAGCTGATCGCCAATCTCGACCGTTGGCCGCACATGTTCGACACGGTGCTCGCCGTCGAGCACATCGGGTGGAGCGGCACCTGCGAGCGAGTGCGCTTCTGGGGCACGTTCGGCGACTGGCGCGGCAGCTGGGTGTGTTCGCAGGAGCTCAACCCGAAGCGGATGCAGCTGCGGTTCCGCCGCGAGCGGGCCGCGTACCCGCTGGCCTCGTTCGGCGGCCTGTGGCTGGTCGCGGCCAAGGGATCCGGTTCTCAGGTCACGCTGGACCACTACTACACGATCGTCGACGACGACCCGGTCGAGGCGGCGCGGCTCGACGCGACGATCGAGCGGAGCGCCACCCGCATGCTCGCCGCGCTGCGCCGGGCGGCCGAGCTCGGCGACCTCGACGACATGTGGCTCTCCATGCCGGACGGCGTGCGCGACCACGTGCGGGACGTGGCGCTGCGATGAGCACCAACCTCCCACTTCGCGGCCGGCGCCGGCACGCCGACGTGCCCCTCGGGTCCGCCGACGTCCTGCCCCGCCGCGCCGCGGCCGCCTGGCCCAAGCG
>NZ_JBOHGA010000228.1:0-9535 GCF_050699915.1 Actinophytocola sp.
GCCGCGGTCCGCGCCCGCATCGCGACCAGCGCGGCCACCGCGGCCCACCGGGCGTTGCCCCGTCTGGTGAAGCTGCGCTCGGCGACTCCGGCCCGGCGCCGGGCGTCGCCGGCGAAGCCGTCCAGCAGCGACGCGGCCGCGCGGGCCAGCTCCGCCTCGGCCAGGTCCTGGCCCGCCTTCTGCTCGCGCAGCGCCGGGATCGCGTCGTCGAGCTGGCGTGCCGCGTCGGTGGCCAGGCCCGCGGCGAGCAGCGCGCGGGCGCGGTCGAGCTGCAGCGTGGGCAGCATCCCGGTGCTGTGTGCGCGGTAGGCGTGCTCGGCCTCGTCGTAGTTGCGCAGTGCCGCGGGCAGGTCGCCCTTCATGTAGTCGACGTAGCCGAGGTTGTGCCGGGCCTTCGCGGCGAGCAGCGGCAGGCCGTACTCGTCGCAGACCTCGATGCACCGCGCGAAGTCGCTCGCCGCGCCCTTGACCTGGGCCAGGTAGATGTAGGACGTGCCGCGGTTGAGGTACGCGCCGGCCAGGACCGACGGGTCGGCGGTGCCGGCCTCGCCGTGCAACCCACGCTCGAGCCGCGGGATGGCCTCGTCGAACACCTCAAGACCCTCGGCTACCCGGCCCGCACGGTGCAGCAGCAGCCCACGGTGGGCCAGCACCAGACCGTCCAGCTCGGCGCGCTCGGCGCCGTCGGCGAGTCGCCTGGCGTGCCGCTCCGCCTCGTCCAAGCCTGCGAGCCCGGCCGCGAGCGAGTCGGTCTCGGCCGCCACGTAGGCGAGGCTGACGAGCACCCGGACGCGCAGCGCGGTCGCCCGCTCGTCCGGCGCGGCCACCCGGTCGAGCAGCCGCTGGGCGTCGCGCAACAGCGCCCGGCCGTGCCCGAACCGGTACGCGCCAACGGCCTCACGCGCGCGGACGTGCAGCTCGTGCGCGCGCGTGAGGTCGGGTGTCAGGGCGGCTCCCCTAGGGCGCGGCTGGCGGATCACGGTCGATGCGATTCGTGAACCAGGCGGTTCCTGGCAAGGCGGAGCGATGGCCTCGTACCGGGTCGTACTCGGCCGTCGCGACAACGCAGCCAGGGGCCGCCTGGGCGCGAATCGCGCGGCCAGGGATCCGGCGGCCGTGCCCTAGAGCCATCCGCGTTCCTCGAGACGGATGTCGGTGAGTTTGAGTGCGGTGTGCGCGCGCTCGGTGCCGAACCGCTTGTTCGTCTCCGGGTCGCCGGCCATCGACTCCGCGATGAGGCCGGCGACGACCGGGGTGGCGAACGACGTGCCCGCCCACACCGCGAAACCGGTGCGCAGGTCGTCGGGGTCCGGCGAGGTGCGCATGCGCGGCCCGACACCGCCGCCGTCGGGGATGCCCACGCCCGGGTTGGCCGCGCCCTGCCACGACGGCACGGTGCTGATCAGCGCGTTGCCCGGCGCCCACCGCCGGACCCACGGGCCGTCGTTGCTGAACGCCGCGGTGGTGACGCCGGACGCGTTGAGCGCACCGATCGCCGCCAGCTGCGAGTTGCCGGTGCCGCCGACGGGGTCCGCGCCGAACGCGGCGGGCAGGAACGGCCGGGTGGTGGCGTCGTTGCCGGCCGCCGCGACGACCAGCACGCCGAGGTCGGTGAGGCGCTTGATCACGTCTGCCACCTGCTGGACCTCGCCCGGCGCCGCGGTCTCCGGGTAGAAGCCGAGCGACATCGAGACCACGTCGACCAGCTGGTCCGGTAGGCCGTGCTCGATCGCGTGCTCCACACGCCGGCGCAGCCAGTCGAGCGCGAGCAGCACCGAGCCCTCGGTGGAGAAGCCGTCGCTCTCCAGCACCCGCAGCGACAGGATCCGCGCGTCCGGGCACATCTGGTGGACCAGCCCGGTCACGAACGTGCCGTGCCCGAAGTGCGAGTCGGTCAGGCCGAGCAGCGGCCGGACCACGTCCGGCTGGTCCGCCGGGTCGACCAGCGGATGCGGGGACAGCCACGGCTCGTGCGCGGCCAGCTCCAGCTGGAAGTCCTCGGAGACCTCGACCACCGGGTCCGTGCCGAGCGGGCCGACCGGCAGCCAGTCGTGCCGGCCGATCCCGGTGTCCAGCACGGCGACCACCGGCCGCCGGGCGCCGACGAGCTGCGCGGCCGCGCGGCGCACCGGGCGGCGGCCGAGCATCGCGACCGGGTTGCGGCTGCCGGTGTAGAGCGCGATCCGGCTCTCCCCCATCCCGCCGCCGTGGTTGACGGGCGCGCCGTCGACCTGGCCGCCATGGTTGACCGGCGCACCCTCGACCGTCACCGACGCGGCCGTGACCAGGTGGTTCATCCCGATCTGGCGGCCCCGCAGGTCCTCGCCGAACGCGTTGCGCAGCCGCACGAGCGCGCTCCACGGGTCCGGGGCACGGTCGGTGGCCGCGTCGGACCTGGTCACCAACTGGACCGGGACCGGGAGCTCGGGGTCGACCCGGCGGAGGTTCTCCAGCCAGCCCGGCTCTCCGGGCGCCTGGAGCTCGACGCCGATGGACTCGAGCGCGGTGTTGTAGTCGTTGGGCTCCTCGGGGCGCAGCGACTGCGCCTCGCGGGCCGGTAGGAGCAGGCTGTCCGCGCGGTATGCGGTGGTCAGCGGCCAGCTGCCGTCGGGGGCACGCAGGGCGGTCGGCGGGTCGAGCAGTCGGGCACGGTGGCGGGCGAGGGTTTCGGGCGAAGGGCTGAACACCTCGGGAAATCTGTTGGGCCGCTCGGGTGGCGCCCCTCCGCCGGTCGAGCTCGCGCTGGTCATGAATCACCTCGGCTGTTGGTCAGTCACACACCGGATACGTCGATGATCCACCTCCCGGCGTAACGGTGTGGGCCGATCGGATCGACTCGCGACACGTCAGGAGCGGGTCAGCGCGATGGTGGCACTGCCGAGAACCATGTCACCGGCCGGGTCCGGCCGGTAGAGCACCACGGCCTGCCCCGGCGCAACCCCGCGCAGCTCGCCGTCCGGCCGCACCACGACCTCGTCATCCACAATGGACACCGCAGCCGGGACGGTGTCGCCGTGCGCGCGGACCTGGACGACGCAGTCGAGCTCGCCGGTCGGCGCCGCGCCCGACGGCCACACCGGCCGCCGGCCGACGATCTCGCGCACCGCGAGCTTCTCCGCCGCGCCGACGCGCACCGAGCCGGACACCGGCTCGAGCGAGAGCACGTACCGGGGCCGGCCGTCCGCGGCGGGCACCCGCAGGCCAAGGCCGTGGCGCTGGCCGACGGTGAAGCCGTGCACGCCGGAGTGCGCGCCGAGCACCGCGCCGGTCTCGTCGTCGACGAGGTCCCCGGGCCGCTCGCCGAGGTGCCGGTTCAGGAACCCGCGGGTGTCGCCGTCCGGGATGAAGCAGATGTCATGACTGTCCGGTTTGTCCGCGACGGCGAGCCCGCGCTCGGTCGCCTCGGCCCGTACGTCTGCCTTCACCGAGTCGCCGAGCGGGAACATCGCGTGCCGCAGCTGGTCGGCGTGCAGCGACGCGAGCACGTAGGACTGGTCCTTGCCGTCGTCGGCGCTGCGCCGCAGCTCCGGCTCACCGTCCACAAGGGACAGTCGGGCGTAGTGACCGGTGCACACCGCGTCGAAGCCGAGCGCGATCGCCTTGTCCAGCAGGGCGGCGAACTTGATTCGCTCGTTGCACTTCAGGCACGGGTTGGGGGTGCGGCCGGCGGCGTACTCGGTGACGAAGTCCTCGACCACGTCCTCGGTGAACCGCTCGGCGAAGTCCCAGACGTAGAAGGGGATGCCGAGGATGTCCGCGACCCGGCGGGCGTCGTGCGCGTCCTCGACGGTGCAGCAGCCGCGCGCACCGGTGCGCAGCGTGCCGGGCTTCGCTGAGAGGGCCAGGTGCACGCCGGTCACGTCGTGTCCGGCCGCCACCGCACGGGCGGCCGCCACCGCGGAGTCCACCCCACCACTCATCGCCGCCAAGACCCGCATTGGCTCAGACTTCCACGCGCGGCTGGCCGGCCGAGCGGCGTAGCCCCACCAGGCCGGCGTTGCGGGCCCGCTCGACCACCGGACCGATCGCGCCGGCGACCGCGTGCACGTCGGCCGGCGTGGACGTGTGTCCGAACGAGAACCGCAGCGACCCGCGGGCCAGCGTGGGGTCGACGCCCATCGCGAGCAGGACGTGGCTCGGCTGCGCCACCCCCGCGGTGCAGGCCGAGCCGGTGGAGCACTCGATGCCGCGGGCGTCGAGCAGCATCAGCAGGCTGTCGCCTGCGCAGCCGGGGAAGGTGAAGTGCACGTTGCCCGGCAGCCGCGACGGCCCACCGTCCACATCGGACTGACCGGGGTCGCCGTTGAGCACCGCGTCCGGGACCGCGGCGCGCACGGCCACGACCAGCTCGTCACGCAGCCCGGCCAGGAACTCGGCCTGCTCCACGCGGCGCTCGACGGCGGTGCGCACGGCCGTGGCCATCGCGACCAGGGCCGGCACGTCGAGGGTGCCCGAGCGGACCTCGCGCTCCTGGCCGCCGCCGTGCAGGACGGGCGTGCACGGCACGTCCCGGCCGAGCAACAACGCGCCCGCACCGTACGGCCCGCCGATCTTGTGTCCGGTCAGCGTGAGCGCGCTCGCCCGCGACGCGGCGAAGTCGACCGGGAGCGCGCTCACGGCCTGCACCGCGTCGGTGTGGAACGGGATGCCGTACTCGGCGCACCGGGTGGCGAGCTCGCGGATCGGGTTGACCGTGCCGACCTCGTTGTTCGCCCACATCACGGTGACCAGCGCGACCGAGTCCGGGTCGCCGGCGACGGCCGCGCGGAGCGTGTCCTCGTGTACCCGGCCGAACCCGTCTACCTCCAGCAGCGTGAGCTCGGCGCCGTCGTGCTCGACGAGCCACTCGGCCGCGTCCAGCACGGCGTGGTGCTCGACGGCCGACACGAGGATCCGTCGCCGCTCGGGGTTCTCCGCGCGCCGCGCCCAGTAGATGCCCTTGACCGCCAGGTTGTCGCTTTCCGTGCCGCCGCCGGTGAACACCACTTCGGACGGCCGCGCGCCCAGCGCCGCCGCGATCTCCTCGCGCGCCTCCTCGACCATGCGCCGGGCGCGGCGACCGGAGGTGTGCAGCGAGGAAGCGTTACCCCGGGCGGGCAACGCTTCGGTCAGGTGCGCGGTCATCGCCGCCACCGCTCCGGGCAGCATCGGCGTGGTGGCCGCGTGGTCGAGATAGGTCATTACGTGGCAAGGGTAGCCCTCGTCCGGCCAGAAACCGTCATGACGGTTCGGCTGCCGGACGGAACACGAGCGCGCCGACCAGTGCCAGCGCCGCCAGCAGCAGGTCGAGCGGCACGATCGCGGCCGTGGGGTTCGCGGTGGAGGCCAACGTGGTGAGCATCACGCCGCCGACGGCGACCGTGGCGGCCGCCGTCGTCATGTCCGCCACCTGCAGCGCCGAGGAGACGAAGCCACGGTCGCGCGGGGCCGCGTAGTCGAGGCCGAGCACGCTGATCGACGGGTACGCCAGACCCATCGACGCGCCGGCGACCAGCCAGAACGGCAGGACCAGCCAGCCGAGTCCCCAGTCCGGGCCGGTCAGCGCGGTGCCGGCGAGCCCGATGCCGAGCGCGGCCAGGCCGAACCGGACCAGCGCGGGACGCGGGATCTCCACGTGCCGGCCCTGCCAGTGCGACGCGGCCGCCCAGCCGCACGCGCCGACGGTCAGCGGGAGTCCCGCCATTGCCGGGGAGAAGCCGTGCACGGAGGTGAGCACCAGCGGGACGTAGGCCTCCACGCCGAAGAAGGCGCCGGCCAGAAGGCCGCGGGCCAGCACGGTGGCCGGCAGGCCGGGCCGAGCGGTGAACGTCCCGCGCGGCAGCAGCACACGCAGCCCCGGCACCAGTGCGGCGAGCCCGGCGAGGCCCAGCCAGAGCGTGCCGGCCGAGGGATGCTGGGCGGCCCAGCTCAGCGCGGAGATGCCGAAGGCGACGGCCACCGCGGCGGGAACGACCCCACGCCGCACCGTGCTCGGCGCCCCCTCGGCCGGGGGCAGCGTGCGAATCGCGGGCAGCAGCAACGCGACGCCGAGGACGGCGAACGGCGCGATGCCGAGGAACACCCAGCGCCAGCCGACGTGCTCGGTGATCAGTCCGGCCGCCGTCGGACCGACCAGCGACGGGATCACCCACGCGGCGGCGAGCAGGCCGAACACCGCGGGCCGGCGCGCGGACGGGTAGACGAGCGCGACGAGCACGTAGATCCCGACGGTCTGCGTGCCGAGGCCCAGACCCTGCAGCACCCGGCCCGCGAGCAACACCGGCATGCCGTCCGCGAGTCCCGCGAGGACCAGGCCGGCGAGGAACAGCCCCGGCCCCGCGAGCAGCGCCGGCACCGGCCCGAGCCGGTCGCTGATCCGTCCGGAGAGGACGGTCGCCAGCACGCTCGCGGCGAGGAACGCGGTGAACGGCCAGGAGTAGAGCGCCTCGCCGCGCAGGTCGGCGACCATCGTGGGCATGGCGGTGCTGACGCCGAGGTGCTCGAAGGCGGCGATCGTGACCAGCATCGTCAGGCCGACAGTCGTCGCGCGGTAGGTCCCGCACCACAGCGAACCGGCCGGCTTACTCGTCGTCTCCAGGGTCACCAGGTCATCGTGCAACCTCGGTCGCGCTGGAGGTCCAGTCCTTACGCGTCCCGGCGGAACAGGGCGGTCCACAGGAAGGACTCGCCGAACCGGCCGGACTCCGGCGGCTCGTCGCGCATGCGGCGCAGCTCCACCTCGGTCAGCCCGGCGAAGATCCAGCGCAGCGACTCGGGCGTGAACGCGAGCCCGCCCTCGAGCCGGCCGAGGCGGTAGAGGTCGGCGTCCGGCGTCTGCGAGCCCATGGCGCCCGCCGCGAAGCAGGTGAGCGCGAAGTGCCCGCCGGGCGCCAGGTTCCGGTCGAGCAGGGCGAGGTAGCTGATCCGGCGGTGCGGCGGGAGGTGGTGCAGACAGCCCGAGTCGTAGACCAGGTCGTACGGACCGTCGAGCTGCGTGGCGAACGCGTCCGCACGGCGGAAGCGGACCGCGACGCCCGCCTCGCGCGCCCGCTCCTCACCCCAGGCGACGGCCGCGGGCGAGAGGTCGACGGCGTCCACGGTGAAGCCGGCCGCGGCGAGGTGCAGCGCGTTGCGGCCCGGCCCGCAGCCGAGGTCGAGCGCTCGGCCCGGGCGGAGCCGGCCGCGGTCGAGGTGGTCGACGAGGTTCTCGTCCGGCTTGGCGGCGAAGAACGGGACGTCCCGGTCGCGGTCGGCGTAGAAGTCGTCCCACCAGTCGCTGCCGCCGTCGGTCCACCGGTCGGCGTCCGGCGCGAACAGGCGGTCCAGCATCTCCAGCACGTCCTCGACCGAGCGGATGTTGCGTTCCACCAAGCCATTCTACTGGTTCAGCGACGCCGTTTCCGCAGCTCGCAGGGCGTTTTGGTGAGTTCGAGCCGGGGTCAGCACCGTGTTCACCGCCGCCTCGGCCATGGCCGCCAGCTCGCGGCGGTCGGCGGCACGGCCAGGAGCCAGCTCGTCGAGCACGTGGACCTCCAGCACCAGCCCGCGCAGCGCCGCCACCCGGCCGACCGAGTCGACGATCGTCTCGTCGCCGATGAACGCCGGCGCGGTGGTGGCCGAGCCGTCCCGCATACGGAACCGCAGCGCCACCGGGAGCACGGGAACGCCGCCGTCGATGGCCGCCTGGAACATGGCCGGGCGGAACCGGCCGCGGGTGAGGCCGCACCACGTCGTGCCCTCGGGCGTCACGTTCACCATCGAGCCGGCGCGCAGCACCTCGGTGAGCCGCGCGACCGTGCCGGCCAGCGACCGCAGTCCCTCCCGGTGCACGTAGACCGAGCCGGCCGCGGACACCAGCCAGCCGAGCACCGGCCACGACGCGATGTCCTTCTTGGCCACCGCCCGCATCGGCCGCACGGCGTTGACCGCGACGATGTCCAGCCACGACGTGTGGTTGTTCACCACGAGCGCCCCGCGACCGCGCGCCGCCAGACCGTCCCCACCGGACACCTCGAGCCGCACGCCCATGGTGAGCAGCACCGAGCGGAACACCTGGCGCACCAACCACTCCCGGCCGCGCGCGCCCACCAGTGCGAGGACGGGCAGCACCAGGAACGAGGCCAGGACCACGAGCACGACCGCGGTGAGCCGCCACCACCGCCGCACCGGGCCCACCTGGTCCTCTCGTCCGGAGAGACAACCGGTTCCGCAGGGCGAGGTGGGGAACCAGGGGTGGCTCATGCCGACTGCTCCCCCAGGAAGTAGCTGAGGTAGCGCTGGTCGAGGTGGTCGAGGCCGAGCAGGACGAACAGGTCGGCCACGCCGAAGTCCGCGTCGTGCGCCGGCGGGCCGCACACCCAGGCGCCGAGGCGCAGGTAGCCCTTCAGCAGCGGCGGCAGCACGACGCGCTTCGGCGCCGGCACCGACGACGAGTCCCACGGCCGCAGCGGCCGGACCCGGTACTCCGGCGGCGCGTAGTGCTTGTGCCGCACGGTCTGCCACACGCCCGCGGCGAGCGTGCCGCCGTCGGCCAGCGGAACCGAAGCACAGCCGGCCAGCCAGCGGTGCCCGGACAGCAGCAGGTACCGGGCGATGCCGGCCCACACGAGGCTCACCACGGCTCCGGTGCGGTGGTCGGGGTGCACACAGGACCGGCCGGTCTCGACGAGCGCGCCGCGCAGCCCGGGGACCGCGTCGAGGGCTCTCAGGTCGAACTCGGTCTCCGAGTACAGCATCCCGGCGTCCGCGACCCGCTCCGGCGGAAGCATCCGGTAGCAGCCGACGATCTCGCCCGTGTGGTCCTCGCGCACCACCAGGTGGTCACAGTGTTCGTCGAAGGCGTCGACGTCCGCGCCCGGGGTGGGCGTGTGCAGCGTCGCGCCCATCTCCTCGGCGAACACGCGGTACCGAAGGCGTTGGGCGGCAAGGACCTCCTCGCCGTCACGGGCCACCAGCAGTGAGTACCGGGGCCGCGCGGTGCCGTCACCGGTGGTGGAGACGAGTAGCTGAGCCTGGGTCATGCCTCAGGTTTACGCGGCTCCCGCGACCTCGCGTGCCACACAGCGTGACACGTCCATGGCGGACAGATGAAGATTCAGCCCTTCCGCTTCCGGGCCTCCTCGGTGAGCTGCGGCGCCACCTTGAACAGGTCGCCCACCACGCCGTAGTCGGCGATCTCGAAGATCGGCGCCTCGGGGTCCTTGTTCACCGCGACGATCGTCTTCGAGGTCTGCATGCCGGCGCGGTGCTGGATCGCGCCGGAGATGCCCAGGGCGATGTAGAGCTGCGGCGACACGGTCTTGCCGGTCTGCCCGACCTGGAACTGCGGCGGGTAGTAGCCGGAGTCGACCGCGGCCCGCGAGGCACCCACGGCCGCGCCGAGCGCGTCGGCCAGCTGCTCGACGACCTCGAAGCTCTCCGCGCTGCCCACGCCGCGGCCACCCGAGACCACCACGGACGCCTCGGTCAGCTCCGGGCGGTCGCCGCCCACCACCGGCTCACGACCGGTGATCCGCGCGGCCTTGGCCGGGTCGACGGCCGACGAACACTCTTCAAC
>NZ_JBOHGA010000229.1:0-9530 GCF_050699915.1 Actinophytocola sp.
GTGCTGTCCGCCGGCGCCGGCCCAGCCGTACGCCCGGCGCCACCGCTGCCCCCGGACGTCGTGTTCCTGTTCTCCGGACACGGCGGGCAGCACACCGGCATGGCGGCCGAGCTCTACGCACGCTGGCCGCGATTCCGCGAGGATCTCGACACCTGCGCCGAACTGGCCGAGCCCCGGCTGGGGTTCGACCTGCGCGAGGTGCTGTTCCCGGACGAGGACGACGAGGCCGCGGTCCGCCGGGCGGGCACGCAGCTCGCCACCATGGCCGTCGGCCAGCCGGTCGTGTTCGCCGTGGAGTACGCGCTCGCCGGGCTGTGGCGGTCGTTCGGGGTGGAGCCGGCCACCGTGGCCGGGCACAGCCTCGGCGCCTACGCGGCCGCGACGACGGCCGGCGTACTCAGCTGCGCCGACGCCGTGCTCCTGGTGACCGAGCGCGGCCGGCTCATGGACGAGATGCCCGCCGGCGCCATGCTCGCCGTGTCCGCACCCGCCGAACGACTCCGGACGCGCCTCGGCCCGCGGCTGTCCGTCGCCGCGGTGAACGGCCCGGCCCAGTGCGTGGTCGCCGGTTCCGTGGACGCGGTCGAAGCCCTGCGGGCCGAGCTCGCGGAGGAGGGGGTCGAGAACCGGCGGCTGCACATCAGCGCGGCGGCGCACTCCCCGCTGGTGGAACCCGCGCTGGACACCTTCCGTGAGCGCGTCCGGTCGGTCCGGCTGGCGCCCCCGAAGCTGACCTGGATCTCCGACAGCACGGGACGCCCGGTCAGCGCGCAGGAGGCGATCGACCCCGAGTACTGGGTGCGGCACATGCGCCGGACCGTGAACTTCGCCGCTGTGTTCGACACGGTGCTCGGCCCGGTCGACGGACTCGCGCCCGCTGCCCTGGTGGAGGTCGGGCCGGGGCGCACCCTGAGCGGACTGGCCCGGCAGTACCTGACACAGGGCGCGGCCGGCGACGAACGGGTCGTGGTGCCGAGCATGCCGCACGTCGCCGACCCGACGCCCGGTGCCGAGGTGCTGCTGACCGCCGTCGGCCGGTTGTGGCAGGCCGGCGTCCCGGTCACGTGGTCCGAGCTGCATCCCGAGGAGCGTCTACGCCGGGTTCCGCTGCCCACCTACCCATTCGAACCGCGGCGGTTCCGGCTCGACGGGGACGAGCAGTCCCAGCACGACACCGGCCGGCGAGCGGAGCTGCCCGCGCCCCGGGCGGAGCGGTCAGCCCCGGTCCGGCCGGCCGGCGACACGCCTCCCGGCGACACCGAGGCAGTGGTCGCCGCCGCGTACAGCACCATCCTCGGCCTCGACGAGGTCGACCGGCATCGCGACTTCTTCGAGCTCGGCGGCGACTCGCTGCTCGCCGCTCGGGTGGCCACGATCCTGCGCCGCGAGCTCGGTGGGGACATCGGGGTGCGCGCGGTGTTCGGTGCACCGACCGTGGCCCGACTCGCCGAGGCGATCGACCGGCGACGGGACGCCGCGTCATGAGCGGGGGAGCGTGGCTGCTGTGCCGCACCCGCCGGGAGGGCGCCGAACGGCTCTACTGCTTCCCGCACAGCGGCGGCTCGGCGGGGGAGTTCCTCGCCTGGTCGGACCTGCTGCCGGACCGGGAGATCTGGGGCGTGCAGACACCCGGTCGCGGCGGCCGGACCGGCGAGGAGCCGCTGACGACGATGCGGGATCTGGTCACCGCCATCGTCGACGAGGTGGACTTCGTCGCGCCCTACGACCTGTTCGGGCACAGCCTCGGCGCGACGGTCGCCTACGAGGTCGCCGTCGCGCTGCGGGTCGCCGGCCGGACGCTGCCGCGGTGCCTGTACCTGTCCGGCCACGCGGCGCCGCGCCGTCACGTACCCGATCCGTCGTTCGCCTCGCTCACCGACGACGACCTGATCGACCACGTGGAGGACCAGTTCGGCGCGGTGCCCGCCGAGCTGCGCGACGACCCGGACTGGCGTGCGCTCGCGCTGGCGCCGTTGCGCGCCGACCTGCGGATCGTGGCCGGCTACCGGCCGTCCGACACCGAACCCTTGCCGTGCGCGGTCGTCGCCCTGGGCGGGACCGACGACACGGTCGTGACCGAGCCCGGGCTGGCCGCCTGGCGCGACCACACCACCGGACCGTTCGAGCTCCGCATGTTCGCCGGAGATCATTTCTATTTCAGGGAGAATCAGGATGACGTACTCGACTACCTCTCCGCCCACCACTCGAGGCTTGCTCGACGAGCTCTTCCTGGGTCACCTGCGCTGGGCTGATGTCCGGTCGTTCCCCGAGCAGGCCCCGGAGGAGGAGCGCGCGGGCGACGAGGCGGTCGCGGCACTGCGCCGGCTGGTCCTCGAGCACGTCGACCCGGCCGAGCTCGATACCACCGGGCGCATGCCCGCGGGGCTGGTCGAGCTGTTCCGGGAGCAGGGCTGGTTCAGCATGTTGGTCGACAACGGCAACCGGGCCGCGCTCTCCCCGCTGAACGCGGTCCGCGCGCTGGAGGCCGTCGCCGGCATCAGCCCCGCGGTCGCGCTGATGCTGGGCAGCAGCAACGGTTTCGGCCCAAGCCACTACCTGTCCCTGGTGCCGGACGGACCGCTGCACCAACTGTTGGAACGCCACGTCGACGCGGGCTCGGTCCACGGCACCGCGGACACCGAGGTGTGCGGCGCGGCGAACGCCGGCCGCGAGACGGTCGCCGTGCCGGTCGAGGACGGGGCCGCCTACCTGATCTCTGGTGAGAAGATCCACATCGGCAACGGCATCTCCGCCGGGCTCGTCGACGTCTCCGCATCTCTCGAGCACGACGGCACGACCCAGATCCGCATCTTCTTCGTGGAGACCGACTCCCCGGGCGTCGAGGTCGTCCCGCAGCAGTACATGGGCCTGCACGGCGCGCCGTTCGGCGTGATCCGGTTCGACAACGTCCGGGTTCCCGCCGAGCACCTGCTGCCGGCCTCGGTCGACGCATGGCGCGACGACCCCGCTCTCGTCCGGCTCGCCGTGCTGGGCCGGATGCTCACGATCGGCCCGTCCTCGCTCGCGATCGCCAAGCAGTGTCTGGTGTGGAGCAAGGAGTTCGTCAACCGGCGCACGAGCGACGGGCGCCCGCTGGGCGACCACGACGCCATCCGGCGGATCGTCGCGCAGAACGCGGCGGACGTGTTCGCGATCGACAGCGTGACGCGGTGGAGCCTGCAGACCGACGACCTCGCCGAGCAGGCCCCGGAGCACACCGCCGCCAAGAACCTGATCTCGGTCGCCTGCTGGCGCGCCATGGACCGCACGCTGTCCCTGCTGGCGGCCGAGGGCTACGAGACCAGCGAGAGCAAGGCTCGCCGCGGCGGCCCGACCCTGCCCGTCGAGCGGTTCGTCCGAGACGCGCGCGGCCTTCGCATCTCCGGTGGCGTCGACTTTCTGCTCGACTACTGGACGGCGCTCGGCGCGCTGCAGACGGCGGACGCCCGGTCGGGCGACGAGCCCGGTCCGGGCCGGCGCGCGGAAACGGACGAGGCATTGTCCCCACGCAACCAGGCACACCTCGCGCACCTGGAGTCCGAGGTGCACGCGCTCGGTGCGCTGCTGCGCAGGCTCCTGCAGCGCAACGGGTCGGCGCCCGTCCCCGAGTACCAGCACAAGCTGATGCTGGCGGGTCGGATCGGCATCACCACCCTGGGCATGGCGATCGTGCTGGCCCGCGCCGCCCACCTCGCGGAGCGCGGTGACACCGTCGCCCAGGAACTGGCCGACATCTGGTGCGCGGAGGCACGTGGCGAGCTGGCCGGGTTGTGGCCGCAGGCGGCCAACGAGCAGGAGCCCGACTACGCCGCGATGAGCGAGCGCGTCCTGCACGACGACGCGCTGGACTGGCTGCTGCGTGATGCCGTCGGTGAGGGGTCCCATGACTGAGACCGTGGCCACCGCGGCCGCGGTGGACCAGACGACCGGCCCGATCGACCGGAGGTGCCTGCACGACCTCGTCGTGGCCGCGGCGCGCGAGCATCCCGGCCGCGCCGCGATCGTCGTAGGCGACGAACGCATCACCTACCGCGAGCTGCTGGTTCGTGCCCGCCGCATGGCCGGCGAGCTGCGCGCCGCCGGCGTCGACCGACCGGCCGTCGGGGTGCTGCTACCCCGCACTGCCGAGTTCGTGGTCGCGGCGCTCGCCGCGTTGTTCGCCGGTGGGTACTACGTGCCGCTGGACCCGGACTACCCTGTCGAGCGCCTGCGGCTCATGCTGACCACCGCGGGCTGCTCGGTCGTGGTCGGCACGAGCGCGTTGCGCGAACGGCTGCCGCACGGGTTCGACGGCCGGTACCTGGCCGTCGACGACCCGGCGGGCGCCAGGCGCGGGTCCGGGCCGACGCTCCCCGAGACGCATCCGGACGACCTCGCCTACGTCATGTTCACGTCGGGTTCGACGGGCACCCCGAAGGGCGTGATGATCACGCACCGCGGTGTGGTGCGCCTGGTGGAGCCGCCGGGCATCGTGCCGGTGTCCGCCGCCGACGTCGTGCTACACCTGTCGTCGGTCTCGTTCGACGCCGCCACTTTCGACATGTGGAGCGCGCTGACGGCCGGCGCCACCCTGGCCATCGCCCCCGCGGGGCGCCCGTCCGGGCGGGACGTCGCCGAGCTGATCCGCCAGCACGGGGCGACCACCGTCCTGCTGCCCACCGGCCTGTTCCACCTCATGGTCGACGAGCAGGTGTCGGACCTGGCCGGGCTGTGCAAGCTGGTGGTCGGCGGCGACGTGCTCTCCGCCGGCCACGCGCGGCGGTTCACCGCGGCTGTCGCGGACTGCGCGCTCGTGAACGCGTACGGGCCGACCGAGGTGACCGTCGCGACTACCATGCACGCTGTGTCACGAGACCACTCCGATCCGGTACCGATCGGCGCGCCGATGCCGAACACGAGCATCCGGTTGCTCGACGACGACCTGCGGCCGGTCCCGCCCGGCGAGGTGGGCCAGATCTACGCCGGCGGGCGCGGTCTCGCCCGCGGCTACGTCGCCGATCCCGGCCTGACCGCGGCCCGTTTCCTACCCGACCCGGACGTGCCCGGCGCCCGCGTGTACGCGACGGGCGACCTCGCGAGGCAGCGGCTCGACGGCGCGTTCGAGTTCCTGGGCCGAGTGGACGACCAGGTGAAGAAGCGCGGGTTCCGAGTGGAGCCGGGCGAGGTCGAGGCGGCCCTGCGCGAGGATGCCGCGGTCCGTCAGGCGTACGTCCTCGCCGACGGCGCGTCGGCGGAGACCCGCCGGCTCGTCGCGGTGCTCACGCCGGCAGACGGCCCGGCCGACGCCGAGTTCACCGACGGCGTCCGGGGCCGGCTGCGTGACCGCGTTCCCGAGCATCTGGTGCCGGATCTGTGGACGACGGTGGAGACGGTCCCCCTGACTCTCGGCGGCAAGCCAGACCGGGCGGAGCTACGCCGGATCGCCACCAGCGCGCGGCGGGTGTCCGCCCCCGCCGAGACCGCGCCGGACGCCGGACCGGAGGAGTCCGCGCTCGCCGCCATCTGGCGGGAGGTGCTGGATCTCGAGCAGGTCGACGCCGACGCCGACTTCTTCGAACTGGGCGGACATTCGTTGCTGGCCAACAAGATCGTGTACCAGGTGCGCAAGCGCCTCGGCGTGGACCTACCCCTGTACGAGGTCTTCGACCGGCCCCGGTTCGCCGACCTCGTGGCGGAGCTCGAGCGGCTGTCGGGCGGCTCCGGTGCGGGGACCGGCGAGGTGGGGGAGTGAACCGGGGCTGGTACTACGCGGCCCTCGTCCTCGCCACGCTGGCGTGGGGCGTGGAGATCGTGGTCGGCAAGTACGCGGTCACCGGCATCGGCGCGTTCACGACACTGTTCGTCGAGTGCGGCACCGCAGCGGCCTTTCTGTGGGTGCTGATGCTGCTCCGGCGGCGGCGCACGCCACGCCGAGTTCCGTTGCGGCACTACACCTTTCTCGGTTGGCTCGAACCATTCGTGACTTACGGGGCGCTCAACGTCGGGCTGCTGACCGCCGCCGCCACCGACGCCGCGCTCCTGCTGGCGCTGCTGCCGGTCATCGTGCTGGTGCTCGGCGTCCTGTTCGCCCACGAGCGCGTGGGAATTCGCGGCATCACCGGTGCGCTGATCTCCACCGCCGGCGCCGTCGTGCTCACCACCGCGGACCTGACCGTGGTGGGCGGGTTCGGCGACCTGTTCATCCTGCTCGCCAACTTCGGCGCGGCCGGGGCGGTGCTGGTGGTGAACCGGTTGTCCAGCAAGGCCGACGCACTGGAGATCACCGCCTACCAGTTCGGGATCGGCTTCCTCATGACGATTCCGGTCATGGTGGTCGTGTGGCTGACGGGGTTCGAACCGGTTCCCGGGTTGTCGCAGCTGCCGCAGCTGCTGGCGGCGGCGGCGGTCGGCGTCGGCGCCTTCGCAATCGCCTACTTGGCGTACAACTACGCCGTCGGCAAGGTGTCCGTGGGGCTGGCCGGTGTCGCGCTCAACCTGATCCCGCTGTTCGGGGTCGTCTCCGCCGTGCTCTTCCTCGGCGAGACCGTCGGCCCGACGCAGTGGATCGCCGGCGCACTGCTGCTCGGCGGCCTAGCTCTCTTCCCGATCGGCGACCAGGGGCAGCCGCCGGTGCCGGCACCCAGCACACAGGAGGCAGAGCGTGCCAGCCGAGAGCCTGACCGCCAGCCAGGCCCGCACGCGGGCAGCAGTCATCAGTGAGGTCTCCTACGACATCGACCTGGACCTGAGCGGCGCGCGGGACGAGTCGGCCTTCCGGTCGGTCACCGCCGTCCGGTTCACCGCAACGCCCGGTGCCACGGTCTTCCTCGACCTGGTCGCGGTCGCGGTGCACGAGGTGGTGCTCAACGGTGCGTCGCAGGCCGTCGGGGATGTGCTGGCGGGCGACCGGATCCTGCTGCGCGACCTGGCCGGGGACACCGAGGTCCGGGTCGTCGCGGACTGCCGGTACTCGGTGACCGGGGAGGGCATGCACCGCTTCGCCGACCCGGTCGACGGCGAGACCTACCTCTACACGCAGTTCGAGGTGCCCGACGCGCGCCGCGTGTTCGCCTGTTTCGATCAGCCGGATCTCAAGGCGCGCTGCCGGTTCACCGTCACGACCCCGACCGGGTGGCGGGCGATCGGCAACGTCGAGGCTGAGCGCGTCGAGTCCGGCGACCGTGTGGTGCACCGGTTCGGCCGGACCCTGCCGGTGCCGACCTACGTCGCGTGCGTGATCGCAGGGCCCTACGAGCAGGTGCGAGACGTCTACATCGGACCGGATGGACGCCGTCTTCCGCTCGGCCTGTACTGCCGCCAGTCCGTGCGACGGTTCCTCGACGCCGACGACCTCTTCGAGACCACCCGGCAGGGGCTCGACTTCTTCCACCAGATGTTCGCCATCGCCTACCCGTTCGGCAAGTACGACCAGGTCTTCGTGCCCGAGTTCCACACCTATGCGATGGAGAACGCGGCCGCGGTGACGATCCGGGACGAGGACCTTTTCCGGTCGAGGGTCACCGACCGCGAACGGGAGGAGCGCGCGGACACGATCCTGCACGAGATGGCCCACATGTGGTTCGGCAACCTCGTCACGATGACGTGGTGGGACGACCTGTGGCTGAACGAGTCGTTCGCGACACTGATGGCCACCACTTGCCGGGCGGAGATGGCGGGCAGTCGCTGGCCGGGGGCATGGACCACGTTCACCGACTCCATGAAGGACAAGGCGTACGAGCAGGACCAACTGCCGACCACGCACCCGATCGTCGCAGAGATCGGCGACGTCTCCGAGGTCCTCGGCAACATCGACGGAATCACCTACGAGAAGGGGGCCTCGGTACTGCGGCAGCTGATGGCCTACGTCGGCCGCGACTCGTTCGAGGCGGGCTTACGCGACTACATGAGCCGGCACGCATGGGGGAACACCCGGTTGCGCGATCTGTTGGCGGCGCTGGAAAAGGCATCTGACCGGGACCTCAGCCGGTGGTCCGGCGCGTGGCTGGAGACGGCCGGAGTCAACGTGCTGAGGCTGCGCACGGCGGCCCCTGGCGAGGGCGCGCCTGGCGCCGTCGTGGTCGAGCAGGAGGCACCAGACCTGCCGGCGGAGGCCTCGGGCACCGCGGTGCTGCGCCCGCACCGCATCGCGATCGGCAGCTACGACCAAGCTGGCGGGCGGCTGGTGCGCGGGGCGCGGGTCGAGGTCGATGTAGACGGTCCGGCGACGGTTGTGCCGATGCCGGCCACGCGCCCGGCCGTGCTGCTGCCCAACGACGACGACCTCACCTACGCGAAGGTGCGACTGGACGAGGCGTCCTGGGCGGTCGTGCGTGCCCGGATCGGCGACTTCGCCGACTCGCTGCCTCGCGCGCTGTGCTGGTCGATCGCGTGGGACATGACACGGGACGGCGAATTCGCCGCCCGGCTGTACCTGCCGATGGTGCTCGCCGGCCTCCGCGCGGAGACCGAGATCGGCATCCTGCGCACCCAGCTGCGCAGGCTGCGCACCGCGCTGTGGCAGTACGCCGATCCCGCCTGGCGTGCCGAGGGGACGACCCGCTACGCCGAGGAGGCACTCGTCCGGTCCGCCGAGGCGGATCCGGGCAGCGACCACCAACTCGCCTGGGTAGAGGGGTTCGTCGCGATGGCGGCCACCGCGGAGCACATCGCGGTGCTACACGGACTGCTGGCCGGCGAGCACGGTATGGCAGGTCTGGAGATCGGCGACGATCTCCGCTGGACGATTCTGGAACGGTTGTGTGCCATCGGTTCAGTCGATGAGTCCATGGTGGACGCAGAGCTCGCGAGGGACGGCACGGCGGACGGCGCACGTCGCCACCTGAGCTGCCTGTCCGCACGCCCGACGCCCGAGGCGAAGACGGCGGCGTGGGAGAGAGTCGTGGGACAGGCGGAGCTTCCCGGCGCCCAACTGACGGCGGTGATCGCCGGGTTCGCTCAGCCGGACCAGCACGAGTTGCTGGCACCGTACACCGCGAAATACTTCGAGATGCTCGACGACGTTTTCGCGTGCCGGTCACCCGAGACCCAGCGGCAGATCGTCACCGGCCTCTACCCGCGCGGGCAGATCGAGCCGGCGACCCTCGCGGCCACCGACGCATGGCTCGCCGGAGCACGGCGCCCAGCTCCCTTGCGCCGCATGGTGATCGAAGGACGCGACGGTGTCACCCGCGCCCTCCGCGCCCGCGCCGCGGACCGTAACGCTGACGAGCGGCCGGCGTGAGTCCCAAGGAATCGGGGGTTCGCTGCCTTCCTCATGCCGGCAGTCTCAACGGATCATCTGGACTGCCCAGTGACCTACCCGCTGGTCCGTGAACTCGCCGCCCCCGGACGCGCCCGTGCGGGTGCCGGTGGCGGTGACCTGTCGGGTGCTCGGCTTCTCCGCCCAGGCGTGACCCCACACCCGACGTGATCTTGACCCCGTTTCACGGACTCGCCAGTGAGGAGATGAGGGTCGACGGGCGGGTGATGGTTTCGAACTCTACGGGACTCATCCAGTCCAGGGTGGAGTGTCGGCGGTGGCGGTTGTAGAA
>NZ_JBOHGA010000230.1:0-9407 GCF_050699915.1 Actinophytocola sp.
GCGCTGGCGCGGGACCGCACGCCGCCGCTGGTCGCGGCCGGGCCGCCGGTGCCGCTCGCGGAGCTGGTGGGGTCGAAGGAGCTCGCCGAGGAGACGTTGTCGCTGCTGCGGGCGGGGCTCCTCGACGGACCGGTGACCAGTCACGAGCGGGCCTGGCCGGTGCTGGTGCTGCACCGGGCGGCGGTGGCGGCCGCAGGGGCCGGCGCCACCGAGTTCGGCCCGCTGCCGGTGCTGCGCGCGCAGGACGAGGGTTCGGGCACCGCCTACGTGGACACCCTGTACGAGTGGTTGCGCCACCCCGGGGATCCGCGGTCCGCGAGCCGGGCCCTGCGGATCCACCCGAACACCTTGCGGTACCGGATGGCCAAGCTGGCCGAGCTGGCCGGCGTGGACCTGGACGATCCGGACGTGCGGCTGGCCCTGCTCGCCCAGCTCACGGCGTTACGGTGGCGTTGAGCCGTTCTCCAGCCAATTGTGCTCATGACACGACCGATTGGCGTCATCCTGGTGCTCGGGGGACGATGACTACCACGGATCGCTACTCCATTGTGGGCGATGACACCCATGTGGCCTAGTCGGGAGGAAAGTCGTGAAGGTCGCCGTTCCCCGTGAGATCAAGAACCACGAGTATCGCGTCGCGCTGACGCCGGCGGGGGTGCACGAGCTGACCACGCACGGGCACGACGTGTTCGTCGAGACGAACGCGGGCGCGGGCTCGTCCATCCCAGACGAGGAGTTCCTCGCGGCCGGCGCGAAGGTGCTGGCCTCGGCGGACGACGTGTGGGCCGAGGGTGACCTCGTGTTGAAGGTGAAGGAGCCGATCGCGTCGGAGTATTCGAAACTCCGGGGCGACCAGGTGCTGTTCACCTACCTGCACCTGGCGGCGGACGAGGCGCTGACGAAGGCGCTGATGGCGGCCGGCACGACGGCGGTCGCGTACGAGACGGTGCAGCTGCCGTCCGGCGCGCTGCCGCTGCTGGCGCCGATGTCGGAGGTGGCCGGGCGGCTCGCGCCGCAGGTGGGTGCGTACTCGCTGATGAAGCCGTCGGGAGGCCGAGGCGTCCTGCCGGGTGGCGTGCCGGGCGTCGCGCCGGCTCGTGTCGTGGTGATCGGCGGCGGCGTCGCCGGGCTGAACGCCGCGCAGATCGCGGTCGGCATGGGCGCGAGCGTCCAGGTGCTGGACACCAACGTGGACCGGCTGCGCTACATCGACCACCTGTACCGCGGCCAGATCCGCACGATCACGTCGAACAAGTACGCGGTCGAGGAGGCCGCGCGCGAGGCCGACCTGGTGATCGGCGCGGTCCTGGTGCCGGGCGCCCGCGCACCGAAGCTGATCACGAACGAGCTGGTGTCGAGGATGAAGCCGGGCGCGGTCCTGGTGGACATCGCGATCGACCAGGGCGGCTGCTTCGCGGACTCCCGCCCGACGACGCACGCGGACCCGACCTACCCGGTTCACGACACCGTCTTCTACTGCGTGGCGAACATGCCGGGCGCGGTCCCGAGGACCTCGACCTACGCGCTGACGAACGTGACCCTGCCGTACGCGGTGAAGCTGGCGAACAACGGCTGGCAGGACGCGCTGAGCGCGGACCCGGCACTCGCCCTGGGCCTGAACACCCACGCGGGCGCCCTGACGAACGGCCCGGTGGCCGAGGCTCACAACCTCCCGCACACGAAGTTGACCGAATTTCTCAACTAATCAACTCGAACGATTCGATCGATTCAACGGCTGATGCCGCCGCCCGACCGCGCGTCGGGACTCGTGCGCGGTGCCATGTTGTTATCGAGAAGGGTCAAATCACCGGCCCCGGTTGCAGCGCTGTCGACACATACGGCATATCCTTCTCTTGGCGGCCCGCTCCCAGTGACCCCCAGGCTGGTTGAGCGGGTCGCCCCTATGAGCGGGGCTCGGGCCCCCGGCGGCCGGGGATTCGGGTTGCGGAGCAAGCGAATGACGCGCCTAACGCTCCCCGGAACGGGGCTCTTGCGCGTTTGTGGGTAACGAGATGGCCGCCGCGACTACGAAGATCGTCTGCGGCGCTACGGCGCACGACTGCTACTCCAACGTTCACTCGTATCGGGACTCCGCGCTCGATCGAGTGAGATTCCGAGCAATGGAGTGAAGCGCGCGATTACCACTTTGGTCGACGGTTTCGAGAGCCGATGTCCATACGGTGACTGAACCTCGCTGGTCCGTCAGCTGCAACGATCCGTTCGGCCGGGACCGCGCGTTGACGGTCTTGGTCGAGGACGAAACCGTCCTCCTCGTCCCCCCGCCCGGAGCCGCCGCGGTGCTGTCCGCGCAGCAGGCCCGGGGACTGGGGTTGACCCTCGACCAGGCCGCCGTCCGCGCCTACGACCGACGGGCGGGTTGAGCCGACATGTGGACCACAGACGACACCGTCCGCCGCGCGGTGCTGCACCGCCTCGACATGCTCGACCGGGCCGCCGGCCAGGCCGACGCCTCGACCCTGCTCCCCTTGGCCCGCACGGAGCTGCGCCGCCTCGCCGACGGCTGGCGGCTGCTGCTGAAGACCCACCGCGCCGACGAGGACGGCCGCTGCCACGGCTGTCAGCGCGGGCGGCGCACGCGGCGCTGGCCGTGTCAGGTCTGGCGCTCCGCGCACGAGCAGCTCATCGGCGACGGTCTCCCGCACCGCGCCCGCAGCTACCCGCTGCGCAACCCCTTCCGCCCAGCAACCCGCTAGCCGCGACCGTCGTCCGCCGGCGCCCGAGGGGTCAGGCGCGGACGGCCGTCAGGTAGGCGCTGATCGCGTCCCGGTTGCGTGCCAGACACTGGATCTTCGAGTCCATCTGGTCGCGGTGCCGTTCCAGGTCGGCGATCAGCTCGGGAGTCGCGTCCGAGACGTGGATCGAGCACGGGTCGTCCAGGCACGGCAGAATCTCGCGGATGATGCGCGTCGGCACGCCGGCGTCGAGCAGGCCGCGGATCTGCGTGACCCGGCCCACCAAACCCTCCTCGTAGGACCGGTACCCGTTCTGCGTGCGAGCCGGGCTCAGCAGGCCCTGTTCCTCGTAGTACCGCAGCAGCCGCGTCGGCACGCCCGTCCGCAGCGCCAGCTCGCCGATCCGCACGACAACCTCCGTCACATCGCCTTTCCTTCACACTAGTGTCAACCTTCGAGCATGGGGCCATGAGACTCACCCTGGCCGTGCTGTCGGTGGCACAGTTCCTCATCGCGCTCGACTACTCGATCATCTACGTCGCCCTGCCGAGCGTGGCCGCCGATCTCCAACTCGAACCGTCGCTCGCGCAGTGGATCATCAGCGCGTACGCGGTGTTGTTCGCCGGCTTCCTCGTCGTGGGCGGCCGGCTCGCCGACCGGGTCGGCGCGAGGCGCCTGTTCGTCGTGGCCGTGGTGTTCTTCGGGGTGGCGAGCGCGGTCGGCGGCGTGGCGACCGACGGCGCCGTGCTGCTCGCGGCCCGCGGCGCCCAGGGCCTCGGCGCCGCGCTGCTGCAGCCGGCGATCATCGGGCTCATCGGCACGACGTTCGCCGCCGGGCCGGCCCGCAGCCGCGCGCTCGCCGTGTGGGGCGCGGTCGGCGCGTCGGGCCTGGCCGCGGGTGCGGTGCTCGGCGGGCTGCTGACGACGGCGTCGTGGCGGCTCACGTTCGTGATCAACGTCCCGCTGACGCTGCTCTGCGCGGCCGGCGCGCTGGCCTGGATCAGTACGGATCGGGCCACCAGAGCCGACCGCATCCCGGTCGGTGCGGCCGTGCTCGGCACCGGCACGGTCCTCGCGCTGGTCCTCGGCCTCACGCTCGGCGCCGACCAGGGCTGGCGGGCGTGGCCGACGCTGACCGGCCTCGGTCTGGCCGCGGTGCTGTTCGTCGCGTTCGTCGCCAACGAGCGGCGGGCGCCGCTGATCGAGCCGGCGCTGCGTCGCGTCGCGACCCTGCGCCGCGGCGTCGGCGCGACCGCGCTGTACATGGCCAGCGTCGGCTCGGAGTTCTACCTGCTCACCCTGCTGTTGCAGAGCGCGAAGGGCTACGACGCCCTCCAGGCCGGCCTCGCGTTCGTGCCGCTCGCGGTGCTCGTGACGGCCGGCAACGCGGTCGCCGGCCGCGCGCTGCGCACGCACTCCCCGGCGACGGTGCTGGCCGGCGGGTTCGCCACCGCGACCGTGGGCCTGGGCTGGCTCGCGCTCGCTCTGCACGGTGACTCCTACGTCGGCCACCTGCTGCCGGGCCTGCTGCTGTCCGGCCTCGGGCACGGGATGATCTACACGTCGATGTTCGTCCTCGGCACCCGGGACGTGCCGGCCGCCCACCAAGGCACCGCGGGCGCGCTGCTCACGACGTCGCAGTACCTCTCCGCCGCGGTGACACTCGCGGTACTCACGCCGGTGCTCGGAGCTACCCCCGACCATGATCGGTTCCGGGTCGCGTTCCTGGTGGTCACGGCCGCCGCGGCGGCCGGCATCGCGCTCGCGACCAGGAAAGAGGCCCGGGCCGGCGTGGCGACGCGGCTGAACTCGCAGCCAACTGGGACCGTTCGCCACACGGCCGGATGACCATGCGGCAAGATGTCCCGCACGACGGCAGGCAGGAGGGGCCCGTGCACGACGGTAGCGGCCGCATTGTGGTGCAGAACCTCAGCAAGAACTTCGGCAATGTGGCGGCGGTGCAGAACCTGAGCTTCCAGGTCGAGCCGGGTTCGGTCACCGGGTTCCTCGGACCCAACGGCGCCGGCAAGACGACGACCTTGCGCATGCTGCTCGGCCTCGTGGGGCCGACGGCGGGCTGGACGACGATCAACGGCCAGCCCTTCAACCAGCTCGGCAACCCCGCCCGGGTCGTCGGCGCGGTGCTCGAGGCGCAGGGCTTCCACCCGTCCCGCACCGCGCGCAACCACCTGCGGGTCTACGCGGCCGCGATGGGCGTGCCGGACCAGCGCGCGGACGAGGTGCTGAACCTCGTCGGCCTCGGCTCCGCCGGCGAGCGCTCGGCCGGCGGGTTCTCGCTGGGCATGAAGCAGCGCCTGGCGTTGGCCACCGCGCTGCTCGGCGACCCGCAGGTGCTGGTGCTCGACGAGCCGGCGAACGGCCTGGACCCCGAGGGCATCGCCTGGCTGCGCACGTTCCTGCGGGCGTTCGCGAGCAGCGGCCGCACGGTGTTGATCTCCAGCCACCTGCTGGCCGAGGTCGAGCAGACCATCGACCAGGTCGTGGTCATCAGCCGCGGCATGACCATGTACTACGGGATGCTCGAGGACCTGCGGAAGTCGCAGCAGAGCCGGGTGATCGTGCAGCCGGCCGACGCGGGCAAGCTGGCCACCGCGCTGCAGGAAGCCGAGATCTCCAACATCCAGCCGCTGGCCGACGGCAAGATCGCGATCCCGGGCGTCACCGTCCAGCAGATCGGCGACGTGGCGGCGAAGGCCGGCGTCGCGCTGTACGGCGTGCAGGAGGAGAAGGCGGACCTCGAGCAGCTGTTCTTCCGGCTGACCAGCGGCCAGTACGCCGCGCCCGGCCAGGTCCCGCACGGGCAGCTGCCGCAGGTCCCGCCGGGCGGCTACGGCACCCCGCCGGGCGGCTACGCGCAGCCGGCAACTCCGCAGCAGGCCTACCAGCAGCAGCCGTACCAGCAGCCCGGCCAGCAAGCGGGCTACCAGCCGCCGCCGCAGGGCTACCCGCAGCAGCCCGCGTACCAGCCGACCCAGCAGCAGTACCCGCCGCAGGGCTACCAGCAGCAGAGCGGCTGGGCGCCGCCGAGCGGGCCGGCGCAGCAGCCGGGCACGCCGCCGGGTGGCTGGGGACCGCCGAGCGGACCGCAGCCCACTCAGCAGCAGCCGCCGACGGAACAGGACCAGCAGCAGCCCGGTCAGGGTGGATCCGGAGGTAACGCCTGATGAGCCGGCTGATCAAGGCGGAGTTCCGCAAGATCCTCACCACGAAGATGTGGTGGGCACTGCTCATCCCGGCCGTGGCGCTCGCGCTGGGCTGGGCGTGGCTGTCGGCGATCGCGTTCACCGACGTGGCCACCGAAATCGAGGACGCGCTGGACCTCGCCGGCGTCAACGACGCGGAGCTCTCGCTGTCCTCGCTGGCGCTGACCAGGGCGATGAACTTCGCCACCCTGTTCCCGATGACGTTCGGCGCGCTGGCGCTGGCGAGCGAGATCAACCGCAGGACGATCACCACGAGCTTCCTGACCGCGCCCAACCGGGCGTCGGTGCTGGGCGCGAAGGCCGTCGTCTACACGGTCTGGGGCATGGTCTACGGCGCGGTCGTGGCGGTCGCCGCGAGCCTGGGCGTGCTGATCGGCACGGGCGACGGGACGCTTCCCGAGACCAGCGACTGGATGATCATCCTGTTCACCGGGATCATCGCGTGCGTGCTGTGGACGCTGCTGGGCATGGGCGTCGGGGCGCTGCTCGGCTCGCCCGTGGCGGCCCTGGTGGTGCTGCTGCTGTACGCGGCGCTGGTCGGTCCCGTCTCGGAGCTGATCATCACGTTGTCCACCGAGGGCTCGAACGTGGCGGGCCTGATGCCCAACGGCTCGGCGAACGGCCTGACCGGCTCGACCGCGGCACAGCTGCTGTTCGACCAGATCCAGTCGCTGACGCCCGACCAGCCGACCCCGGAGCAGCGCGAGGACTTCGACACGATCGCCCGTGCGGGGGCGGGGGCGCCGGGCGCGTTCTCGATGTGGATCAGCGGGTTGATCTTCCTCGGCTGGACCGCGCTGTTCTTCGTCACGGGCATGCTCCGCAACCAGCGCCGGGACATCACCTGATCCCGTAGTCCCAGGTCACGGCTGGTAGCGGCAGAGTGTCGGTGGGTCGACATAGTCTGGATTTCGTGAGCGACGAACCCGACTCCCCCGGCTGGCTCCGCCGGCTGTCCGCCGCGTGCTGGCGGCACCGCCGGCTGGTCCTGCTGTCGCTCGTCGCCGCGGTGATCGGCGTCGGCTTCCAGGCTGCCGGACCGATCCTGGTCAAGCTCGTCGTCGACGACGCGGTGGCCGGCGAGACCGAACGGCTGTGGTGGCTGGTCGGCGGGCTGCTGGTGATGGAGCTGTCCACCTTCGGCACCGCGTTCGTGCGGCGCTATCTCGGCGGGCGGCTGGCCCTCGACGTACAGCACGACCTGCGCCAGCAGGTGTTCGCCGCGGTGCAGCGGCTCGACGGGGCCAAGCAGGACGCGCTGCGCACGGGCCAGGTCGTGTCCCGGTCGATCACCGACCTCCAGCTCGTGCAGGGCCTGCTGATGATGGTGCCGCTCTCGGCCGGCACGCTGGTGTTCGCGATCGCGGCGCTCGGCGCGATGCTGTGGCTGTCCCCGCTGTTGACGGTCATCGCGTTCGTGATCACGCCGGTGGTGGCGTACGTGGCGGTGCGCAGCCGGCAGGTGCTGTTCCCGGCGTCGTGGTCGGCCCAGCAGCGCGCCGCCGACCTCGCCCAGCACGTCGAGGAGACGGTCACGGGCGTGCGCGTGGTCAAGGGGTTCGGCCAGGAGGCCCGGGAGATCAACCGGCTGGACCGGGCCGCCCGACAGCTGTTCGGCGAGCGGATGCGCACGGCGAAGCTCACCTCGCGGCCGGCGGCGACGCTGGTCGCGATGCCCGGCGCCGGGCAGGTCGCGGTGCTCGCGCTCGGCGGCTTCATGGCGATGAACGGGCAGGTCACGCTCGGCACGTTCCTCGCGTTCGCGAGTTACGTCGCCAACCTGGTCGGGCCGACCCGGCTCCTGGCCGGCCTGCTGGTCAACGTCCAGCTCGCCCGGGCCGGCGTGGAGCGGGTGTACGAGCTGGTCGACTCGCACCCGACGGTCACCGACGCGCCGGACGCGGTGGACGTGCCTGCCGGTCCGGTCGAGGTCCGGCTGGACGGCGTGCGGTTCGGCTACACGCGCAGCGAGCCGGTGCTCGACGACGTCTCGCTCGCGGTGGCGCCGGGCGAGACGCTGGCGCTGGTCGGCACGGCGGGCTCGGGGAAGTCGACCGTGTCGCTGCTGCTGCCCCGGTTCTACGACGTGCACGCCGGCGCGATCACGGTGGCCGGCGTGGACATCCGGGCGCTGCGGCTGGCGTCGTTGCGGCGCACGGTCGGCGTGGTGTTCGAGGAGGCGTTCCTGTTCTCCGACACCGTGCGCGCGAACATCGCCTACGGCCGGCCGGACGCCACCGACGAGGAGGTGCGGGCGGCGGCCCGGGCGGCGCAGGCGGACGCGTTCGTGGCGTCGCTGCCGGACGGCTACGACACGGTCGTCGGCGAGCGCGGGCTCACGCTGTCCGGCGGGCAGCGGCAGCGGGTGGCGCTCGCCCGGGCCCTGCTGAGCGACCCGCGCGTGCTGGTGCTCGACGACGCGACCTCGGCGGTGGACACCGCCACCGAGGCCGCCATCCACGACACGCTGCGCGCGGTCACCCGCGACCGCACCACGCTGCTGATCGCGCACCGCCGCTCGACGCTGGCGCTCGCGGACCGGATCGCGGTGCTCGACCGCGGCCGGGTGGTCGACGTCGGCACGCACGAGGAGCTGACCGAGCGCTGCGAGCTGTACCGGGCGCTGCTGGCCGGGCCCGGCGAGGCGATCGAGGACCCGACCCGCCGCGAGGCCGCAGACCTGGCACCCGGACCGGAGGGCTGGACGGCCGCGCTGTGGCCGGACGACACGGAGGACAGCGCCGACGCCGACCGAAGCACGACAGGCAGCGACCCGGCAGCCGCGGGCAAGTCCGGAACCGCCGCGGGCGGCGCGGCCAACGGCGCCACCGAAAGCGACACGACAAACCCGAGCACGGCAGGCGACAGCAGCCCAGGAAACCCACCCAACGCCGCGGCCGAGGCGCCGGCGCCGACCCAAGCCACCTTCCCCGCGACCTCCCGAGCAACGGCGCGAAACTCGGTTCGCCTGCCCGCCGTGGCGATCGGCGCGCCGCGCGGCGGTGGCATCGGCGGCCGGGCCGGCGGCGTGGCCGGGGCGATGGACGGGGCACCGCCGACGCCGGAGCTCCTGGAGCGGGTCGCCGCGCTGCCGCCGGCCACCGAGCGGCCGCGACTCGACGACGAGGACCCGACCGCGGCCGACCCGGGCTTCCGGCTGCGCCGGCTGCTGCGGCCGGTGCGCTGGATGCTGATCCTGGTCGCGTCGCTGGTGATCCTCGACGCGCTGCTGACGATGGCGCAGCCCTCGCTGATCCGCGTGGGCGTCGACCAGGGCGTGGTCACCGGCGACGCCGACGCACTGTGGACGGTCACGGCGATCGCGGCGCTGCTGCTCGTGCTGCTGTTCGTCGAGTCCGCCTTCACCACTGTGCTCACCGCCCGGGTCGGCGAGCGGCTGCTGTACCTGCTGCGCGTGCGCAGCTACGCACACCTGCAGCGGCTCGGGCTCGACTACTTCGAGCGCGAGATGGCCGGCCGGATCATGACC
>NZ_JBOHGA010000231.1:0-9315 GCF_050699915.1 Actinophytocola sp.
CACCGAGACCGAGCGCGCCGAGGCTCAGTGCGGCCATGAGCCCGCGCCCCACGAACGTGCCGAGCGCGGCAACGAGCATGGCGACTCCGAAGCCGATCTCGATGAGTGCGAGCAGCGGTGTGTGATGGAACGTCGCAAACGACTCGTGGGGACGCCGGAGATGATCGGGATCGAAACCGGTCTCAGCCAGGGCGAACGCCCCGAAGGCGATCGCGGCCACTCCGATACCCAGAGCGACGTAACGAGCAGGGTTCCGAACCGAAACGTTGTCGTCGACAACCCCGCGGCGGCGGAATCGCATCGTCTGACCTCCTCGTGAGACGTGCACGATCGTTCCTACCCGCGGGCGATCACCTTGAAGCGCGCGCCCGACGCGAGGTTTTGCATGCACGCCGGGAGGGGTATCGGGACCCCATGGAATGGATCCTGATCCTCGCGTTGGTGGTGGTCGCGGTCGCGCTGCTGGCGGCCGCCGGTGGACAGCTCTGGAACCTGCGCGGGGCACTACGGTCGCAAGCATGACCGCTCTGATCATCGACACCGACCCCGGCGTGGACGACGCGTTCGCCATCGCGCTCGCTTGCTCGAGCCCGGACGTGGACCTGCTGGGCGTGACGACCGTGTTCGGCAACGTCGGGCTGGCGATGACCACGCGCAACGCGCTGCGGATCCTCGCGCTCTACGGCCGTGAGGACGTGCCGGTGGCCGCCGGCGCGGACCGGCCGCTGGTCTACCCGCACCCGCACCGCGCGCGGTACGTGCACGGCGAGGACGGGCTGTCGGACCGGTCGAACCTGCTGCCGGAGCGCGCGACGGGCGTGGCCGGGACCGACGCGGTGTCGCTCCTGGCGCGGCTGCTCGAGGAGGCACCCGAGCCGGTGACGATCGTCCCGATCGGACCGCTGACCAACATCGCCCTGCTGCTCGCCGCGCATCCCGGGGCCCGCGGCAAGATCGAGCGGATCGTGATCATGGGTGGCGGCATCGAGCGCGGCAACGTCACCGCCGCCGCGGAGTTCAACATCTGGAGCGACCCCGAGGCCGCCCGGCGGGTGCTGGCCGAGGAGGACGTGCCGACCGTGCTCGTGCCGCTCGACCTCACCCACCGGTGCGCGGTGGACGCGGCGTGGCTCGACTCGCTCGCCGGCAGCGGGGAACGTGGCCGGCTGCTGGTCGAGCTGACCGCGACCTACCGGGAGTTCTACTCGCGCACCCTCGGGCGGGATGGCACCGTCGTGCACGACGCGGTGGCCATGGCCGAGGCGATCAGCCCGGGACTCTTGGCGACGGAGACGTACGCGGTGGACGTGGAGTGCGCGCACGGCCCGGCGCGTGGCATGACGGTCGCCGACCGGCGCGGTGCTGTCGCGCGCGAACTGTCCGGCGTGGACGACGGCCGGGAGGTGGCCGTGGCGGTGGACGCGGACCTCGACGCCGTGCGCGAGTTCCTGCTGTCCCGCCTCAGCTCCTGACCGGCTCCCCCGCCTGCTCGACGGCCTGGGACAGCTCGACCAGCCGGTCCACATCGGACTCCAGGCTGTCGTCGGTCGGCATCGCGATCGCGATGGCCTGGTTCGGGACGGCCTCGCCGGCCGCGTGGGCGCGCAGTGCGTCGGACAGCTGGCGGGCCAGGCGCTCCGGGTCGGTGGGCTCGGCCGGGTCCGCGCCCAGGCTCGCGAGGTACGGGCTGATCCGCACGAGCCCGTCCCGGCACTCGATCACCCGGCGGTAGTAGCGGCGGTGCACGCTGCGCAGCGTCAGCGCGTCCCGCCAGCGGCTCACCGGCACCCGGCTCAGCGCGTCCTGCGGGAACTGCTCGTTCAACACCGTCCAGAGTGGACGTAGGCGACGGTAGGCGCGGCGGTGCCGGCGCCACACCCGCAGCGCGGCCATCCTCGTCTTCACCGTCGGGTAGGCCATGCCCACGACGAACAGCACGATCCCGATCAGCAGCATGAAGACGCTGGTGACCACGACCGGCGGCGGCGCCGGGGTGCCGGCCCAGCGGCTGATGTTCGACGCCACGAACGTGGCCCCCGCCAAGGAGATCGAGGCCAGGCCGATCGACGCGATCCGCAGCCCGCGCCGCAGCCGCGGCTCCGCGCCGCGCGCGTAGCGGCGGGTCCACACGCACGCTGCCGCGAACGCGTACAGCAGGTAGCTGTTGGCCGCGATGTAGAACGCGGCGATGCTGGCCTCCCCGACCGGGCCCTTGCCCGGGGTCGACGTCACGGTGGCGGCCGGCACGCGCAGGTCGGCCGGAATCAAGACGTTCGCGACCGTGATGACCACCAGCGCGACGCCCAGCACGACCGCGTCGCGCACGGCACGGCCGCGGGCCAGCGCGGGCTCGAGCGCGGAGAACTGGAAGAAGCACACGAGGCTGTACGCGGCCACCAGGAGCAGCGCGTGCTGGAGGTACCGGGCGTTCATCGCGTCCACACCGAGGAACTCCACGCCCCGGCTTGCCGCGATGCCGAACGGGTACGCGATCGACCAGCCGGCCAGCAGTCCCGCGACGGCCCACCGCCGCACGTCCGCCGGGGAGCGGGCGACCAGCCACAGCATCCACACGAGCGCACCGAACGAGACGATCCCATGAACGAGATCGAACCCGGTGTACCTCATAGCCAGCCGAGCCGATCGGTGAGCGCGGTGCCCATCCGCTGGGCCGTGGCGTCGGAGGAGTCGGCCGGCGGCCCGACCGAGTCGAGCACCGAGGCCCACTCCAGGATGATCGTGGCCACCGTCTCCGCCTCGCGCTCCTGCGCGGAGTCGTAGGAGGTGCGCCGCAGCGCGCGCCGGACCGCGCCGGGCGCGAGATCCGGGTACTGCTCACGCAGCTGGGCGGGCGCGACGTCCGGGTAGAGCTGGCCGAGCAGCGTGTCGTCCTCCTCGTCGCTGCTGTGGCCGGCGAGGATGTGGCCGAGCTCGTGCAGGATGATGTGTCCCTGGTGCGCCTTGGACGTCTCCCGCTGGTAGAGGATGTAGTCAGCGGTGTCCGTGGTGATCCAGGCGCCGAACGGGCCCGGGACCGGGATCGGGTGCGCGACCGGGCGGATCGGCTTCCCCCGCTGCAGGCCCACGCGGCGGCACAGCTCGTGCACGTCGAGCGGCGGGCGGATGTCCAGCTCGTTGAGCAGCTTCCGGCACCGCCGGCGCAACTCCCGTTCCCCCACAGCCCACACCTCCCGGACATCACCCCCAGCCGGTACGTCGTGTGCCGCAGCTTTCCAGAACACCACCCTCGGTCGGCACCGCCGAAGGATGTTCACTCCTTCGGTCTAGTGTCCTTCTCGACCTGCTCCAACCGGTGGACGACGTCGAGCAGGTCCATCACCTGGCGTCGTCCCGCCGGCGACAGCTCGCCGGCCCGCAGCGCCATCAGCTGGGCGTCGCTGCTGCCCATGATCTGGTGCAGCCGGGCCTGCTCCGCCTTGAGCTCCGCGAGCTGCAGGTCGACCCGGTCGGTCACCTCGTCGTCGAAGAAGTACGAGACCGGCACGCCGAAGAACGCGGCGAGCGCCTGCAGGTGCTTGAAGGTCGGGTTGTCCTTCTTGCCCTTGCGCAGCTGCCAGATGTAGCTCTGGGAGATCGTCACGCCGGTCGTCACGATCGCGGCGGCGACCTGCTCGTTGCTGTACTCCTGGCCGCCCCGCGTCGTCGTGTGGGCGAACAGGTGGTTCAGCTTGCCGGCCAGCGATCTCGTTCGCTCACCCATGTGGCCTCCCCACCGCTCGCGGCACGTCTCTACTGAGAGACAAGGTCCGTAAGCCTATCGTCATTTTTGTCAGTTGAAACCGGGCCGTCAAGCAGTCTAGGCTCGAACCGACCCTGCTCAACTCTTGTGAAAGAGCTTCTCATCCAATTGGCGTACGACAGTCCGACGCCGGGGGAGGTCCGCGCGATGGCGCCCGCCGGCGGCGATGACAACGGCGGTGACAACCGCGGGACGTGCTGCACGTCGTGCGGGCAACCGCTGGGCTACCGCAGCACGGACAAGCTGACGGGACTGCTCGACCGGTGGGCGTGGGACAAGGCCGCGGGCGAGATCCTCGATCAGGTCGGTGACCAGCCGGCCGTTCTCCTGATGCTCGACCTCGATCGGTTCAAGGAGATCAACGACACCCACGGGCACCTGGCGGGGGACGCCGTGCTGCGGGCGATCGCCTCGGTCGTCCGCGGCGCGGTCCGCCAGATGGACATCGTGGGCCGCTACGGCGGGCACGGCGGGGACGAGTTCCTCGTGCTGCTGCCGGCCACGGACCTGGCGCGGGGCGAGAAGGTCGCCATGCGGATCCTGAGCCGGATCCGCTCGGCAGCCTTCTCGGCGCCGTCGGTGCACGCGGGCAAGATCACGATCACCGGCCTGACCGCCTCGGCGGGGCTCGCCGGACGCCACCACAACGGCGACGACCTGTGCGCGCTCTTCGAGGCGGCGGACGCGGCGCTGCTGCGGGCCAAACAGGACGGCCGGGACCGGATCACGACCACGGACGTCGACGCGGATGGCGACACGCCGGCCGGACGTCCGTTGACGCGCGGCATCGACACCGTCCGGCTCGTCACGCCCCGCGAGTCCGCGCCGGACTACGGGGTCGTGGCGAGCGAGCAGCTCCGCGCGCTGCGGCAGATGCTGCCCGGCGAGGGCGAGCTCGACGTCGTCGCCGCGCTCTCCCGTGGACCGCTGCCCTACCGGGACCTGCAGGACCGCGAGGAGGGTGCGCCGGAGTGCACGCTCGAACAGATGGAGCGCACCGGCCTCGTGTCGTGCGAGCGGGAGGACGACCGGATCGTCTGGTGCGCGCTGACTCCGGCGGCACGCGAGCTGCTCGACAGGCTTCTTCCCGCCATCGAGTGGCTGGGGAGGATCAACTCGGGGGCACCAGGGGCGTGAGTGGGTAGCGGCGCCAGGGGCACTGTGCCGCTATCCACTCACGAGAACTCCTCGCAGGCTCGGAGTTCCCGCTCGCGGGCACGCTGTGTCATGGGTCGCTCGCAAGCTCGCTCCCGAGAACTGCTTCACAGACAAACGCCATCGGCGTCCGACCAACCCGGGTGAGCACCACGGTCGCCTCGTTGGGGCCACGGAGCTTCAGGCGCGGGCGCAACGTGTTCGGGTCGATGTCCAGGCCGCGCACGAGGATCTCCAGCCGGCCGATCTCCTTGGCCCGCAAGCGCTTTCGGAGCTCCTTCTCGCTGTAGTGGCCGTCCTCGAGCACCCGGAACGCGCGGATCCCGGGCGGCGGCGTGTCCCCGGTGAGGTAGGCGATGCGCTCGTCCAGCTGCCACAGGCCGTGCCGGGCCGCGTACTGGCGCACCAGCCCGGCCCGCACGACCGCGCCGTCGGGATCGACCAGCCACTCCCCCACCTCGGCCACCTGGCAGTGGTCCGGCTCCTCGTCGGTGACCGTCCACTCCGGACCCTTCGTGCGGAGCACGGTGGCGCGTCGGCCGGTGGTGGCGAGCGAGCCGCTCCACAGGCACGCCTCGCGCACCTGGCCGTCCAGCGAGACCAGCTCGACCTCGCCACGCCATGGCAGCTGCGCGAAGTCCATGCCCGGCGCGCACTTCACCGCGAAGTCGGCGCCCGGCCACGCGTCCGCGAGCTCGTCGAGCGGCGGCCGAAAGTCGCTCGCCCGCCAACGGCGGCGGCCGGCCGCGTCGCGGCGGGCCGGGTCGGCGAACACGGCGGCGCCGCGGGTGACCGGGCGCAGCGCGTCCGCCCGGACCAGGGCCGCGTCGGGAACGTTGTGCCGCGCCATGGCCAGCCGGACGGGGTCGAGGTCGGATCCCACGGCCAGCCGCGCGCCGGCGTGCAGGGCGGCGAGGTCGACGCCGACCGAGCAGGTCACGTCGTGCACGTCGCGGCCGGCGAACCGGCGAGCGCGCAGGCGCGCGACGGGCGCCGGTGTCGCCTGCTGCAGGGCGGAGTCGGTGAACAGCCACTCGTGCGGTTCGTCGACCTTGGTCACGGCCTTGCGGCGCAACAGGACGGTCTCCAGCACCGCGCCCGCGCGCTCGCCCAGCCGCGCCCGGGCCTTCGCCACGTCCGTGAGGTAGGACGCGCCGGTCAGCGGCAGCCGGTCGACCTCCGCGAGCGCTTCGGCGGCATCGCGCAGGTAGGCCACGTCCGCCAGGGTGAACTCATACGTCACGGAGCGGAGCTTGCGGAGCGACTCATGTCAGGGCTTCGTCCCGGTGACCAGAACGTTGTAGAACAGATCGCGCGGCGCGACGCGGCGCAGCACGTTCTCGTCCAACCAGGACAGTCGCTGCCACGCCTTGTACGCGAACAGCCGCCAGCCGAGCGTGAGCCGCTCCTGCGGCACGGCCGCCTCGAACGTGCGCACCGGCCAGCCGAACAGGGCGGCGGCGAGCTCCTCGGTCACCGCGCAAACGTTCGCGGCACCGGCCTCCTGGGCGGTGCGCTCCAGCGCCGACGGGTCGAACGTGTGCAGGTCGACGACCGCCTCGAGCGCCGCGGCCCGGGAGGACTCGTCCAGCTCGGACTGCGGCCGCCGCCAGCCCGCGAGCGGCGGCAGCTTCGTGATGTTCGTGGTGAGCCACCAGGTCAGCTGGCCGAGCCGGCGCGCGTACGTGTCGCCGATCTTCGTCGGCTCGCCGGCGAACACGAACCGCCCGCCCGGCTTGAGCACCCGCAGCACCTCGCGGAACGCCGCCGGCACGTCCGGGATGTGGTGCAGCACCGCGTGCCCGACGACGAGGTCGAACGTGTCGTCGTCGTACGGGATCCGCTCCGCGTCGGCCACCCGGCCGTCGACGTCCAGCCCGAGCTGCTCGGCGTTGCGCAGCGCCACCTTGACCATGCCGGGCGACAGGTCGGTGACCGAGCCCTTCTTGATCACGCCGCCCTGCATGAGGTTCAGCAGGAAGAAACCCGTGCCGCTGCCGAGCTCCATGGCATGCTCGAACGGCCAGTCGGCGTCGCCGGCCACCGCGCGGAACCGGCCGACGGCGTAGTCGATGCACCGCTCGTCGTAGGAGATCGACCACTTCTCGTCGTAGGAGTCGGCCTCCCAGTCGTGGTAGAGCACGTTGGCGAGCTTGGGATCCGACCGCGCGGCCTCGACCTCGGCCTCGGTCGCGTGCGGGTTGGGCTCCAAGGCCAATTCAAAACTGGTCCGCTCTTGGGCGGAAGGCCGACCGTCCGGAGTGTTTTGAACTGGCCTCGTCGGATCACTTGCCACTGAACGTCGCCTTTCCCGGCCCGTTCTCGATGAACGACCGCATGCCGGTCTTCTGGTCCTCGGTCGCGAACAGCGCGGCGAACAGGTGGCTCTCCAGCTTGAGGCCGCTCGACAGGTCGCCGTCGAGGCCACCGTCGACGGCCGCCTTGGCCGCGGCCAGCGCTCGGCCCGCGCCGGCGGTGAACTGCTCGGCCCACCGGCGAGCCGCGGTGTACACGTCGTCGGGCGCGACGACCTCGTCCACCAGCCCGATCGCGAGCGCCTCGGTCGCGTCGACGAACCGTCCCGTGTAGATGATGTCCTTGGCCCGGCTCGGCCCGACCAGGCGGGCGAGACGCTGGGTGCCGCCGGCGCCGGGGATGATGCCGAGCAGGATCTCCGGCTGGCCGAGCTTGGCGTTGTCGCCGGCGACCCGGCGGTCACAGCACAGGGCCAGCTCGCAGCCGCCGCCCAGCGCGTAGCCGGTGACCGCGGCCACGGTCGGCTTGGGGATCTCCGCGACCGCGGCGAAGGAGGAGGACAGCGGGCCGGCCCGCTCCGACATGTCCACATAGGACATGTCGGCCATCTCCTTGATGTCCGCGCCGGCCGCGAACACCTTCTCCCCGCCGTAGACGATCACGGCACGGACGTCGTCGCGCCGGGTGGCCTCGTGCGCGGCCGCGCGGATCTCCTCCTGCACCTGGATGTTGAGCGCGTTCATCGGCGGGCGGTCCAGCCGGATGGTGCCGATGCCCCCGTCCACCTCAAGCCTGACGAACTCACCCACGTGGCTGCCTCCCTACCTGGTCATTTCCGCCACAACCTAGTCGGCACCGCGGCGCCGCGCGAAGTACCGGTCGCCGAGGCGGTCCAACTCCAGCTGCTGGCCGAACGTGGCGGAAAGGTTCTCGCTGGTCAGCACGTCCTCGAGGAGGCCCTGGGCGACCACGCCGCCGTCCGCGATCAGCAGCAGGTGGGAGAAGCCGGGCGGGATCTCCTCGACGTGGTGGGTGACGAGGACCGAGGCGGGCGCGTCCGGGTCGCGGGCGAGCTCGGTCAGGCGGCCGATGAGGTCCTCGCGGCCGCCGAGGTCGAGGCCGGCGGCGGGCTCGTCGAGGAGCAGGAGCTCGGGGTCGGTCATGAGCGCGCGGGCGATCAGCGTGCGCTTGCGCTCGCCCTCGGACAGGGTGCCGAACTCGCGGTCGGTGAGATGGGCGATGCCGAGGGACTTGCAGAGCTCCTGGGCGCGGCCGGTGTCGAGCTGCTCATAGTCCTCCCGCCAGCGGCCGAGGATGGCGTACCCGGCGCTGACGACGATGTCGAGGACCTTCTCCTGCGGCGGCACCCGGTTGAGCAGGGCGGCGGAGCAGAAGCCGATGCGGGTGCGCAGCTCGAAGACGTCGACCCGGCCGAGGCGATCGCCGAGAACGTGCACCTGGCCGGAGGTGGGGTGCAGCTCGGCGGCGGCGAGGCGGAGGAGCGTGGTCTTGCCCGCCCCGTTCGCGCCGAGGATCACCCACCGCTCGTCGAGCTCGACGCTCCAGTCGACGCCGGCGAGCAGGTTGGTGGTGCCCCGCCGGACCCCGACGCCGGACATGTGCACGACCAGATCGTCCAGTTCCACGGTGCCCATTCAACACGTCTCCCTTGCGCGCCCGTGCCCTCGGTTTGCCTCGGTGCGCAGCGCTGGTTCCCCCCTTGTCGTCCGGCCGGATTCACTTGCCGGGTGCGCACGCGGACATTCCCTGGTCTGGGCTTCGATCCGACCCCCGGCTCGCCGGCCGACGTAGAGACGGTCCTCGAGCGGCTGGCCCGCGCGACGTCCGCGGTCGACGCGTCGGCCGGGGACCTGCGCCGGGCCGCCCGCCCGGGTTCGTGGCGCGGCGCCGCGGCGTCGGCCTTCCGCGCGGACACCGCCGAGGTCGCCGGTCGGCTCGACTCGGCGGTGACGGCGTTGCGGTCGGCCGCGCGGGCGGTGTCGTCGTGGCAGGCGCGGCTGGTGGCGAACCAGCGGGAGGCCGACGCGCTCGAGTCGGCGGCCTGTCGGCTGCGCGTCGCGCCCGAGGCCGCCGCTGCGCTCGCCCGGGTGCTGGACCGGGCGGGGCGGCTGGCTGCTCGGCAT
>NZ_JBOHGA010000232.1:0-9311 GCF_050699915.1 Actinophytocola sp.
CACACCGGCACCCAGTGCGACGCCGAGGGCCGCGAGCGCGTTGGCCACGTTGTGCGGGCCGGCCGGGCGGACCTCGGCGGCCGGGACCAGCCGCAGGTCGCCGTGCACGAGCCAGCCGTCCGCGACGCCGTACTGGCCCGGGCCGGGCTCGCCGGCGGTGAAGCTCACGCGCTTGGGCACGCCGGCCGCGAGCCGGACGGACTCGGGGTCGTCGGCGTTGTACACGGCGAGCCCCGCGCCGGTGTAGACCCGGGCCTTCGCCTCGACGTAGGCGGCCATCGTGCCGTGCCACTCGAGGTGGTCCGGGGCGATGTTGAGCACGGCGGCCGCGGCCGCCCGCAGCGACGACTGCCAGTACAGCTGGTAGCTGGACAGCTCGACGGCGAGCACCCGGTGGGCGCGGACCGCGTCGATGACCGGCAGTCCCACGTTGCCGCAGGCCACCGCGTCGAGCCCGGCGGCCCGCAGGATCGCCTCCAGCATGCCGACCGTCGTGGTCTTGCCGTCGGTGCCGGTGACCGCGAGCCAGACCGGCGGCTCGGCCAGGGTCGCGCCGATCCGCCAGGCGAGCTCGACCTCGCCGATCACCTCGACGCCGGCGTGCGCGGCGGCGGCCAGCAGCGGGCTCGTGGGCGGCCAGCCGGGGCTGGTGACGACGAGGTCGGTGCCCGCCGGCGGTTCGGCGAGCCCGGCGACGGTGGCGGCGCCGGGCGGCAGGTCGGTGAGCCGCTCGGCCGCGGCGTCGGTGACCGTGACGTCTGCGTCCATGCCCAGCAGCGCCTCGGCCACCGACCGTCCGGTGACCCCCGCACCGGCGACGAGAACCTTGCGACCGGCGAGCACGTCAGCCTCCGTAGGCCGTGAGCCACTCGCTGTAGAACAGGCCGAGGCCGAACATCGCGCAGACTCCGGCCAGCAGCCAGAATCTGATGATCACCGTGGTTTCCGCCCACCCGGCGAGCTCGAAGTGATGATGGAACGGCGCCATCCGGAACAGTCGCCGTCTCGACGTGCGGAACACGGCGATCTGCATGACCACCGACAGCATCTCGACCGCGAACAGGCCGCCGACGATCACCATCAGCAGCTCGGTTCGGGTCGTGATCGACAGGCCGGCCACGAGGCCGCCGAGCGCGAGCGAGCCGGTGTCCCCCATGAAGATCTTGGCGGGCGCGGCGTTCCACCACAGGAAGCCGATACAGGCGCCCATCGCGGCGGCGGCGACCACGGCGAGGTCGAGCGGATCTCGTACGTCGTAGCAGCCGACGGTCGGCTCGGGAGCGCCGCAGTTGTAGCGGAACTGCCAGAACGTGATGACCACGTAGGTGCCGAACACCATGGCCGACGCGCCGCCCGCGAGGCCGTCGAGGCCGTCGGTGAAGTTCACCGCGTTCGACCAGCCGGACACCGCGATGTAGCAGAAGACGACGAACCCGATGACGCCGAACGAGATGATCGTCAGGTCGCGGACGAACGACAGGTTCACCGAGGCCGGGGTGAACCCGGACTCGTCGGCGAAGTTCATCGCGAGGATGCCGAACGCGATGGCGACGACCAGCTGGCCGACCATCTTTGCGGTCTTGTTGAGTCCGAGGTTGCGCTGCTTGCGGATCTTGATGAAGTCGTCGAGGAAGCCGACCAGACCCAGGCCCGAGGTGAGGAACATGACCAGCAGGCCCGAGGCCGTGGGCGCCTCGCCCTTGGGGTCCGACATCGCGTTGAACAGGTGCGCGACCAGGTAGCCGGCCCACATCGCGACGATGATCGCGACGCCGCCCATCGTCGGCGTGCCGCGCTTGGACTTGTGGCCCTCCGGCCCCTCCTCGCGGATCTCCTGACCGAAGCCCTGCTTGGAGAACACCCGGATCAGGTACGGGGTGAACAGGATGGACACCATGAGCGCGATCGCGGCGGCGATCAGGATGCCGATCACGCGCCGGCTCCCAGGAGCGCGTCGGCGACCCGCCAGAGGGCGGCCACCTTGGAGGCCTTCACCAGGACCACGTCACCCGGCCGCAGCTCCGCGCTCAGCAACGCGATCGCGGCTTCGACATCCGGCACCAGGACCGGCTCCTCTCCGTTGAACCCCTCGAGGCGGGCGCCGTGCTGAATGCCGACCGCCTGCTCGTCCACGGCCACCAGCCGGTCGATGGACAGGCGCATCGCCAGCCGGCCGATCTGCTCGTGCGCCGCCGCGCCGTCGTCGCCCAGCTCCCCCATCACCCCGAGCACGGCCCAGGTGCGCCGCTGCCCGCCGTCGGACATCCGCGCGAGCGTGCGCAGCGCGGCGCCGACCGACTCGGGGTTGGCGTTGTAGGAGTCGTTCACGACGGTCACGTCGTCGGCGCGGGTGGTGACCTCCATCCGGCGGGCCGACAGCCTTCGCGCCTGACGCAGCCGCTGCGCCACGTCGTCGAGGGAGGCACCGAGCTCGAGCCCGACGGCCGCGGCGGCCAGCGCGTTGCCGACGTGGTGGCCGCCGTACAGGTCGAGCGTCACCCGCGTGCTGCCCTGCGGCGCGACGAGGGTGAACGTGGCGCGCGCGTGCTCGTCGAGCTCGACGTCCGTCGCGCGGACGTCGGCGTCCGGGCTCTCGCCGAAGAGGACCACGCGTGCCTTCGTTCGTTCGGCCATCGCCCGGACGAGCGGGTCGTCGGCGTTGAGGACCGCGACCCCGCCATGGTCCTTGCCGGGCAGCGCCTCGGCCAGCTCGCCCTTGGTCTGCGCGATGCCCTCCTGCGAGCCGAACTCGCCGAGGTGCGCGGTGCCGACGTTGAGCACGACACCGATGCGCGGCGGGGCGGTCTCGCAGAGCGCCCGGATGTGGCCGGGACCGCGGGCGGAAAGCTCGAGCACGAGGTGGCGGGTGTCCTCGTCGGCGCGCAGCACCGTCCACGGGTGGCCGAGCTCGTTGTTGAACGAGCCGGGCGGGGCGACAGTCGGGCCCATCGGCTCCAGCACCTGGGCGATCAGGTCCTTCGTGGAGGTCTTGCCGGACGATCCGGTGACACCGACGACCGTGAGCCCGCGCGGCGCGAGCCGGTCGACGACCTCGCGGGCGAGTCGGGCCAGCCCGGCGAGCACCGCCGCGCCGGAGCCGTCGGTGTCGCCGGTGAGCGCGACCGAGCGGGTGTGCGCGTCGGTCACCGGCGGCATGACCACGGCGGGTGCGGCGACCGGGCGGGCGGCGAGTACCCCGACGGCGCCCTGCTCGACGGCCCGCTCCGCGAACTCGTGGCCGTCCACGCGGTCGCCGGGCAGCGCGACGAACAGGCCGCCCGGGCCGACGCGGCGCGAGTCGAACTCCACGCTCCCGGTGACGAGCGTGGTCTGGTCGGCGTTGTGCAGGCGGCCGCCGGTGGCCTCGGCGATCTCGGCGAGGGTCAGGGGGATCATCGGGCCCCCTTCTCGAGCCGGGCCCAGATCGCGGCGCGCAGTTCGTCGTGGTCGGAGAACGGGTGCACGACGCCGTCGATCTCCTGGCCGGTCTCGTGGCCCTTGCCGGCGATGACGACGACGTCGCCCGGCTCGGCCCGGTCCACGGCGGTGCCGATCGCCGCGCGGCGGTCGCCGACCTCGACGACCTCGCCGCGCTCGCTCTCCGGCACTTCCAGCGCGCCCTCGCGGGTGGCCGCCCGGATCGCCGCCGGGTCCTCCGAGCGCGGGTTGTCGTCGGTGACGATCAGCAGGTCGCTGCGCCGGGCGGCGGCCTCACCCATGAGCGGGCGCTTGGCCTGGTCGCGGTCGCCGCCGCAGCCGAGCACGACGATCAGCCGGCCGTCGGTGCGCCCGCGCATGGCGTCCAGCGCGAGCGCGACCGCGGCCGGCTTGTGCGCGTAGTCCACGACCGCGGTGAACTCCTGGCCGAGCGCGACCCGCTCCATCCGGCCCGGGACCTCCACGGTGGCGAGCCCGGCGGCGATGTCGGCCGGCGCCACCCCGGCGCTGTGCAGGCAGGCGGCGGCGAGCAGCGCGTTGGCGACGTTGAAGGTGCCCGGGATCGGCAGGGTGACCGCGAGCCGCAGCCCGTCCGGCCCGTGCACGGTGAACGACTGCTCGCCCGCCCGCGAGGTGCGCACGCCGGTGGCGGTCCAGTCCGCCTCCCCGTCCGCGACGTCGAGGCTCGCCACGGAGACCGTGTGCGGGGTGACCAGCCGCTTGCCCCACTCGCCGTCCACGCAGACGACCTCGGTCGTGGAGCGGCCGTCGAACAGCAGGGCCTTCGACTGGAAGTAGTCCTCCATGTCCGGGTGGAAGTCGAGGTGGTCCTGCGAGAGGTTGGTGAAGGCGCCGACGGCGAACCGGGTGCCGTTGGCCCGCCCCAGCGCGAGCGCGTGGCTGGAGACCTCCATCGGCACGTGCGTGACGCCGCGCTCGACCATCACCGCGAACAGCGCCTGCAGGTCCGGCGCCTCGGGCGTGGTGAACGCGCTCGCCAGCCGCTCGCCGGCGATCCGGGTCTCGACGGTGCCGACCAGGCCGGTGCGGTGGCCGGCGGCCTTCAGCCCGGCCTCGATCATGTACGTCGTGGTCGTCTTGCCGGAGGTGCCGGTGACGCCGAGGACGGCCAGCCGCAGCGACGGCTCGCCGTAGATCCACGCGGCGACCGAGCCGAGCACGCCGCGCGGGTCGTCGTGCACGAGGACCGGGATGCCCGAGTCGCGGATCGCCGGGCGGGCGGCGCCGGCCTCGTCGGTGAGCACCGCGATCGCGCCCGCGGTGATGGCCGCGTCGGCGAAGTCCGCGCCGTGCACGCGCGCACCGGGCAGCGCGGCGAACAGGTCACCGGGAAGCACATGCTGTGCACGCAGCGTAGCGCCGGTGGCCGCGAGGTCCTGGACGTTCTCGGGCGCGGCGACGAGACGCGCGTCCGCCCGCGCCACCAACGTGGTGAGCGGTACGGGTGCGATCCTGGTGGGGCGAGGCGGTGCCGTGACGGCCTTGCCAACGAGCTTGGCGGGCACGTCGCGGAAGATTACCTGCGCACGGAGGGCGATCATCTACACCCTCGACCACGCGGTCGCGTTATTCCACGGTAGGCAGGGTCGGCAGCGGGTCTGCGGTGGCGGGCTTGGGCTTCGGGCGGGACTGGCGCAGCAAGATCGCCGCGAGCATGCCGCCGACGAGGCCGGACAGGTGGCCCTGCCACGAGATGTTGGTGACGCCGAACCCGATCGAGTGCCACATCGGGTAGGCGTAGGCGAGCCCGATGCCGATGGAGACCACGACGTCCACCGGGCGGCGGTCCACGAAGCCGCGCAGCAGCAGGTAGCCGAAGTAGCCGAACACGACGCCGCTGGCGCCGATCGACACCGTGTTCGACGGGGAGAACAGCCACACGCCGAGCCCGCCGACGATGATCACGACGACGGTCGTCAGCAGGAACTTCTTGAGGTTCGGCACGGCCGCGATGAAGCCGAGGCTGAACAGCGCGACCGCGTTGCCGGCCAGGTGCTCGACGTTCCCGTGCAGGAACGGCGAGGTGAGGATGTCGACCAGGCTGGACCAGTCCCGGGGCCGGATGCCGCCGAGCTGGGCGAGCTCTCGCCCGGTGGCCGCGTTGACCAGCTCGATGACCCACAGCACGGCCAGGAACGCGACCATCAGCGACGCGGCGCGGCCCAGCGGGCTGGCGAGCGACCCGTCGTCGTCGGTCGACGGGCGTGCCGGTGGGAACTGGCCGGACGGCTGAATGCTCATCATGGTGAGTATGCCCGGGGTAGGCGATCTCCGGCCGTCTCGGCGGCGTGTCACAGGCCGCGCCGCGTCAGCTCCGTGAGCAGGGCGGGGCGGCGGTGGTGGCGCTCCCGGATCCGCACCACCAGGGCCTCGAAGGCGGCCAACTCGCCGCAGCGCGCCGACAGGTCCCGCACCTGTTCCAGCAGCACCGCCGCCGCGCGGTAGGCGTCGCGGCCGGTGCGCTCGAGGCAGCGGGCGAGCGCGTCGCGGTAGCCGGGCAGCACCTCGGCCGGGTGGGCCTCGCCGTGGGCGCGGGCCACCTCCAGCCAGGCCCGTTCGCCGCAGCCGTACTTCTCCGCCGCCAGCCAGGCCTCCCCCGGCTCGCCGTCGTCCAGCAGCGCGCCCGCGAGCTCGTCGGCACCGCCGTCCTCGGCCGCCGCGCGCAGCAGGTCGAGCGCGGCCTCGCGGTCGGCCGGCCAGGTGCCCGCCAGCGACGCGGTACCGCGCAGGTTCGCGTACGACAGCCGGGTGGGCGCCGAGCGCAGGGCCTGCTCCCGCAGCGCCACCGCGTCGGCGGTCCGGTCACCGTCCATGTAGGACTGGACGAGCACGTCCGCCAGCCGCGGGTCGCCGGTCTCCTCGACGCCGCGCTCGGCCCAGCGGATGGCGCCGGCCGGTTGCCCCGCCTCGTGGAGCAACGTCACGATGTCCAGGAACGCCTTGGGGTTCGGCACGTTCTCGGCCAGGATGTCGACCCGCGCATCCAGGTCACCGTCCACGATGGCCAGCTGCTCGCGCATTGACCGCAGCAGCACGACCTGGTCCTCGGCCGGCGCCGCGCACGCCGAGCGCAGCAGCGACCGGTATGCCGACAGCCCGGCCTCCCCCAGCGAGTCGGCGAAGTCGGCAAGCTCGACCGCCGGCCAGCCCGGGCCATCCAGCCGCTGGCGGAACAGCCACTCCGCCAGCCGCGCCGGGTTGGGCCGGGCGGCGGCACACGCCCGTGCGTACAGCCACAGCGCGCGGCGGTACAGGCCCGTCACCGCGCCGGCCGAGTCGTCCACAGTGGACATCGCGGCCGTGATGCCCTCGACCGCCGAGCGAGCCAGCGGGCGGGCCTCGGGCGCGTGTCCGGACGTGATCAGCTCGTCGACGGTGTCCAGCACCTCACGGGCCCGCCGGGCGTAGCCGCGGGTGGCCTGGTCGTCGAGGTAGCCGCGCACGCGCAGCGCCTCGTCAAGCTGCCGGCGCAGCACCGCCACCTGCGGCGCCCCCGTCGAGCCCGCCCGCAGCGAGAGCCGCTGGTACAGCGCCGGGTCCCGGCCGGCCTGCTCGAGCACCAGCTCCACCAGCTCGCGGTGCTCCAAGGTGCGCAGGTACGCGGCGAGGTCGACCTCGGGGGCGGCTGGTCCCGGCCCCTCGGCGAGCAGCACCAGCCCCACGGCCACGCAGTGCTTGCAGAAGTTGCCGTCCGCACCGAACGGGCAGCTGCACTCCCCCACCAGCCGTTCGCCGTCGCGGCCGAGCCACACCTCGTAGCTGTCCAGCCCGCGGACGGTCGCCCGCACGCCGAGCGCGGTCGGCGCCACGTCGGCGACCGCCGCCACGTAGTCACGACCGCGCTGGAAGGACTGTCCGCCGGCGGCCTCGTGGAGGTCGTCCTCGGTGAACCAGGCTGTCATGGCGCACAGGGTATGAGGGCCCCCTGACAGTTATTGGTCCAGCACCAGCGGCACGACCGGGCTCTGCTTCTTCGACAGCGGGATGTTGTACCGCTGCGCCAGGTAGGAGGCCACGTCGTGGAACAGCGGCGCGGCCGAGCGGCCCTCCGGCGGGCCGCCGGAGTAGTTCGGCCGGTCGAGCATGATGCCCACGACGAACCGTGGGTCGTCCGCCGGCAGGATGCCCGCGAACGTGATCCAGTACTTGGAGTCGGAGTAGCTGCCGGTGGCCGGGTCGATCTGCTGTCCGGTCCCGGTCTTGCCGGAGATCTGGTAGCCGGTCAGCGCGGCGTCCGGGCCGGTGCCGTTGTTCAGCCCCTCGCCGTCCTGCACCACCGCGCGCAGCATGTCCCGCACGGTTCGCGCGGTCTTCTTGTCGACCACCCGCACCGGCTTCGGCTTCGCCTCGGGGACTCGGGTGCCGTCCGGGGCGACCCGCGCGCTGACGATCCGCGGCGGCACGCGCACGCCGTCGTTGGCGATCGTCTGGTACATGCCGGCCATCTGCAGGACGGTCATCGACAGTCCCTGCCCGATCGGCAGGTTGCCGAAGGTCGAGCCGGACCACTGGCCGCGCGGCGGCACCCGGCCGGGGCTCTCGCCGGGCAGCCCGACGCCGGTGCGCTTGCCGAGACCGAGGTCGCGCAGCAGCGTGGAGAACCGGTCCGGGCCGCACTGCTCGGCGAGCAGCAGCGTGCCGACGTTGGACGACTTGGCGAAGATGCCGGTGGTGGTGAACGGCATCGTGGCGTGGGGCCAGGCGTCGTGCACGGTGCGGTCGGCGACGTTGATCGAGTCGGGGACCACGTGCGAGTCGCCGGGCTCGGAGATGCCCTCCTTGATCGTGCACAGCGCGGTGACGACCTTGTTCACCGAGCCGGGCTCGTACGGCGTCGACACCGCCGGGTTGCCCATCGTGCGCAGGTCGAGGCCCTTCGGGGCGGTCGGGTCGAAGCTCTTGTCGTTGGCCATCGCGTAGATCTCGCCGGTGTGCGCGTCGAGGACGACCGCGCTGGCGTTCTTGGCCTGGCTCTTGGCGACGTAGCCGGCGAGCGACTGCTGCAGGTGGTACTGCAGGTCGGCATCGATGGTCAACTCGATGTCCGAGCCGTCGGTGGCGGGCACGAGGTCGCGCTCGGTGCCGGGGATGACGACGCTGCGGCTGCCCTCCTCGGTGTCCACGACCTGGCGGCCCGGCGTGCCGGACAGCTGGTTGTCGCGCAGGATCTCCAGGCCGGACAGGCCGTGCAGGTTGTGTTTCTTGACGTCGAGGTCGTCCATCCGCCAGTTGGCGACGCCGACGATGTTGGAGGCGAGCGTGCGGCCGGGGTACTCGCGGACCGCGCGGTACTCGGTGATGATCTCGGGGAAGAGCGCCTGCAGGTCGCGGGCGGCCTTCGGTTCCACCTTGTCGGCGAGGTAGACGAACGTGGTGTTCCGGTGCAGCCTGGAGAGCAGGTCGCCCTCGTCGACCCGGTCGCCGAGCTGCTGGCGGAGGGCGCGGGCGATCTCCGCGGTGCGGTCCTCGAAGCTCAGCTTGGTGCCGGGGTGCTCCTTGTTGTAGGCGGCGATCTCGTCGCGCACCGCCTTGGGTCGGAAGGCCAGGGCGCGCGACTCGACGCTGAACGCGAGCTGCACGCCGTTGCGGTCCACAATGGACCCGCGGGTCGCGGGAATGTCGATCTCGGTGGTGCGCTGCTGCTCCGCCTTCGCGGCGAGGGCCTCCGCCTCGAACCCCTGGACCTGGATGAGCTTGACGCCCGCCGCGACGAGGGCGGCGATCAGCAGGAAGCGCACGGAGACGACACGGATGTGATGGTTCCCGGTGGGCTTTCGAACGAGCCGCCGGGGCCTGGTCGAGGCGCGGCGGGTCTTGGGCACCGGCGCGCTCCGCCGGGCGCTGGCCGCGCC
>NZ_JBOHGA010000233.1:0-9281 GCF_050699915.1 Actinophytocola sp.
AGCGGGAGTCGGCCACCGCCCGGGCGCCGGTGGCGACCGCCTGGGCGGCGAGGGCCGCCGGATCCGAGCCGCCGGCCGCGACGCCGACCACCTCGAACCGTTCGGGGTTGGCCGCCACCACGTCCAGCGCCTGGACGCCGATCGAGCCGGTCGAGCCGAGCACGAGGACGCTGCGTCTGGTCATCGCCGCCCATTCTTCCCGATCCACCCGGGACGCCATCCGGACGGGCGGCGTGGGAGCATGTGCCGGCAAGGATCGCGGGTGCCAGGGAGGGAACGTGGCAGGCTCACAGCTGGAGAGGCGACCGTCGACGACGGTCGACCCGGTCGAGGAGCCGTCCGCCGAGTGGGGCTGGCACGGCCGCTTCCCGCGCGGCCGCGAGATCGGCGGCTGGATCTCCGCGATCGCGATGTTCGTCATGGCGTTCGTCGGCAACCACGTGGCGGAGACCGAACGCCTGTGGCTGCTCGGCTTCGGCGTGGCCCTGGTCGCCGCCCTGGTCGGCTACCGCGTGCGGCAGCGCACCGCCTGGCGCCGCTAGCGGGTCTCGGCCTCCCCGCGTACCACCAGCCTTACCGGTCAGAGCAGGCTCAGCACGGCGGCGCCGACCGGGCCGAGCCACCGGCCGATTCGCATGAGCGGCTCGACGAGCGCGGCGCCCGCGGAGGTCAGCGCGCCGGCGTCCTTGACGATCTCGGTGAAGCGGCGCATCCCGGCGGCCGCCCGCTCGGGTTCGCGCTCCGCCGCGGCACGTGCCGTTTCCAGCTGGCTCTCGGCCTCCGCCCGTTCGTCCGCGGTCAGCCGCAGCCCGCCCAGCAGGGCACTCAGTGCGTCGAGGTCGGCGAGCAGCTCCGGCGGCGCGCCTGCCGTGACGTCGCCGCCGACGTAGTATCCGCCGCGGTTGTCGACGTGGTGGTGCTGGCTGTCGTCCTGGTGGTTGCGCCCGCCGCGACCGATGTTGACCTGCCCGGACCCGCCCACGTCGCCGAAGCGGAACGTGTCACCCATGATCGTCCCCCTCAGTGGTACCGCCGCCGGCGGCGGTACTGCTCGTCGTGCCGGCGGCGGGCGGCCTTCGCCATCGACGCACCGATCGCGGCGAGGATCGCGCCGAACGCGGCGGCCCCGAACGCGACCGGTCCCATCGGCACGCCAGGCATGAGCTCGATGCTGAACGGGTTGTCCGGTATCTGTCCCGGGCCGGTGTCGGCCAGCATCGGCGAGAAGATCAGCCACATCCAGCCGCCGAAGCCGGCGAACGCGATGATCAGCCCGAGCGCGGACAGCAGGCGACCCACGCCGCGCCCGCTGAACATCGAGTCGATGGGGTCCGGCGGCCCGACGTCGATGTGGTAGTTCTCGTCCTGGTAGTACGCCCGCTGGTCATACGCTCGCTGGTCGTACGCCCGGGAGTCGTGGTGGTTGCCGCCGACGTAGTGCCCGTCGCGGTTGTCGACGTCGTGGTGCCTGCTGTTGTCCTGGTAGTTGCGGCCGCCGCGCCCGACGTTGGACTGCCCGTGTCCATGGCCAGGGCGGACGTCGCGGAACCGGTAGTCGTCGCCCATCTGCGTTCGCCTCCTCCGCACCTCGCGGATCGACGCTCGCCTGGATGTCGCGTCCCTGCTGGCGAACGTGAGGGCGTCCGGTCAGTCGGCGGGCAGCACCGAACGGACCGACTCCGGCGACCGGCCCACCACCGCGGTGCCGTCGTCCGCGGTGATGATCGGGCGCTGGATGAGGATCGGGTTGGCGGCCATCGCGTCGATCCAGCGGGAACGGTCCGCCGGTGTGCGCGACCAGTCCCGCATGCCCAGCTCGCCGGCGACGGCCTCCCCGGTCCGCACGACGTCCCACGGCTCGAGGCCCAGGCGGTCGAGCACCTCGGCGAGCTCGCGCGCGGTCGGCGGATCCTCGAGGTAGCGCCGCACGGTGTACTCCGCGCCGGCCTCGTCCAGCAGCGACACCGCCGACCGGCACTTCGAGCACCGCGGGTTGATCCAGATCTCCACCGCTCAGCCCTCCGCGGCCAGTTGTCCGCAGGCCGCGGCGATCTCCTGGCCCCGGGTGTCCCGGACCGTGCAGGCGACGCCGCCCGCGTTGACCCGGCGGACGAACTCGCGCTCCACCGGCTTCGGGGCGGCGTCCCACTTCGAGCCGGGAGTCGGGTTCAGCGGGATCACGTTCACGTGCACCAGCTGGGCCAGGTGCTGCCGCAGCCGCTTGGCCAGCAGGTCCGCTCGCCACGGCTGGTCGTTCACGTCTCGGATCAGCGCGTACTCGATCGACACCCGCCGCCCGGACGTGTCCGCGTAGTACCGCGCGGCCTCCAGGACGTCGTCCACCGACCAGCGCGTGTTCACCGGCACCAGCGTGTCGCGCAGCTCGTCGTCCGGGGTGTGCAGTGACACCGCGAGGCGCACCTGCAGCCGCTCGTCGGCCAGCTTGCGGATCGCCGGGGCGAGGCCGACCGTCGACACCGTCACCGAGCGCTGCGAGATGCCAAGCCCGCCGGGCGCGGGGTCGCAGATCCGGTGCACGGCGTCGACGACCCGGCGGTAGTTCGCCAACGGCTCGCCCATGCCCATGAACACGATGTTGGACAGCCGCCCCGGCTCGCCGAGCTCGCCGTCGCGCATGGCGGCCGCCGCGGCGCGGACCTGGTCCACGATCTCCGCGGTCGACAGGTTGCGCTGCAGCCCGCCCTGGCCGGTCGCGCAGAACGGGCACGCCATGCCGCAGCCGGCCTGGCTCGACACGCACAGCGTCACCCGGTCCGGGTACCGCATGAGCACGCTCTCCAGCAGCGTCCCGTCGTGCGCGCGCCACAGCGTCTTGCGGGTGCTGTCGTCGTCGCAGCTCAGGTGCCGGACGACGGACAGCAGCGGCGGCAGCAGCCCGTCGGCGAGCCGGTCGCGGCTGGCCGCCGGGATGTCCGTCATCAGCGCCGGGTCGGCGGTCAGCCGGGCGAAGTAGTGGTGTGAGAGCTGGTTGGCGCGAAAGGGCTTCTCCCCCAGCTCGGCCACCGCCGCACGCCGCTCTTCGGCGGACATGTCGGCGATGTGGCGGGGCGGGAGGCCGCGGCGGGGCGCGTCGAAGACGAGAGGAAGTGCGGTCATGGCTCCGCCATTCTCCCATGCGGCCGTCGTCGGAATAACGTTGCATCACGATACGTTCCGATATATCGTAAACCTATCGCGGTACCACGCGATGCCCACAGGGAGGAAATGATCATGCGTCCATCATTCGGACACGAACACCACCACAGAGAGCACCGAGCTCACCACCGGCCGCCGTTCGGCGAGCCGCACGAGGCCTTCGGGCCGGAGGGACCGTTCGCCCCGCCACACGCGCAGGGCCCGTTCCCGCCGCAGCCGCCGTTCGGCCCCTGGCCGGGCATGCCGCCCGTGCCCGGCGTCCCCGGTTTCCCGGGCTTCGCCGGCGGGCGCGACATGCGACGCGGCAGCCGACGCCGAGGTCACGGGGGTGGCCGGCGCAGCAGGCGCGGCGACGTGCGGGCGGCGATCCTCGCCCTGCTCGTGGAGCGGCCCATGCACGGCTACGAGATGATCCAGGAGATCACCGAGCGCAGCGGCGAGTTCTGGCGCCCGAGCCCGGGCTCGGTCTACCCGACACTGCAGCTGCTCGCCGACGAGGGCCTCATCGCCAGCACCGAGGGCAGCGGCGGCAAGCGCCGCTTCGAGCTCACCGACGAGGGGCGCGCGGCCGCCGAGAAGCACGCCGCGGCCCCGCCGTGGGCGGAGATCGCCCAGGACGTCGATCCCAACGACGTCAACCTGCGCAACGCGATCGGCCAGCTCATGGGCGCCACCATGCAGGTCGCCCACGCGGCCACCGAGAACCAGAAGCAGCGCGCGGTCGAGGTGCTCAACGAGGCACGCCGAGAGGTCTACGCGATCCTCGGCGAGGTCGAGCCGCCCGCGGTCGCCGACGACGAGACCGACGATGAGACCGACGACGAGGACTGATCCTCAGGGCCGGAGCAACCCGGTCGGCTTGTGCCGGTGCATCACCCGGTAGCCGACCGGCAGGCTCTGCCCCACCACCTCGGCGACGGCCCGCGCGGCCACGCGGGCGGAGAACTCGATCCGCAGCACCGCGTCCAGGTCGGCCCTGGTGTCGAACCGCCAGAGCGTCTCGACCTGCCGGCTCGTGAAGCCGTTGCGCGCGAAGAACTCGTCCACCTCGACCGTGTCGTAGCCGGGCAGATCCGAGTGCATCCAGTCGCCGTAGGGCCGGTGCCGCACGTCCAGGTCGACGATCACCAGCGAGCCGCCGGGGCGGAGCACCCGATCCGCCTCGGCGAGCCCCGGCTCACAGCCGGGGCCGAAGAAGTACGCGGTCCGCGCGTGCACCAGGTCCACGCTCGCGTCCGGGAGCGGCAGCCGCTGCGCCGAGCCGGCCAGTACCTCGACGACAGGCTGGCCGGCCACCCGGTCGCGGGCGCGGCGGACCAGCGGCAGATGCGGCTCGATGCCGACGACGCGACGCGCGGTCTCGGCGAAACGGGGCAGGTGGAAGCCGTCCCCGCAGCCGACGTCCGCCACGTCCCGCCCGGTCCAGTCGACGAGCTCGGCGAGGACCCGCCAGATGTCGCCCTCGACATCCTGCGCGCGGTTCTCGACCTCGTACACCTCGGGCCAGTGCCAGATGTTCGGGCTCGGCACCGTGTCGTGCCCACGCCGCACCTCGCCCACGACCCTGGCGAGCGCCCGCGTCACCATGCCCACGGCTCAGTGTGGCACGAACAGGCTCAACAGCAGCCAGGACACGACAGCGGCGGGCAGCAGCGAGTCGAGCCGGTCCATCAGCCCGCCGTGCCCGGGCAGCAGCTGGCCCATGTCCTTGATCTTGAGGTCTCGCTTGATCAGCGACTCGACCAAGTCCCCGACGGTGGCGGTGCACACGAGGGCCGCGCCGAACAGCGCACCCTGCCACCACTGGCCGTCGAGCATCAACGTCAGCGTCAGGACTCCCGCGGCGACACCGGCCACCATCGAGCCCGCGAAGCCCTCCCAGGACTTCTTCGGGCTGATGACCTTGGCCATCGGGTGCTTGCCGAACCAGACGCCCGCCGCGAAGCCTCCGGTGTCCGAGCAGACCACGAGGATCATGAAGCTGAGCACCCGGGCCACGCCGTCCTCGGGCACCACCAGCATCGCCGCGAACGAGGCCAGCAGCGGGACGTAGGCGGCGGTCAGCACCGACGCGCTGAGGTCGCGCAGGTAGCCGTCGATGCCGCCGGCGAAGCGCCACACCATGCACGCGAGGACCGTCAGCACGAACGCGGCGAGCAGCCCCTCGCGCTCGAACGGCCAGGACAGCCACACCATCGCCTGGCCGCCGACGAGCACCGGCCACACCGCGACCCTGATGTCCGAGGCACGCTTCAGCGCGCCGGCCAGCTCCCACGTGCCGACCGCGACGGCGGCGGCGACCACGCCGACGAAGATCTGCCGGACGGTCAGCAGCGACACCAGTACGGCCGCGCCCAGCACGAGCGCGACCACGATCGACACAGGCACATTGCGCCCGGCCCGGGACAGGGGCGCGGGGCTGACCTCGCCCGGCTCGGGTCGTTCCGGGGCCGGTTCGGCCGCCTCGCTGGTCATGTCGCTCGTCATGTCGCTCGTCACTGGATCGAACCGCTCAGACTTCGAGCAGCTCGGCTTCCTTGTGCTTTACGAGCTCGTCGACCTGCGCGACGTACTTGTCGGTGAGGTGCTGGAGCTCCTTCTCCGCGCGGACCGCCTCGTCCTCGCCGGCCTCGCCGTCCTTGGCGATGCGGTGCAGCTCCTCGTTGGCCTTGCGCCGCACGTTGCGGATGGAGATCTTGGCTTCCTCGCCCTTGTGCTTGGCCACCTTGACCATCTCGCGGCGGCGCTCCTCGGACAGCTGCGGGATGATCACGCGGATGATCGTGCCGTCGTTGCTCGGGTTGACTCCCAGGTCGGAGTCGCGGATCGCCCGCTCTATCGAGTTCAGCTGGCTCACGTCGTAGGGCTTCACGACAGCCATCCGGGCCTCCGGGATGGAGATGCCGGCGAGCTGGTTCAGCGGCGTCGGCGAGCCGTAGTAGTCGACGACGATGCGCGAGAACATGGCCGGGTTCGCGCGGCCGGTGCGCACCGTGTTGAGCTCGTCCTTGGCCACCGACACGGCCTTTTCCATTTTCTCCTCGGCGTCGAGGAGTGTCTCGTCGATCAAAGCTGCTCCTGTAGTTGTCTCCCCAGCCGCTGTCAGGGAGTGCTGACGACGGTGCCGATCCTCTCACCACGCACCGCGCGCGCGATGTTCCCCTCGACCAGGAGGTTGAACACGATGATCGGCATGTTGTTGTCCATGCACAGGCTGAACGCCGTCGCGTCGGCGACCGCGAGCCCCTGTTCCAGCACCTCGCGGTGGGTGATGTGCTGGAACATCTCGGCGTCGGGCGCCTTCTTGGGGTCGGCGGTGTAGACCCCGTCGACCGACTTGGCCATGAGCACGACCTCGCAGCCGATCTCCAGCGCGCGCTGGGCGGCCGCGGTGTCGGTCGAGAAGTACGGCATCCCGACGCCGCCCGCGAAGATCACGACGCGGCCCTTCTCCAGGTGCCGCTCGGCGCGGCGCGGGATGTAGGGCTCGGCGACCTGGCCCATGGTGATCGCGGTCTGCACCCGGGTGTCGATGCCGAGCTTCTCGAGGAAGTCCTGCAGCGCCAAGCAGTTCATGACAGTGCCGAGCATGGCCATGTAGTCGGCGCGGTCCCGGTCCATGCCGCGCTGGGAGAGCTCCGCGCCGCGGAAGAAGTTGCCGCCCCCGATGACCACGGACATCTGCACGCCGTCGCGGACCACCTCGACGATCTGACGGGCGACGGCCTGCACGACGTTCGGGTCGACGCCGACCTCCCCGCCGCCGAACATCTCCCCGCCCAGCTTGAGCAGCACCCTTCGAAAACCGTGTCGCCGACCATCCATGACGATGTCCTCCTCGTTCACGGTCACGGGACTGACTACAGGACTGTGCCCCGCCCGCGGCGAACGCGAGGGCGGGGCACTGCCTGGGGTCCGGGCTGCTCCGATCAGGACTGGCCGATCTCGAAGCGGGCGAACCGGGAAACCGTCACGCCGGCCGCGTCGAGCAGCGCCTTGACGGTCTTCTTCGACTCCTGCACGGAGGCCTGCTCGAGCAGGACGGCGTCCTTGTAGAAACCGTTGACGCGGCCCTCGACGATCCTGGGCAGCGCCTGCTCCGGCTTGCCCTCCTCGCGGGCGGTCTCCTCGGCGATCCGCCGCTCGGTGGCGAGGACCTCCTCGGGGATCTCGTCACGGGTGACGTAGCGCGGCTTCATCGCGGCGATCTGCATCGCCGCGCCGCGGGCCATCTCGGTGTCGTCGCCGGTGTACTCGACCAGCACGCCGACCGTCGGCGGCAGGTCGGGGTCGCGACGGTGCAGGTAGGTCGCGACCGGGCCGTCGAACACGACAACCCGGCGCAGCTCGAGCTTCTCACCGATCTTGGCGGACAGCTCCTGCACGGCGTCACCGACCGACTTGCCGTCCAGGTCGGCCTTCGCCAGCGAGTCGACGTCGGCCGGCTTGGCAGCCTTCGCGGCGTCGACGATCCGGTTGGCCAGGGTCTGGAAGTCGGCGTTCTTCGCGACGAAGTCGGTCTCACAGTTCAGCTCGACCATGACGCCGCCGTCCGCGACGACCAGACCGTTGGCCGTGGTGCGCTCCGCACGCTTGCCGACATCCTTGGCGCCCTTGATGCGCAGGATCTCGACGGCCTTGTCGAAGTCGCCGTCGGCCTCCTCGAGAGCGTTCTTGCAAGCCATCATGCCGGCGCCCGTGAGCTCACGGATCCGCTTGACGTCGGCCATGGAGTAGTTCGCCATCGTGGCTGTATCCATCCTTCTTTCGCGTGCTTGGCTCAGGACTCGCTGGGGGCCTCGGCCGGCTTCGTCTCGCCGCCCGCCGGCGCGTTCTGGCCGACGAGGAGCTCCTGCTCCCACTCGGGCAGCGGCTCGTCGGTGGCGACCGCCGGCTTGTCCTCGCCGTCCGGCACGCCGTTGCGCACGCCGGCGCGGGCCATCAGTCCGGCGGCCGCGGCCTCGGCGACGACCTTGGTCAGCAGCGCGGCCGAGCGGATCGCGTCGTCGTTGCCCGGGATCGGGTAGTCGACCTCGTCCGGGTCGCAGTTGGTGTCGAGGATCGCGACGACCGGGATGTGCAGCTTGCGCGCCTCGCCGACCGCGATGTGCTCCTTCTTGGTGTCGACGATCCACACCGCGCTGGGCACCTTGGCCATGTCCCGGATGCCGCCGAGCGTGCGCTCGAGCTTGTCCTTCTCGCGGGTGAGCATCAGGATCTCCTTCTTGGTGCGACCCTGGAAGCCACCCGTCTGCTCCATCGACTCGAGCTCCTTGAGCCGCTGGAGACGCTTGTGGACGGTGGAGAAATTCGTGAGCATGCCGCCCAGCCAGCGCTGGTTGACGAACGGCATACCGACACGCAGCGCCTCGTTGGCGATCGCTTCCTGGGCCTGCTTCTTGGTGCCCACGAAGAGGATCGAGCCACCGTGCGCGACGGTCTCCTTGATGAACTCGTACGCGCGTCCGATGTAGGACAGGGTCTGCTCGAGGTCGATGATGTAGATGCCGTTGCGCTCGGTGAGGATGTAGCGCTTCATCTTCGGGTTCCAGCGGCGGGTCTGGTGCCCGAAGTGCACACCGGAGTCGAGCAGCTGCTTCATGGTGACGACGGCCATGGCCTCGTTCGCACCTTCTTCTGTCTGCGCGCCGGGTGTCCGCTCGGCGCGATGTCGGTTGTCGCGCCCTCCGCGGTGTTGCGAGGGCGCCCTGGTGCCGGTGCCGGCAGCCGGACCCGCTCCTCGATCACTGATCTCGGTGTGGGACCGCCGGATGCCGTTTCGCCGAAGCTGATGCACAGGCACGCGAAGTCGATCCGTGGAACCACGGACCGCACGAGCAGTCTACGCGGTCGTCCTGACGCCCTCGACCCGCGGTTCCCGGGTTGTCCACAACCCGCCCGCCCATCCACAGATTCCCGCTCGCGGCGCCCAACCGTCGGCCTCGCGCGGAAGCTGGAGCCATGACCTCCTTCACCCGCCCCCGACTGTCGTTGTTCGCTCTCGTGCTGGTCACGGGCCTGACCGCGGTCACGTCCCCGGCCCTGGTCGGCGTGGCCTCCGCGCCCGCGGGTCCCGCGGTTCCGCGTGCCCGCCCGGACTCCTCGTGTGCGGCCGTCCCGCGGGC
>NZ_JBOHGA010000234.1:0-9233 GCF_050699915.1 Actinophytocola sp.
GGTCGTCGGCGTCGTGCTGATCGTCGTGGGGCAGGCGGTCGCCGGGCCGGTGGCGCGCCTGCTCGCCGGGCCCGGCCCGGTCGCGGACGCCGCGGTCGGCTGGCTGCGCATCGCGCTGTTCGGCATCCCCTTCATCCTCATCACGATGGCCGGCAACGGCTGGATGCGCGGCGTGCAGGACACCCGCCGGCCGCTGCGCTACGTGCTGGCCGGCAACGGGATCTCCGCCGTGCTCTGCCCGGTCCTCGTGTACGGCACGGGCTGGGGACTCGAGGGCTCGGCGGTCGCAAACGTCTGCGCGCAGCTGATCGCGGCCACGCTGTTCATCCGTGCGCTGGTCGTCGAGCGGGTGGCGCTGCGGCCGCACCCGGCGACGATGCGCGCGCAGCTGACCGTCGGCCGCGACCTCGTCCTGCGCGGCCTGGCGTTCCAGGCCTGCTTCGTCTCCGCCACCTCGGTCGCCGCGCACGCCTCCACCGCCGCGGTCGGCGCGCACCAGGTGGTGCTGCAGCTGTGGGTGTTCCTCGCGCTGGTGCTCGACTCGATCGCGATCGCCGCGCAGTCGCTCGTCGGCGCGGCGCTCGGGGCCGGCGACGAGCGCTACGCCAAGGACCTCGCCCGACAGGTCACCGGCTACGGGCTCGTCTTCGGCTGTCTGCTCGGCGTGCTGTTCGCCGCGCTCGCCGGCGTCCTACCCGGACTGTTCACTTCGGACGGTTCGGTACTCGCGGAGATCCCGCACGCCTGGTGGTTCTTCGTCGCGATGCAGCCGGTGGCGGGTGTCGTGTTCGCCCTCGACGGGGTGCTGCTCGGCGCCGGCGACGCGGCGTTCCTGCGCACCGCCACGATCGGTGCCGCGGTGCTCGCGTTCCTGCCGCTGACCTGGGCGTCGTTCGTGTTCGACTGGGGACTCGTGGGCATCTGGACCGGGCTGACCGCCTTCATGCTGGTCCGGCTGGCCACGGTGCTCGGCAGGCTCCACTCCGGACGGTGGGCGGTGCTCGGTGCCGTGCGGGCGTGACCGAACCCACGGCTGAGCTCGCTAATGATTCGGCCGGGCGGTGCGCTGTACCCAGTGGGACGAGGCGTCGACACCGAACAGGAGCGTTGTGCAGGACACCCGCCAGACCCACCAGGCCCGGAGGGCACTGACGATCTGGGCCATCGCGGTCCTCGTCTATCTGGCGGCGGTGTTCCACCGAACGACGCTCGGCGTCGCGGGCCTCGAGGCCGGCGAGCGGTTCGGGCTCGGGCCGGCCGCGCTCGGCACGTTCACCGTGCTGCAGATCGGCCTCTACGCCCTCATGCAGATCCCCACCGGCCTGCTGGTCGACCGCTACGGCGCGCGCCGCGTGCTCACCGTCGCGGCGCTGCTGATGGGGCTGGGCCAGCTGCTGTTCGCGTTCGTCACCTCCTACCCGCTCGGCCTGCTCGCCCGCGCGGTGCTCGGCATCGGCGACGCCCTGACCTTCGTCAGCGTGCTGCGCCTGGTCGCCGCGTACTTCCCGCCCCGGCGCTACGCCGCGCTCGCGTCGACCACCGCGGCGCTCGGTGCGCTGGGCAACCTGATCTCCACGCTGCCGCTCGCCGTCCTGCTCGACAGCGTCGGCTGGACCGTCACGTTCGCCGCGACCGGCGCCGCCACCGCGGCCTACGCCGTGGTGCTGGTGCTGCGGGTGCGCGACCACCCGGCGGGCGCGGTCCCGGCGACCCGCGAACCCGAGTCGCTGCGCGTCGTGCTCGGCCAGGTCCGGCAGGCCTGGCGCACGCCCGGCACCCGGCTCGGCTTCTGGGCGCACTTCTCCACGATGTTCGCCCCGGCGATGCTCGGCCTGATCTGGGGCTTCCCGTACCTGGTCCAGGCGCAGGGGCTCGGCGTCCCGGCCGCCGGCCTGCTGCTCGGCCTGCTCGTGGTCGGGGCGATCGTCGGCGGACCGACGATCGGCGCGGTGATCAGTCACCGGCCGGAGTGCCGCACGCCGCTGGTCGTCGGCTACCTGCTCGCCGCGCTCGGCGTGTGGGCGGTGCTGCTCGGCTGGCCGGGCGGGCACGTCCCGGTCGGGATCCTGGTCGCCGGGTTCGCGGTGCTCTCCGTCGGCGGCCCCGCCTCGTCCATCGCGTTCGCCCTGGCCCGCGACTACAACCCGCTGCGCCGGGTCGGCACGGCGACCGGGGTGGTCAACGTCGGCGGGTTCGTCGCGATCACCGTGTCCGCGCTGGCGGTCGGCGTGCTGCTGTCGATCTTCGAACCGCTCGGGTCGCCGACCGCCTTCCGGCTGGCGCTGCTCGCGGTGGTCGCGGTCCTGCTGCTCGGCCTGTGGCGCACGTCGGTGTGGTGGCGCCGGGCCCGGGCGGCCGTGTTCGACGCCGCCGACCGCGGTGAGGACGTGCCGGTGCGGATCCGGCGGCGGGCCTGGGACCTCGCGCACACCTAGCTCTGGGAGGATCATCCCGTGTCCCCAGCAGCGACCAAGCAGCGTGTCACCGTCCCGCCCGGCCTCGTCGTCGTCGACAAGCCGGACGGCATGACCTCCCACGACGTCGTCGCCCGCGTGCGGCGAATCCTGGGCACGCGCAAGGTCGGCCACGCCGGCACGCTCGACCCGATGGCCACCGGCGTGCTCGTGCTCGGCATCGAGCGGGCCACGAAGCTGCTCGGCCACCTCGCGCTCGACACCAAGGCGTACCTCGCCACGATCCACCTCGGCAGCGCCACCACGACCGACGACGCGCAGGGCGACGTGCTGTCCACTGTGGACGCCTCGACGGCGGCCGACGAGGCGATCGCCGCCGGGATCCGCGAGCTGACCGGGCACATCCAGCAGGTGCCGAGCGCGGTCAGCGCGGTCAAGGTCGACGGCAAGCGCGCCTACGCGCGGGTGCGCGCGGGCGAGGAGGTAGAACTCGCCGCCCGCCCGGTCGAGGTGTCGCGGTTCGACCTGCTGGCCACCCGGCGCATGGACGCCGTCGTCGCGCTGGACGTGATGGTCGAGTGCTCGTCGGGCACCTACGTCCGCGCGCTGGCCCGCGACCTCGGCGCCGGCCTCGGCGTCGGCGGGCACCTGTCCGCCCTGCGCCGCACCCGGGTCGGCCCGTTCGACCTGCGCGTGGTGACCACACTGGACCAGCTGACCGAGGCCCCCGGCCTGTCCCTGTCACTGGACGATGCGGTCGACCGAGCCTTCCCCCGCCGCGACGTGGACGACCGCTCGGCAGCAGCGCTGCTCCGCGGCCAACGCCTGCCAGCCGCGGGCCTCGCGGGGACCTACGGCGTCTTCAACCCGGCAGGCCACGCGATAGCCCTGGCCACCGACGAGGGCGAGGCCGCCCGCTCGCTGGTGGTCCTGACCCCAGTCTGAGGAGCGCCCTGCACACGACCCAAGTGGCAACCAACCGCACCTAAGGGGAACGGAACGCGACCCAGCCACAAGTACGCACCAAACTGAACGGCACCAAACCAACGGCGACTAACACTTTGAATTCCGGGGAGGCGGGCATGCAGAGGTGGCGGGGGCTTGAGTTCATCCCTGGCGGGTGGGGGCGGTGTGTTGCCACGATCGGGGTGTTCGACGGGGTGCACCTGGGGCATCAGGCGCTGATCCAGCGCGCGGTGGCGCTCGCCCACGATCGCGGGGTGCCGAGCCTGCTGGTCACGTTCGACCCGCACCCCGCCGAGGTCGTCCGGCCGGGCAGCCACCCCGCGCAGCTCACCACGCTGCGCCGCAAGGCCGAGCTCGTCGAGCAACTGGGTGTGGACGTGTTCTGCGTGCTGCCCTTCACCCTCGACCTGTCCAAGGTGCCTGCCGACGAGTTCGTGCACGAGTACCTCGTCGACCAGTTGCACGTGGCGGCCGTCGTGGTGGGGGAGAACTTCACCTTCGGGCACAAGGCCACCGGGAACGTGGAGCTGCTGACCCAGTTCGGTCACCGGTTCGGGTTCGCGGTCGAGGGCGCCAAGCTCGTCACGGTGCCGAACTCGACGCCGGCCTCGGAGATCACGTTCTCCTCCACCTACATCCGGGCCTGCATCAACGCCGGCGACGTCACCGCCGCCGCGGCCGCGCTCGGCCGGCCGCACCGGCTGGAGGGGATCATCGTCCGCGGCGACCGGCGCGGCCACGAGCTGGGCTTTCCCACCGCCAACCTGTCCACTCCGCGCTACGCCGCGGTGCCCGCCGACGGCGTCTACGCCGGCCGCTTCTCGCTGCTGACCGCCACCGGGCGGGAGCCCCTGATGGCCGCGATGTCGGTTGGCACGAACCCGACGTTCTCCGGCCGCGAGCGCCGGGTGGAGGCGTTCGTGCTCGACGTCGACGAGGACTTCTACGGCCAGCGCGTGGCCGTCGACTTCGTCGACCGGCTGCGCGACATGGAGCGCTTCGAGTCCACCGAGGCCCTCGTGGAGCGGATGCACGACGACGTGCGTCGAACCCGTGAGCTGCTCGGCTGACGTTCGTCACCTGGACGGGCGACGCGGATACGTGCAGATGCGAATGGGTGGCGAGATTCACCACGCAACTCGCACTTGCCTGGCAAGATGCTCTGAGGCTGCTCGGGGCGAGCCGTCGTGGCGGGATTCAGGGGAGAGGCGAAAGTGGAGGACCACAAGATCGTCCAGCGCAACCTGGCGCTACAGCGGGAGTGGTACGGCGAGCCGCTCGGTGACCGGGTCCGCCGCCTCGTGGTCGCGTTCGACATCTCTCAGGCCTTCCTCGCCGACGTGCTGGGCATCAGCGCGCCCATGCTGAGCCAGGTGATGAGCGGGCGACGCGCCAAGATCGGCAACCCGGCGGTGCTGGCCCGGCTCATCATGCTCGAGCGCAAGATCCTGGTCCCGGACGTCGCGGCCGGCAAGAAGGAGGCGATGATGCGCGCCCTGGAGGAGGTGCGCGCCTCGCGCCCCTCCGTGACCAGGGACAACCTGCCGGTCGACATCGGACGCAACGACCGGGTCGCGGTCGCCGCGCTGCGCCGGGTCGCCGAGGCCGGCGACCTCACGGCCGCGGCCGGCCTGCTCAACGGCAAGTTCCCCGAGCTCGCCGACCTGCTGCGACGGGCGGGCCAGCCGCAGTAGATGGTCCGCCTCTTCTCGGCCGTCGAGCTGCCCGGGTCCGTGCGCGCCGAGCTGGCCGAGCGGCTGCGGGCGTTCCGCGAGACCGAGACCGACGCCGAGCTGCGCTGGGTGCCGCCCGAGCGCTGGCACATCACACTCGGCTTCTACGGCGACCGCGAGCACGCCGACCGGCGCGGCTCCTGGTTCCGCCGGCAGGCGACCGGGCTCGCGGCGACACGGCTGCGGCTGCGTGGCGCCGGCCGGTTCCCGGGTGTGCTGTGGGTCGGGGTCGCGCCGCTCGAGGACCGCGACGCGGCCGCGCTGCGCCGGCTCGCCGGCGCGCTGAACGCGGACAACAACGCGGCCGAGTACGACTTCGCCCCGCATGTCACGGTGGCCCGCTGGCGGCGCGGTGCGGCGGGCAGCCGGAGCGCGGTCCGGGCGGTCCACGAGCTGGCCGACTTCCGCGGCGCCTCGTGGACGGCGGGCGAGGCGGTGCTGTTCCGCAGCGACCAACCGGGCGGGCGGGGGCCGGTCTACACCCCGCTCGATCGCGTCACACTGGCCGGTAAGCAGGGCTGACGACCCACCTGCTAACCTCGGTGTTTGGGTCCGGCTGCGGTCCGTGGCGGCCGGTACCTGCTATCCCGATACGGGACCGCACGGCACATCTCATATCCGAGGAGTACGAAGAGTGGCGCTGTCCACCGAGCAGAAGAAGACGATCCTGGCCGAGTACGGCGTCCACGACACCGACACCGGCTCGCCGGAGGCCCAGGTCGCGATGCTGACCAAGCGCATCAGCGACCTGACCGAGCACCTGAAGGTGCACAAGCACGACCACCACTCACGTCGCGGTCTGTTGCTGCTGGTCGGCCGTCGCCGCCGGCTGCTCAACTACCTGACAAAGGTGGACATCGAACGCTACCGGTCGCTCATCCAGCGACTCGGCCTGCGCCGATAGACCCGAATCGGGGGAGTGGTCAGCGACCGCTCCCCCGACCTCTGTGAACAGAAGAACAAGGGCTTAGCGCGCCGCGTACGGGGATCAGTTCGCCGGTCCTCGGTAGTGGCTCCCGGGTTCGACCGTCGGTACGACCGACGGATCCCGGGCGCTTCGATCGAAGACCGGCCTCGCGAGGATCCCGTTGCCCTGTGCCCCGTATGGGGTGTGCGCGCCCGCGATGACGAGGAGCAACTACATGACCGACTTCAGCGAAGCTGGAGTTCACGAGACCACTGCCGTGATCGACAACGGCACCTTCGGCAAGCGCACCATCCGGTTCGAGACCGGGCGCCTCGCCCGGCAGGCCGCCGGCAGCGTCGTGGCCTACCTCGACGAGGAGACCATGCTGCTGTCCGCGACGACCGCGTCGAAGCACCCGAAGGAGCACTTCGACTTCTTCCCGCTGACCGTGGACGTCGAGGAGCGGATGTACGCCGCGGGCCGCATCCCCGGCTCGTTCTTCCGCCGCGAGGGTCGCCCGTCGACCGACGCGATCCTGACCTGCCGACTGATCGACCGGCCGCTGCGGCCGTCCTTCGTGGACGGCCTGCGCAACGAGATCCAGGTCGTCATCACGATCCAGAGCCTCAACCCGCAGGACCTCTACGACGTAGTCGCGATCAACGCCGCGTCCGCCTCCACCCAGCTCTCCGGCCTGCCGTTCTCCGGCCCGGTCGGTGCCACCCGGGTGGCCCTGATCGGCGAGCAGTGGGTGGCGTTCCCGACCCACGAGCAGCTGGAGAAGGCCGCGTTCGACATGGTCGTGGCCGGCCGGGTGGTCGGCTCGGGCGATGTCGCGATCATGATGGTCGAGGCCGAGGCCACCGACAACGTGCTGGACCTGATCGCGGAGGGCGCCGTCGCGCCGACCGAGGAGGTCGTGGCGCAGGGCCTCGAGGCCGCGAAGCCCTTCATCAAGGTGCTGTGCGAGGCCCAGGCCCGTCTGGCCGAGGTCGCCGCCAAGGAGACTCGCGAGTACCCGACCTACCCGACCTACCCGGCCTACCAGCCGGACGCGCTGGAGGCCGTGACGGCCGCCGTCTCCGACGAGCTGGCGCAGGCGCTGACCATCGCCGGGAAGCAGGAGCGCGAGTCCAAGCTGGACGAGATCAAGGCCGCGACCCTGGAGAAGGTCGGCGCGGTCGAGGGCGGCGCGTTCGAGGGTCGCGAGAAGGAGGTCGGCGCCGCGTTCCGGGCGCTGAACAAGAAGCTGGTCCGCCAGCGGATCCTGCGCGACAAGGTCCGCATCGACGGCCGCGGCATCACCGACATCCGGCAGCTGTCCGCCGAGGTCGCGCTGATCCCGCGGGCGCACGGCTCGGCGCTGTTCGAGCGCGGCGAGACCCAGATCCTGGGTGTCACCACGCTGAACATGCTGCGCATGGAGCAGCAGATCGACTCGCTGTCCCCGGAGACGCACAAGCGCTACCTGCACCACTACAACTTCCCGCCGTTCTCCACCGGTGAGACCGGTCGGGTCGGCTCGCCCAAGCGGCGCGAGATCGGCCACGGCGCGCTCGCCGAGCGGGCGCTGGTGCCGGTGCTGCCCAAGCGCGACGAGTTCCCCTACGCGATCCGCCAGGTCTCCGAGGCGCTGAGCTCCAACGGCTCGACGTCCATGGGTTCGGTCTGCGCGTCGACGATGTCGCTGCTCAACGCCGGCGTGCCGCTGAAGGCCCCGGTCTCCGGCATCGCCATGGGCCTCGTGTCCGACGAGGTCGACGGTGAGACCCGGTACGTGGCGATCACCGACATCCTGGGCGCCGAGGACGCGTTCGGCGACATGGACTTCAAGGTCGCCGGCACCAAGGACCTCGTCACCGCGCTGCAGCTGGACACCAAGCTCGACGGCATCCCGTCGGACGTGCTCGGCGGTGCGCTGTCCCAGGCGCGCGACGCCCGCCTGACGATCCTCGAGGTGATGGCCGAGGCCATCGACAAGCCGGACGAGATGAGCCCGTACTCGCCGCGCGTCACCAGCGTGAAGATCCCGGTCGACAAGATCGGCGAGGTGATCGGACCCAAGGGCAAGATGATCAACTCGATCACCGAGCAGACCGGTGCGGACATCTCGATCGAGGACGACGGCACGATCTACGTCGGCGCCTCGGACGGTCCGTCCGCGGACGCGGCGATCGACCTGATCAACGCGATCGCCAACCCGCAGCTGCCCAAGATCGGCGAGCGCTTCCTCGGCACGGTGGTCAAGACCGCCGCGTTCGGCGCGTTCGTCTCGCTGCTGCCGGGCAAGGACGGCCTGGTGCACATCTCCAAGCTGGGCAACGGCAAGCGCATCGGCAAGGTCGAGGACGTCGTCAAGGTCGGCGACAAGCTCCGGGTGGAGATCGCCGACATCGACCAGCGGGGCAAGATCAGCCTCGTGCTGGTGAACGAGGACGACAAGGCCGACGCCACGTCGGACGCGCCGTCGGACGCGCCGTCGGACGAGCCCGCGAAGGCATAAGTTCGTTGGCAGGTAACGGAAGCACCCGGGTCCTGGAGCGGACCGACGGCGGGTGCGTAGTCAAGCGCACCATGTTGCCCGGTGGCCTGCGGGTGATCACCGAGCAGGTCCCGGGCGTCCGTTCGGCCTCGGTGGGCATCTGGGTGGGCGTCGGCTCCCGCGACGAGCAGCAGTCTGTCGCGGGAGCCGCGCACTACCTGGAACACCTGCTGTTCAAGGGAACCGCGCGGCGCTCGGCGGTGCAGATCGCCGAGGAGATCGACGCGGTCGGTGGCGAGCTCAACGCGTTCACCGCCAAGGAGCACACGTGCTACTACGCGCACGTGCTCGACACCGACCTGCCGCTCGCGATGGACCTCGTGTCCGATGTGGTCTTCGACGCGCTGCTGGCCGAGCGGGACATGGAGACCGAGCGCAGCGTGGTCCTCGAGGAGATCGCGATGCGCGACGACGACCCCGAGGACCTGCTGCACGACACGTTCGTGGAGGCCCTGCTCACCGACCATCCGCTCGGGCGTCCGGTGCTGGGCACCGAGCAGTCGATCAGCACGATGAGCCGAACCTCGTTGCACGGCTTCTACAAGCGTCGCTACGCGATGCCGAGGATGGTGCTCGCCGCGGCGGGCAACATCACCCACGCCGACGTGCTCCGGCACGCCCGCCGGCTGCTGCGCGACCGGCTCGTCGGCGACCGCCCGCCGGGCAGCCCG
>NZ_JBOHGA010000235.1:0-8992 GCF_050699915.1 Actinophytocola sp.
GCCCTGCGCACCGGTGACCCAGCCCGCGCCCGGCGGCCGGCGCTCGCCGCGATCGCCGCGGACCCGCTGGACGAGGCCGCGCACCGCGCGCTGATGCGGGCGCACGTCCTTGCCGGCCAACAGGATCAGGCGGCGCGGGTGTACGCGCGCCTGCGCGCGGCGCTGGCCGCCGAGCTCGGCATCGACCCGGCGCCGGCGACCAGGGACCTGCTCCGCTCGATCCTGCAACAGGACTGCAACGCCGGCCGAGATGCTGACGTCGTCCCGATTCCTTGACGTTGGAGGAGATCCTCATGTTCAGACGCGGCATGTTCAGACGCGGCGCGGTCGCCGCGGCACTCGCGCTAGGTGCCGTCGCGGTCGGCGCGGCCCCGGCACAGGCGATCGAGCTGCCGCCGCCGGGCACCGAGAACCTGATCGTCATGAACTTCTACCGCGGCGACGATCTCGTCGGCCAGAAGTGGTGGGGCTGCCCCGGTCAGCCGGCCGGCAGGTGGGGCACGGAGACCCCGAATCCGACGTTCCACTTCGTGCCCTGCTGACCGGTGACCGTCTCCGATCCGGCGGCACGACGCGGATCGGAGACGGCCTCCCGGGTCATCCGCAGGGGTGGCGCTCCGGTCTGGCCGAGGTCGCGGTGAACGTGCTGGAGGTCGTGCCGCGACAGGTGTAGATCGCGAAGCCCGTGCCTCGGGCGACGATCGTGCCGTTGCGGCTGAGGATCGTCGGGAGTGGGGTCGACTCGCCGCCGGGCCCGCAGAACAGCTCCCGGAAGGACGCGACGGTGCCGCGGCTCGCGTTGTAGCTGATGTCGGCGACGATCTTGCACGCGGACGCAGACGACGCCGACGACTCGGCGGTGGCGGTGGGGACGAACCCGACCACCGCGGCGGCCATGCCGGCGGCGGCGAGCGAGGCGAGGCAACGGGTGCGGACGGAGGTGCGCTTCACGGCGTACTTCCCTTCTGTAGTGGACTGTCGCGCACAGTGTCTTGACCGGGATTGCAGCCTCGTTGCAGCCCGCCGGCGTAGGCTGCCCGGAATGGTGTGGCTCGTGATCGCCGGGATCGCAGGGGTTCTCGTCGGGGTCCTCGTGCTCCTGCTCCTGGTGATGATGGCGATCGGGGCGCGGTTGCCGCTCGCGCACACGGCGACCCGGCGGGTACGGCTGCCCGTCGACCGGCAGCGAGTCTGGGACACCCTGACCGACGTCGCCGAGTACCCGTCCTGGCGGCCCCGGGTCACGCGCGTCGAGATGCTCGGGACCGAGCCGACGCGCTGGCGGGAGCTCGGCAAGGACGGGAAGATCACGTTCGCGGTCGAGGCGGCCGACCCGCCGCGGCGACTCGTCACCCGCATCACCGACGAGAAGCTGCCGTTCGGCGGCAGCTGGACCTACGACCTCGAGCCCGACGGCCCCGACGGTGCTGGCTGCGTGGTCACGGTGACCGAGCACGGGGAGGTCCGCAACCTCGCCTTCCGGTTCATGTCCCGGTACGTCTTCGGGCACGCCGCGACGATCGACGGCTTCCTGACCGCGCTCGGCACCCGCTTCGGCCACACCGCGGCTCCCGAGTCCGTGCCGACCTGACCTCCCCCTGAACGTGCTCGGGTGAAATAGTCACCGAATGCTCGAACGCGCCCGCCGCGAGCGGAAACCGGCCGACCTGACCGCAGTCCACGAAGGGCGACGCTCATGACCCGCAGTTCGGCGACCGAGTCCACGCGGGTGTACCGAGCCTCGCCCGATCCCGCCGACCACCGGCTCGCGCACGAGCTGGCCGAGGCCGCCGGCGAGCTGCTGATGGGCATGCGGGACGAGCTGCGGGGTGCCGAGCTGCGGGCCGCGGGGGACCGTCGCTCGAACCAGCTGCTGCTGGCGCGGCTGGCCGAGGAACGCCCCGAGGACGCGATCCTGTCCGAGGAGTCGGCCGACGACCGGAGCCGGCTGTCCGCGGACCGCGTGTGGATCATCGACCCGCTGGACGGCACCCGGGAGTACGCCGAGCCCGGCCGGCTGGACTGGGCGGTGCACGTGGCGCTGTGGTCGGGCGGACACCTGGCCGCCGGGGCGGTGTGCCTACCGGCGGCCGACCTGACGTACTCGACGTGGCGGCCGGCGGAGTCGTGTCCCGCGCCGGAGGACCCGGTGGTGCTGATCAGCCGCAGCCGCCCGCCGGCGGTGCTCGAGAAGCTGCTGGCGGGTTGGCCGGCGACGCCGCGGCCGATGGGCTCCGCGGGCGCGAAGACGGCGACCGTTCTCGCCGGCCGGGCCACCGCCTACGTGCACGGCGGCGGCCAGTACGAGTGGGACTCCGCGGCCCCGGTGGCGGTCGCGGTGGCCAGCGGCTGGCGGGTGCGCCGGCTGGACGGCTCGGCGCCGCGCTACAACCAGTCGGACGTGTGGCTGCCGGACATGGTGATCTGCCATCCCGACGCGGCCCCCGACGTGTGGGCCGCCCTGGACGCCGCGGAGTAGGCGGGGCTGGCGGGGTCAGGCCCCGCCGGTGCGCCAGCGGTCGAGCAGCCGCCGGTCGCGCTTCGTCGGGCGACCCGCGCCGCGGTCCCGCCGCGCGACCGGCGCCTCGACCGGCGGCGGGGGAGTCCGGTCGATGAAGCACTCCGCCGCCGCGGTGGCGCCCACCCGCTTCTGGATCACCCGCACCACCTCGACGATGCGGGTCGTGTCGCCCACCCGGGCGCGCACCCGGTCCCCGGGCGCCACGGCCGTCGCGGCCTTGGCCGGCCGGTCGTTCACGCGCACGTGCCCACCCCGACACGCCGCGGCGGCGTCGGGCCGCGTCTTCGCCAGCCGAACGGCCCACAGCCAACGATCCACCCGCGTCGACTCCATGCCGGCAAGCTATCGCGAACACGCCGCGGCCGTCAGTCCGACCGGTCGGTGTCCTTGTCCTCGCCGCGGCGGCGCAGGAACTCGAACCCGGGGATGCCGAGGATGGCCCGCCGGACGTCCTTGGTGACGTCCAGCAGCTCGTGGATGTCCGGTCCGACGCGGTCGAGGGTGGCGAGGATCGGCATGATGTCCTGCGTCAGGTGGTTGGCGAGCCGGGGCAACTCGTCGACGAGCTCGATCGCGGCGCTCACCTCGTGGGCGCTGAACTCCTCGACGAACCGCAGCACCGGCCGCATCGCGACCACCTGCTCCTCGGCTGCCTTGGTCACCCGCTCGGCGTGCGTCACCTGTTCCTCGGCGTTCGTGACCACCCGGTCGACGCGACCCACCAGCTCGTCCGCCCGCGCGACCACCGACTCGGCCGCGGTCAGCAGGTCGAGCACCCGGGCGGGCACGGAGGCCGCGCTGGACGCCGTCCGCGCGGTCCAGCTGAGGACGTCGGTGGGCCACAGACTGCGGGGCAGAGGTATCGCCATGGGTCCATTTCACACGACATGGCGTTCCAGAGGTGATCTAGGCTGCCGTGGTCTTCGTGTTCGCCGTGCAAGGAATGGAGTTCGAGTGGCTGGGTCCGCCCGAGAGCTGTTGGAGTCGATTCGCGACGAGCTGGCGCCGGCGGAGAGCGAGAACCGCCTGGTGCCGCTGATCGAGCGGGGGGACGCCGCGCCGTCGGTGTTCGGCACGATCGCCGCCGAGGAGTCGCACATCGTCCGCAGCGACTGGCGCAGCATCCACCTGCTGGCGTCGCGGTCGACCGAGCTGACCGCACGCGAGTTCTTCGCCGGGCTCGCGCAGGGCGAGGGGCTCGCGTTGGCCAAGCTGCCCGCGCTCGCCGCGGCCGGCGGGATGGACGCGGCCGCGCTGGACGCCTACGAGCCGATGGCCGGCTGCCAGGCGTACCCGGCGTACTTCTCGTGGCTCGCGCTCAACGGCGAACCGGCCGACGTCATCGTCGGCGTCGTGGCGAACTTCGCCGCGTGGGGCGACTACTGCGGGAAGATCGCCGCGGCCATGCGGGCGAAGTACGGCCTCGACGACGAGGCGTGCGGCTTCTTCGACTTCTTCGCCACCCCCGTGCCGGAGGCGATCGAGCAGGCGATCGCCGCGGTGCAGGCCGGCATGGACGCCGGCCGGAGCAACGAGCGCGAGGCTCGCCGGTACGGCCGGCTGTTCCAGACCTACGAGCTGATGTTCTGGAACACCATCGCCGACGGCCAGGCCTAGCCGGTTCGGGTCGTCTCGGGCACCCCGGCCAGGGTGCCGAGGCGACCCGCGAGGTGCAGCCGGAGGAACGCGTCCACCACGTCCGAATCGAACTGCGCACCGCGGCAGCGCAGCAGCTCCTCGCGGGCCTCGTCCTCGGTCCGGGCGGCCTGGTACGGCCGGTCGGCGAGCATCGCGGCCCACGAGTCGCACACCGTGACGATCCGCGCCTCGATCCGGATCTGCTCGCCCGCGAGCCCCTCGGGATAACCGTTGCCGTCGAAGCGTTCGTGATGCTGGTGAACCACCGTGGCGGCGTCGGCGAGCCCCGGCACCGCGCGCACCATCCGGGCGCCGTCCTCCGGGTGCCGGCGCACCAACCGCCAGTCCTGTTCGGACAGTGGGGTCGTCTTCGTCCAGATGTCCTTCGAGACGAGGACCTTGCCGACGTCGTGCAGCTGTCCGCCCAGCGCCGCGTGCCGCACCTGCTCGCTGTCCAGACCGAGCTCGATCGCGGTCAGCTTCGCCCACCTGCTGACCGCCCGGCTGTGCTCCTGGCCGGACAACCAGCCGTCGACGGTGTCCGCCAGGTGCTGGAGGTAGGCGATCATGCCCGCGGTCCCGGCCGCCTCGGCGCCGGCCAGCGTGTCGCCCGGACCGACGTCGATCCGGTTGCGCCCGTGGTACTTGGCCGCGTACAGCGCCCGGTCGGCCGCCTTCACGAGCTCGTCGGGGTTGCTGCCATGAAGCGGGTAGGTGGCCGTGCCGACCGAGATCGTGACCTCGACCGACATCCCGTCCTCGACCACGACCGGGCTGCCGCTGACCCGCCGGCGCAGGCGTTCCGCGATCACCAGCGGGTCGTCGGCCGCGGCCCCGCGCACCAGGACGGCGAACTCCTCGCCGCCGTAGCGCGACAGCACGTCCTCCTGCCGGATCCCGGTGCGCAGCCGGGTGGCGATCTCGACCAGCACCCGGTCACCGCCGGGGTGGCCGTAGGAGTCGTTGATCGACTTGAAGTGGTCGACGTCGGCGATGAGCACCGCGAGCGGCGCCTTGCTCCGGCGGGCGTGCGCCACCTCGGCGGCCAGCCGGTTCTCGAAGTGCCGGCGGGTGCGCAGCCCGGTCAGCACGTCGGTGATCGCCAGCCAGCGCTGCTGCCCGACGAGCACCGCCAGCCGGGCGATGGTCAGCAGGAACAGCAGGCCGCACGCCATCGCGATCACCGGGATGTGGTGGTAGGCGCCGCGCGAGTACTCAACCAGCAGCGTGGCGGGCGCGACCAGCGCGGCGGCACAGAGCGCGACGATGCGCGCCGGCCCCGGCCCGGGGTCGGCCACCCTCGCCGGCTCGCCGACCCGGCTCATCGTCGGGTGCAGCGCGGCCGCGCCCAGCGCGAGATTTCCGGTGAGCCAGATCGCGTCGATGAAGTTCCCGGCGGAATAGGTGCCGCTCAGCTGCTGGAGAACGTAGATGCTGTCCGCGGCGAAGAAGGCCAACAAATTCGTGGACAGCAGGAAGAATGCCATCGGCCGGCGGCCGGAACCGAGAATTAGGCGCAGCGCGACCGCGAACATCGCGAGGTCCATCATCGGATACCCGAGCGACGCCACCTTGGCCAGCGTGGGCACCTGCGCCTCCGCCGTCGGCGCGAGCAGGTACAGCCAGGACAGCATGCCCGCGACGACGGCCAGCAGCGCCGCGTCCAGGAGGCTGGGCAGGTCACGGCCGGGGGTGCGCAGCCGGATCAGCAGCACCAGCCCGGCGACGACCATCGGGTAGTGCGACAGGTAGAAGACGTCCGCGAGCGCCGGGTAGCCGGTGTCGCCGGTGATGTAGTGCGTGACGTAGAAGCTGGTGTCCGCGGCCGCGTACACGGCCTCGCCGAGGCCCAGCAGCAGCCACGGGAGCATCGGCTTCGGGCGGTACCGGTAGCAGCCGTACAGCACCGCGACCGCCGACGACGTGCTGACCATGCTGTAGAGCAGCACCCGTGCGATCGGCGGCGCGTCGAGCGACAGGGCGACGTAGTAGGCGACGATGACCACGAAGCCGAAGCCGAGGTACGCCGCCCACGCCCACCTGCCCGTCGACACGGCAGCCTCGTCCCCTTCGCCCGATTTTCGCCTGCGTCCTTCGACCATAGCGAGGTCGCCGCGCGCCCGTGCAGCCACCCGATATCTCAGCTGGATCTGACGGAGATTCCGCGGACCATCGGCAGCCAATATCCGGCATAGGTGCCGCGGGTGAAGTAGTAGACGTGCCGGGCCTGGACGACGCCGCTGAGTGCGGTCGGCGCGCTCGACGTGCTGGTGAACCGGACGGTCTTGCGGCCGGAGATGTCGCCGCCGGAGCCCACCCGGTAGGCGGTGTAGGTGCCTGGTGCGATGTAGACCTGTGCGTCGGGGTAGTAGCCGTGGGTGTCCTCGGCACCGAGCAGCCAGGTGGTGCCGTGGGCCTCGGGGAACCACCAGCCGGTGTAGGGGCCCTTCGACACGCGCAGCCCGACAGGCCCGCCGGCGATGCGCTGGCGGCGGTCGGTGGGTGCGTGGGTGACGCGGGGGAAGTGCACGCGGGAGGTGGCGGTGATCTTCATGGCCGCGTTGACCCGGTAGATCGTCGACGTGCGCGGGGTGGCCCGCATGGTGCCCGCGGTGGGCGGGTTCGGGTAGTCGCCGCGGTAGGCGGTGGCGCCGGTGACGAACCAGGCGTTGCGGGTGAAGCCCCACAGCTGCAGGAACTGCTCGATGTGCATCTGGTGGTAGGTGTTGGCCGGGGTCTTGTGGCGCAGCGAGTAGAGGCTGGAGCCGGCGGGGCGGCGGAACCCGGGGGTCGTGGTCATCGCGAGGTGGCGCACGGTGGTGATCGCGCCGCGGGTGAGCTCGGCGGCACGGCCGCTGCCGGTCAGCGACCAGTAGTCGAGCAGTCCCCAGATCGCGACGATGTGTCCATTGAGGACGTTCTCGCCCATGCTCGCGGGGTAGCGCGGGTACTCCTCGAGCCACAGGTGTCGCCGACTGTCGACATAGGACCCGTACGGCAGTCGTCCGCTGGGGCCTTGGGAGAGGCTCGCGAGGGTGGCATCGGCGGCGGTGCGCCACTTCGGGTCGCCGGTCGCCTCGAACATGCGGACGAAGACCGACAGCACCCGGCCCTGAGCCATCCCGGAGTACCACGGCGCCGGCAGCATCTCGCTGGTGTCGCCCAGTGGCGCGAAGTTGAAGTCGTACGGGTAGTACCACGCGCCGTCGGACGCGACGCGGCGGTCGTACAGGCGCTGCGCGTTCTTGGTCGCGATGTCCAGGTAGGCGGGATTCCCGGTCAACCGGTAGGAGTTCAGGTTCTGCAGGGCGTAGGAGCCCTGGAAGACAACGTGGTTGTACAGCCGGGTCGAGCCCGACGGCCGGAACATCCGCACGCCCTGGGCGTCCACCAACCCGAAGCCGCCGACCGGGGTGACCTCGGTGGAGTCGTAGGGCCGCTTGCCGACGGGTAAGACGTGCAGCGCGTCAGGGGACTTGAGGAAGCCGGTGACGAGCGGCCGCGCCGCCCGGTTCGCCTTCTGCTCGGCGATCTTCCGCGCCACCTCGGCCGGATCGGCCGGCTCGGTCGCCGTGCCGGGCATCTCCTCCGGCTCCAGCTCGGCGTTCGGCCCGGTCTGTGCCGGCGGCGGTGCGGGTGCCGCGGCAACCTGCGGCACCGGCGCGGTCAGCAAGACGATCGCGCCGACAAGGACGAGCGAACACAGCGCTACACGCATCAAAGCCCCCAGCTCCGATGTAGTGAATCGGTGTCCATCCAATCGGCGTACTGGGTGAAGCCGTTACATGCGCTAGGTAGGCGGGTTGCTGCTCGGGGTCGTCGGCGGGGTCATGGGTGGTGTCGTCGACGGGTCCGCCGGCGACGTGTCCACGCTGGGGGTGCCGGGCGGTGGCTGGATCGAGGTGCTCTCGATCGGTTGGGGGAGCTCCTCGCTGCTGACTCCGCACCCGGCGACCAGCAGGCCGAGCACGACGGCGGTGAGCGCACGGCGGATCACTCCGCCACCTCCGGCAGCTCGACGACGAACCGAGCGCCGCCGCCGGGACGAGGTTCCACCCAGGTTTGGCCGTGGTGTCGGCGGATGTGCTGAGTCACCAGTGCGAGACCGAGCCCGGCGCCGCTGTCGGTGGCGTCTCGGTCGGCGGGGGAGCCTCGGGCGAAGCGTTCGAAGATGTGCTCGCGCGCCTCGGCCGGCACGCCGGGGCCGGCGTCGTCGACCTCGATGCGGGCCTGGTCGTCGCGGCGCAGGACGCCTACGCGAACGACTCCGTAGCCGTGGTGCTCGGCGTTGTCGAGCAGGTTGGCCACCACGCGCTCGAGCCGCCGGCGGTCGGCGAGCACCCGGGGATGGGCATCGATGTCGAGCAGGTCGGAGGCCAGCCGGTTTCCGTGGCGGGCGGCGGCCCGCACCAGCTCGGCGATGTCCAGCTGCTCGAACGTGGACCGGTCCGTGTCCTCACCCCGCGAGATCTCCAGCAGGTCGTCGACCATGCGGCGGAAGCGGCGCAGGTCGGTGCCCAACAGCTCGACCGCCGCCCGGGTGCTCGGCGGCAGCTCGGCGTTGCGCCGCTGGAGTACGGCCATCGCGTTGAGCATGGTGGTGAGCGGGGAGCGCAGCTCATGGCTGACGTCGCCGGCGAAGCGGGTGTCCCGCGCGATCCGCTGCTGGAGCCGGCTCGCGGTGTCGTTGAACGCCTCGGCGAGCGGCACCAGGTCCGGGTCGCCGGTGACCGGCAGTCGGACCTCGAGATCGCCGCGGGCCGCCTTGGCCGCTGCGCCGGTGACCTGCCGCAGCGGGCGCAACGCGTGGTTCGCCGCCCAGCGACCCACCAA
>NZ_JBOHGA010000236.1:0-8885 GCF_050699915.1 Actinophytocola sp.
TTACGGGCGACCGCGACCACATCATCACGGAACTCCCGCGGATACGGCTTGGGCATAACGACATCCTTCCAGCAAGACCACACAGGCCTCACAGATCAGATGTCAACCAAACCCTGGGCAGTCCCCAAGCACACCGACAAGGACACCGGCAACGACACTGGCGGCGAGTTCGTCGTCGTGAACACCCACCTCGACAACTCGTCGGAGAACGCGCGCCGACGGGGCGCGTCGTTGATCCGTGACAGGATCACCGCTATCCCCGCCGCGCTGCCGGTGATCCTCACCGGGGACTTCAACTCCGCCGCCGGGCACTCGGCCGCCTACCGCATCCTCAGCGGTGGCGCCGGCCTGACCGACACGTGGACCGCGGCCGCCCAGCGGCGCACGCCGCTGGTGGCGACCTGGCACGGCTACGAGCCGCTGGTGCCAGACGGTCCTCGCATCGACTGGATCCTCACCAGAGGAGCGGCCCGGATCTCGGCCGCGGGCATCAACACCTTCACCGACCACGGCCGGTACGCCTCCGACCATCTGCCCACACAGGCACTGCTCACCCTCGATCACCCTCCATCGCGCTCGATCGCCTCGGCGCCGGTCGGGTGAGGAACCAAGCCGGGACGGCGTCGCCGGCGAATACCTGACATGACTCGTTCGCGGAACTGGGAGACGAACCGGGAGACATCGTGCTGACACTCGCCCTGATCGGTCTGATCGGCGGGCTGGTGACCGGCATCTCGCCGTGCATCCTCCCGGTGCTGCCGGTCATCTTCTTCACCGGTGCACAGACCAACCCCTCGCCCGCCGCTGCCCGCGCGACACGGGCCGGCACCGGCGCGGTCGCTACGGCCGTCGTCGCGGTGGAGCGTCCTGTTGAGACGAAGCCGTCCCGGGCGCGGCCCTATCTGGTGATCGCCGGGCTGGTGGTGAGCTTCACGCTCGTCACGCTGTTCGGGTCGCTGCTGTTGTCGGTGCTCGGGCTGCCGCAGGACGTGCTGCGCTGGGCCGGGCTGGTCGTCCTCGCGCTGATCGGCATCGGGCTGATCGTGCCGCGCTTCGAGCACCTCCTGGAGAAGCCGTTCTCCTGGATCCCGCAACGCAACCCCGACGCCAGCAAGGGCGGTTTCCCGCTCGGCCTCGCGCTCGGCGCGGTGTACGTGCCGTGCGCGGGACCGGTCCTCGCCGCGATCACCGTCGCCGGCTCCACCGGCCAGATCGGCACCGAGACCGTCGTGCTCACCGTGACCTTCGCCGCCGGCGCCGCCATCCCGCTGTTGGTCTTCGCCCTCGCCGGCCGGCGCGTCGCCGAGCGGGTGAAGGCGTTCCGCAAGCGCCAGCGCGGCATCCGGGTCACCGCCGGCATCGTGATGATCGCGCTCGCCATCGGTCTGGTGTTCAACCTCCCGCAGCTGCTGCAGCGGGCGATCCCGGACTACACCTCCGGCCTGCAGGACCAGGTCAACAACTCCCAGCAGGTGAAGGACGCGCTCAACCTGGGCGGGCTCGTCAACGACCAGAACAAGGACCTGGACAAGTGCTCGGCCGACGCGACGGAGCTGGAGAGCTGCGGCACCGCACCGGACATCAAGGGCATCCAGCAGTGGTTCAACACGCCGGGTGACAAGCCGGTGGACCTGAAGTCGTTGCGCGGCAAGGTGGTGCTGCTCGACTTCTGGGCCTACTCGTGCATCAACTGCCAGCGCTCGATTCCGCACGTGGTGGCGTGGGACAAGGCCTACCGCGACGCCGGCCTGCGGGTGATCGGCGTGCACGCACCGGAGTACGCGTTCGAGAAGGAGGCGCGCAACGTCGAGTCGGCCGCGGACAAGTTCGGCATCCGTTACCCGGTCGCGCTGGACAACTCGCTGGCCACCTGGACCAACTACCGCAACCGCTACTGGCCCGCGCACTACCTCATCGACGCCGACGGCACCGTCCGCCACATCAAGTTCGGCGAGGGCGACTACGACGTCACCGAGAAACTAATCCGCCAACTACTCCGCGACGCCAACCCGAACACCGCCCTGCCGGCGCCGACCGACACTGTCGACGACACCCCGAACACCGCCGACATCACCCGCGAGACCTACCTCGGGTCCACCAAGCGAGTCAACTTCGCCGGCACCGAGACCTACAGCGCCGGCGACAAGTCCTTCACACTTCCAGAAAACCAGCCGAAGGACAGCTTCGCCCTCGACGGCGACTGGCGGCTCACCCCGCAGAGCATCACCCCCACCGGCGACACGGCTCAGGTCCGGCTCAACTACCGCGCCAAGCAGGTCCGCATGGTCCTGTCCGGCGAGGGCACCGTCACCTACCAGGCGAACGGGCAGACCAAGACCATCCAGGTCTCCGGCACCCCGAACTCCTACCCACTCCTGTCCACACAGGACATCAAGGCTGGTCAGGTCACCGCGACCATCGGCAAGGGCGTCGCGGCCTACTCCTTCACCTTCGGCTGACCCGGAGATAACAGACGGCGAGATGACAGACGGCCAGATGTCCACCATGACCAGTGAGCAACACGACGCGCTGCGGGTGAGCCTCGGCGTGTACGCGATGAACAAGGCCGACAGCCGCGAACGCCAGACGATCCGGGAGCACCTCGACCGGTGCTCGAGCTGCCAGGACGAGCTCGCCGACCTCCTCGCGATCGTCGATCTGTTGGATCGGACCGCGCTCCGACCGCGACCGATCACCGGATAAACCCGAGGTCACCGGGTGTTCTGCCCTGGTCGGTGTTCTCCAACACCAGGTGGGTGAAAGAAATATCAACCTCGGACCCATCCGTGTTGGTGTCTGGCGCCGAAGCCCTCGTACTGGTGACCCCCGATCGAGGGAGGTGATGTGAATGAGGGATCACACAGAGGTGCCTGGTCTGACTGTCCCGAGTCCGGCGATCGTGCTGCTCCGACGAGCGGTGGCGGTCGCCGGGTTCTTGTTCGGGCTCGGGCTGTTGGCACTGCTCGGCGCGGGGCAGGCGGGTGCGGACGAGCGTCCGGCGGAGAACAAGCCGGCCGACGCGGACGCACCCACGTCCGGGTTGACGGGTCCCGTGCTGGGACTCGTCGACGGCGTGGCCGCTCCGGTGGCACGGGTCGCCGGTCCGGCGGTGGCTCCGGCGGTGGCTCCGGTTGTCGAGATCACCGAACCGGTGGTCGAGCCGGTGGTTCGGCCGGTCACCGAGGCGGTGGCCCCCGTGGTCGAACCGGTGGTCCGGCCGCTGACCGAGGCGATGGCCCCGGTCGTGCGGCCGGTGCTGGCACCCGTGACCCCAGTGCTGGATTCGGTGGTGCACACGGTCGCTCCGGTGGCCGAGCCGTTGACTGGTCCGCTGTTGCGGGCCGCCGATCCGATGCTGGCACCGGTGGCGGCGTCGGTGGGTGCCGACGGCGCGGTGTCCGACTTGTCTTCTGACGTGTCGGGGCCGCGCACGGCACCCGGGCCACGGCCCAAGGCGCCGTCGGCCAGGGATGTCCCGGCTGCTGTTTCCGTTGACCCGGTGGTCGACGGGAGCACGGGGACGCCGTGGTCGGATGACGTGACCACGTCGCCGCCGGTCGCCACCGCCGGGGCACAACCGGCCGGTCCAGGCCGGCCGGGTGACCGCTCCGGATATCCACTTGGGACGGACGTTGTTCCGGGTGGTGGCGCGGCTGGTGGCTTCGGTGGTCAGCACGGTGCTGACGGCACCGTGTCGTCGCCGGGCACGTCGTCCGGTGCGGACGGTCCAGGTGACCGGGCTCCGCCCGGTGGGGACGTCGCCTTGTCGTGGCTGGCGTTCGAGGACCGTGACCATCCGAGCTGATGTTTCTTCCAAACCCCATGTGACCGAATGGACTTGGAAGGGAAGCGAGAATGCGTAAGACAGTCAAGCGCGTGCTCGTCACCGCTGCGATCACCGGTGGGTTCGTCCTGCTGGGTAGCGAGGTAGCGAGCGCGGACACCGGGTCGGACGGCTTGTCCGACCTGACCGGCAGTATTTCTGGCACCATCAGCTCGACGACTGGTGCGGCGAACTCGGGTGGTGACACCACGTCCGGGGCGACGGCCGGCAACGGCGGGAGCTCGGGCGCGGGTGGCAACGCGTCGAGTGGCAACACCGCGACGTCGGGTGACACCGGCGACTCGGGCGACTCCGGCGCGACCGGTGGCAACTCCGCCACCACGTTCTGCGTGCTGTCCGACTGCACCACGTCGGTCGGCTCGGGCGACTCGGGTGACACCGGGTCCACGGGCGACAGCGGCGATGCCGGCAACGTCAGCCACACAGCCGGGGGCAACTCCGGCCACGCGGGTGACGGCGGCTCGGCGCACAGCGCCGCGGCAGGCTCGAACTCGGCGCACTCGGGTTCGGCGCAGGGCCGTGGCGCCAACACCGGTGACGCCACCTCCGGTGGTGACACCTCGTCCGATGCGACCGCCGGCGACGGCGGGAACTCGGGCGCGGGCGGCAACGCCACCAGCGGCAACCAGGCGACGAGCGGGAACACCGGGAACTCCGGCGACTCCGGCTCCACCGGCGGCAACCACGCCGCGGGCGTCTGCGTGCTGTCCAAGTGCGACACCACGGTGACCTCCGGCGATTCGGGTGACACCGGGTCCACCGGGGACAGTGGTGACGCGTGGAACGCCAGCCACACGGCCGGGGGCGACTCCGGCATGGCCGGCGACGGTGGCGGCGCGCACTCGATGGCGGCGGGTGAGAACTCGGCGAACTCGGGTGACGCGGGCTCCGGTGACCGGGGCTCCGGTGACCGGGGCTCTGGTGACTGGGGCTGGCGTCGCGAGGCGTCCTCCCACACCGGTGACGCCACCTCGGGTGGTGACACCTCGTCCGACGCGACCGCCGGCAACGGTGGCAACTCGGGCCCGGCGGGGAACGCCTCCAGCTCCAACGAGGCGACCTCCGGCGGCACCGGTGACTCGGGTGACTCGGGTTCGACGGGCGGCAACAGCGCGTCCGTGGAGAACCGGGGTGGCCGGTCGAACGAGTGGGACAACCACGGCAAGTGGGGCGACCACGAGAACGGCAACGAGAACGGCAACGAGAACGGCAACGAGTCGCACACCATGGTGACCTCGGGCGACTCGGGTGACACCGGGTCCACCGGGGACAGTGGTGACACCGGCAACCTGAGCTGGACGACCGGAGGCGACTCCGGTAGGGCCGGCGACGGTGGCGACGCGCACGCGGCGGCGGCCGGGAACAACTCGGCCATGTCGGGTGACGTCATGTCCCGCAAGGACGGCAAGCACCGCGGCGGGCACCACAAGGGTGGCGACAACGGTTCGACCGGTGACGCCACCGCGAGTGGTGACACCACCTCCGAGGCGACCGCCGGCAACGGTGGCAACTCGGGCCCCGCGGGGAACGCCTCCAGCTCCAACGAGGCGACCTCGGGCGAGACCGGTGACTCGGGTGACTCCGGTGCCACCGGTGGCAACTCCGCCGAGGTCCGGCCGGACGAGAAGTCCGGCAAGCAGGACAAGTGGCAGCGCCGTGGCGGTCACCACGGCGACACGTGGATCCTCACGATCGTGACCTCGGGCGACTCGGGTGACACCGGGTCCACTGGGGACAGTGGGAACGCGTGGAACGCCAGCTGGACCACCGCAGGCAACTCCGGTCCGGCCGGTGACGGCGGCGACGCACATGCCGCCGCACACGGCTCGAACCACGCCTGGTGGGGCCACAACGCTCAGCACTAAGCCGAGCGAGATGACCGTGTGGGGCGCCGAGCAAGTCGGCGCCCCACACGCCCACCATGACCTGTCACGACGCCGGCACCTCAGGCGCAATTTTGAACGTCCGAGTTCCGCCGCGGCGGACCTGGTGTGTTCCAGAGCAACAAGAGCGTGCTGGTCGGTCCGATGCCCGCGTGGTCAGTGTTGCCACTGGCCGCCGGTCCAGCACATCCAGACTGTTGTGCCGTGGGCGCCGAGCACGACGTCGCTGTCATCGGCCATGCTGTGGATGAGCGCCAGGCCGTTTCCACTGGTGTCGGACTGGTCGTCCCAGCGGCCATGATCAGCCACCGTGACCACGATCTCGGTTCGCTCCAGACGCGCATGCAACTCGAGGAATCCAGTGGTGCCCGCCGGGTAGGCGTGCAGCACCACGTTGGTCATCGCCTCGCAGCCGCACAAGGCAACGTCGTTTGCCGCGTCGGAGGACATCCCGACGGCTCGCGCCCAACTTTCCAACTGTCCTGGTCGCAGCGCCCGGCCGACCGGGTGCTGGCCGAGTAACGCGCTGAGGTCGCCCGTTCAGCGGCTTTCGACGCTCTCGGCGCGGTGCGAGACTTGGCCAGATCACGCGGAGCGGGATCGTCCGCCCGCAATCGACCTTGGGGGAAGCGTCATGAAACGACCTGTGTTCCGTGCGCTTATTTGTTGTGCCCTGTTGGGTGTGATGTCGCTAATGGCTGCGCCGTCGGCTTCGGCTGGCGTCCAAGAGTCCAGTTTCGAGAATCAGGCGGGTGTCGGACGGTGCTTGGACGCCTTCGTCACTCCTTATGCGCAGCCGTGCAACGGTACCGGCTATCAGCGGTGGATATGGAATGACCAGCCAGGGATCCAGACTCCGTTGCGGAACGACGTTATTGGCAGCTGCGTTTACGCGCGGTTCGACAATCTCCTGGCTGAGATGAGGCCATGCGATTCGGGCGATTTCCGGTTGGGCCGGTGGGGTGTCAACTTCCCACCGGGAGGCCGGTGGGCGTTTATCAAGAACTACGCGAGACCCTCGCTATGTCTGGCCAACACCGGCGGCGAAACCGTCCGCATGCTGCCTTGTAACAACAACGACGGTAGGGTTCGCTGGGCTCTCCGCTGAGCAGTTTCTGCCAACCGTGTGGTTCCGGGTGGTGTGCGTGTCCATCGTTCTCCGTTCGATGTGACTGTGTGTGACTGAATTGGGCGTGGGGGACCGTATCGCGGCAGGCGGTCGGCTCGCCGAGGTGTTCGGGGGGCTTGGGACGTGACAGTCGGCGGTCTGATGGTGCTCGCTGGCGGTGGGGTCGACGGGAGGCGCCGGCGGTCGGCGAGCACCCGGGGATGGGCGTCGATGTCGAGCAGGTCGGCGTCCAGCCGGTTGCCGTGGCGGGCGGTGGCCCGCACCAGCTCGGCGATGTCCAGCTGCTCGAACGTGGACCGGTCGGTGTCCTCACCCCGCGAGATCTCCAGCAGGTCGTCGACCATGCGGCGGAAGCGGCGCAGGTCGGTGTCCAACAGCGCGACCGCCGCCCGGGTGCTCGGCGGCAGCTCGGCGCTGCGCCGCTGGAGTACGGCCATCGCGTTGAGCATGGTGGTGAGCGGGGAGCGCAGCTCGTGGCTGACGTCGCCGGCGAAGCGGGTGTCCCGCGCGATCCGCTGCTGGAGCCGGCTCGCGGTGTCGTTGAACGCCTCGGCGAGCGGCACCAGGTCCGGGTCGCCGGTGACCGGCAGCCGGACCTCGAGATCGCCGCGGACCGCCTTGGCCGCGGCACCGGTGACCTGCCGCAGCGGGCGCAACGCGTGGTTCGCCGCCCAGCGACCCACCAACGCGCCCGCGACGCCGCTCGCGGCCGTGCCCGCCAGCAGGATCCAGCTCAGGAACTGGAAGGTGCGGTCCAGCTCCCGCAACGGCGAGACCTCGACGTAGGTGGCGGCCTGATCACGCAGGGGCAGGCCGACGGCGAGGACCGGGATGTCGTCGAGGCGGGTGCGTTGGCGTGCGGGGGTGCCGCTGGAGACGAGTCGGAGGAACTGGGGTGGGAGGCGGGTGGGGTCGACAAGGTTGCCGCTGCTGATGGTCTCGCCGTTGTCCACGATCAACACGGCGGACTCGGCTTCGGAACCGAGTCCGGTGATCAGCTCGGGTAGGCCTGCGGAGTCGCGGCGGAGGGCTGCTTCGATGAGCCGTGCGTTGCTGGTGGTCTGCCGGACGGCGCTGCGCTCGCGCTGGTCGATCATGTAGCCGGTGGACAGGTGCCAGGTCGCCAGCGCCAGCGCGCCGGCGATCACCAGCGACACCAGGCTGAACCACGCCATCACCCGGGTTCGCAGCGGCAGCCGACCCACCCGCTGCCGCCGCACGGTTCGCCGGTTCACGGCGCGCCCGGGTCGGTATTGATCCGGTAGCCAGTGCCGCGGACGGTGAGCACCAGGGTCGGCTGGCCGGGGTCGGGCTCGATCTTGCGGCGCAGCCGGCGCACGTGCACGTCCAGCAGCCGGGTGTCGCCGAAGTAGTCGTAGTCCCACACCCGTTCCAGCAGCTGCTCGCGGGTGACCACCGCGCCACCCGCGGCGGCCAGCGTGCTCAGCAGCCGGAACTCGGTCTTCGTCAGCGGCACCTCCTCGACAGCCGCTCCCACCCCGCGCAGGACCCGGCCCTCGGCCAGGCGCACCGTGAGGTCGCCGAGGGTGATCACGGTGGGCACGTCGGGGTCGCCGGCGCGGGTGCGGCGCAGCAACGCCCGGATCCGCGCGCTCAGCTCGCCGGCGTCCACCGGCTTGGTCACGTAGTCGTCCGCGCCGGCTTCGAGGCCGGCGATGACCTCCTCCGACCCGGTGCGCGCGGTGACCATGATGATCGGCAGGTCGCCGAGCTCGCGGATCCGCGCGCACACCGCCAGCCCGTCCGCCCCGGGCAGCATCACGTCCAGCAGCACGACATCCGGCTCGACACCGCCGACGGTGAGCCGCTCCAGCGCCTGCTCACCGGTGGCCGCTTCCACGACCTGGTAACCCTCGTCGGCCAGCGCGAGCCGCAACGCCTCAGCTTGATTTTTAACCTGTTCGTCGTGGTTTGGTGCCGATCTTGTGGTGGGCTGGCCGGGTGTATGCCTCGCCGGTGGCGAGGATGCGTCCGACGTCATGGCGTGTGGCGGGGTTCCGGTTCCTGG
>NZ_JBOHGA010000237.1:0-8810 GCF_050699915.1 Actinophytocola sp.
GCGTGCTCGTCGGCGCGTGGCTCGGCTGGCGGGGCGTGATGTGGGCGATCGCCGGGATCGGCGTGCTGGTCGCGGTCTCGCTGACGGGGCTGCCGCGCGTGACGGTGCCGGCGGCCGGGCTGCGGACCCGCCTGTCGGTGCTGGTGCGGCCGTCGGTGACGCGGGTGCTGGTGATCACGACCGTCGGCCTGACCGCGTCGTTCAGCGTGTTCGTGTACCTGCCCGTGCTCGCCGCGTCGGTCGCCCCGGGCGCGACGATCTCGTGGGTGCTGATGGCGTTCGGCGTCGGCTCGGTGGCCGGGAACTGGCTGGCCGGGCGGTGGACCGACCGGACGGAACCGCGACGGGTGCGGTTGGTCTCGCTCGCCGGGCTGGTGCTGACGCTCGCCGCGATGAACGCCGGCCTGCTGACGCTGCCGGGCCTGCTCGTGACCGCGGTGGCGAGCGGGGTGGTCGCCGGGATGCTGATGGTTCCCCAGCAGCACCGGTTGTTCGCGCTCGCGCCGGACGCGCCGACCGTCGCACTCGGACTCAACGGCTCGGCGATCTTCGTCGGCGCCGCGCTGGGGTCCGCGCTCGGCGGGCTGATACTGGCGACCGCCGGGCCGTCCTGGCTCGCCCCGGCCGGCGCGCTGGTGGCGGTCGGCGCGGTCGTACTGGCGCGGGAGAACGCCGCCGCCCCGGCCCGCGAACCGGCTACGGCGCTACCGTGAGAAGAGGGTGAGGTCGGCCCAGCTCCAGCCGTCCGGGAACGCCGCGGCGAGCTCCTCGCGGAGGCGGCGCACGAGCTCGTCGGCGGTCAGGTCGCTGCCGGCCTGGTTCAGCACCGTCGACGCGACGCGAAGACGTGCCTCACGCGGCAGCTCGGTGTCGAACGCGATCGCCGCGCCGACACCGACGTCGAGCAGGGCGGTCAGCAGGCCGGATACCGCGACGCCCTGACTCGACAAGGTCTCACTGGTCGGCGTGTTCAAACAGACGACGAGCAGGCTCGGTGGGTGGGCCGCCACCGCGTCCGCGACCTCGTGCACGGACAACCAGACAGGTTGCCGGCCGGGTCCGAACGTCACCGCGGCCCCTCCCGTCGCCCCCTGTGTGAAGGAGACATCGACGACCACGACGTCGTACCGGTTTCGAGCCAGCTGGTCGAGAACACCCACCACGTCGTCGTCGTGCAGCCAGGCGACCTCCGCTGCCCGCCGGCCGTCTCGCAGCCGATTCCGCACCCGTTGAGCGAAGTCGTCGTCGGCGGCGCCGTCGGATCGGGCGTGCGCGCCAGTGACCACCAGCGCGCTCCGCAGGTTGCCCAGAGTCCGCCTCTCGTCGTCGGCCCTCCCCCGGCCGAGCTGTCGGACGACGTCCGCGTGGTTGATGACGTACCCGCGCACCTCGTCGCGCAGGAGCTCCCACGGCAGCCATTGCAGGTCGTCGTCGACCCGAACGACGAACTTCGGACGAGATCGACTCCCCTCCGAGACGGGAACCGCGGTGCGGAAGACGTCGGCCAGGTCGTCCGGTAGGAACTTGTCGAACAGTAACCGGCCCGCCTCGGCCGAGGCGTCGCGCTTTCTCTCGGTCCGAAGGTTCGCCATCACGGCATGCACCTGGCCAGGCCCGGCCTCGCCCGCATCAGGGTGCTCCCGCAGCAAGATCACGTTGGCGTTGATGCCGACGAACTCGACCTTCTCGAAGTCGCGGCCGGCGATGGCGACGCTGGAGTCTCCGCCCGACGAGGTGTCCAGCTCGATCGTGTCGACGTTGAACCAGTCGACCCACTGGATGTCGGGATTGTCGAAGAAGCTCTCCCGACTCCAGATGATCCGGTGGGTCGTCAGGAGTACCAGGACTCGCCGGTAGGTCTCCCCCGACCGCGCGCACTTGAAGGTCGCCACCGGCACCTCGACCGCTCCGAGCGCCTCACTGATCGCCTTCTTCTGGCCGGTGTACAAGGTCTCGTTCGGTCCCAGCCGCGCCCACGCGGCCTTGATCGCCGCGCGGGCCGCCGACGTGTCGCCCGTCGTCGAGTAATCGAACAACGGGGCGAACATCTCGATGCCCGGACGGGACGACCCGAAGGACCGCCGCGTGTCGCCGGCCGCGACGGTGACGCGGACCTCGTCGTCTCGCGACCGCGCCACCCGCAAGGTGAGCGAGTCGGTTCCGGCCGGCGGTTCCGGTCGCGCCTCCCTGGCCGCGGGAGCGCGTCGCACCGGCGGCTCGACGGCGACCGGTTGCCCGGGTGTCGAGGAGAACAGCCTCGTCTCCTCGCCGCGGAGGAAGAGCACCGGCGTGCCGAACTCGGTGTCGTGCCCGTTCGCCCACATCGCCATCCGCGACCGCGACAAGGCCGCGTCCACCGGATCGAGCTGCGCCACCGCGGTGTAGAAGCTCTCGGCGAACACGATCGCCGCGTCGTCGGTGATGTCGAACTGCATGCCGACCACGGCCGTGATGCCCGTGCCCACGAGAGAGGTCGCGACGCCGGAGAACGGGTCCACCGCGGACACGCGTGCCCCGGCGCAGGCGTTGAGCACGACCAGCTGGAGGCTCCGCTCGTCCCGCAGCACCCAGGCGAGCTCCTCGCCGGTGACCTCGCGGGGCAGGCCGTGCTCGTCTTCGAGGATGAGCACGCCGCTCGCCGTGCGGTCGTCGTACGCGCCGTGGCCGACGTAGTGGACCACGTGGAACTCGTCCGGCGCGGCCAGCACTCGATGCAGCTCGCCCAGGGTCGCCCGCTCCAGCCATTCGATCGTGATGGCGCCGCCGGCCACCAACGGGGCCAGCGCACGATCGAGCTTGTCCTTCTCCTCGGCCACGTCCAGCGGCACCTGTCCGGACGGCGCACTCGCCAACGCGAGAATCCTCAGCGGTGGATGCAGCTCCCTCGTCGGCCGCACGCCGGCGAGATCGAAGGAACGCACGACGGGACTGTAGATCGACTGCGCGAGGAAGCCTCGTCCCTCGTAGATGTACTCCCACGGCACCGCCATGAGCTCCGGCGACTCGAGCTGCAGCCGGATGCGCAGTCCACGATCGCGGTACCGGGCATGCATGCTGGCGTCGTTGTAGACGCGGCGGACGTCTCCGGTGAACAGGGCGTCGAACAGCTCGCTGCCGAACTTCTTCGCCTCGTCGAGCTCGGTTCGGACGACGGATCGAGTACGGCCCCTGGTGCGCCCCAGCCGGGCGACGAAGAGCTCGAGGTCCCGCTCGTCGAACGGCATCGTCACCCGGGCCCGGCCGCTGCTCTGCACCGCGTCGGCCGTCACGACGACGTGGTAGTCCTGCTCGCCGCGATGGCCGACGCGCAGCACGAGCTCGTCGTACTCCACGATCCGCGAGCCCATGTCAGGGGCCCTTCCCGCCCAGGGTGAGGCGGATCTGCAGGCTTGCCTCGGCGCTGGTCCCCGCGATGACCACCCTGGCGTCCGCGGCGAACTTGAGCCCGAACTCGAGCTCGACCTGGTCGCCATCGTCCACAGTGGACCGAATCTGTTCGACCACGTCTCGCAACGTCGGCAGCACTCGGCGAAGGCTGTCCTGGATCGTCTCGCCGGCGTGCGCGACGACGCGTTCGGCCCGACCTCCGCGCGTGACCTGCTCGCCGGGCAGGGCGGTCACCTCCACCAGCAGACCACCGTCTTCGGCGTCGTCGTACACGACGTAGGGCGACATGTCTGACGAGTCGCCGGGGGCTGACCGGGTGTTACGGGTGTTGACGATCTCGGGCCGCGGAGTCCGTTCGGCGGGCGCGGAAGGCCGCCGCCTTGACCCGGTTCTGGCACGCGGTCGAGCAGAACCGGCGGGTGCCGTTGCGGGAGATGTCGACGTAGACCCGGTCGCAGCCGGACGCGTTGCAGATGCCGAGCCGCTCGACGGACGCGGTGCCCACTACGGTCGCGAGCGCGGTGGCCATCGGGGCGGCCCAGCTCACCGCCCACTCGGCCTCGGCGCTGTGGAAGTGCAGATGCCACGGCTCGCCGTCGTGTCGGGAGAGCGTCGGGACGGCCTCGGTCTCGCGCATGACCGTGTTCAGCGCGAGGCACGCACCGTCCACGTCGCCGACGTCGACCAGCTCGACGACCTGGCGCAACCGGGCAGCCCAGCCGGCGAGCTCGGCCGCCTCCTCCTCGGTGGGCCGGTCGGACGCACGCTCGGGCGGAACGGCGCCGCGCACCGCCGCGGCGACGTCCGCCGGCCCGGGAAAGTCCCGGCCGTGGCGCTCGCCGGGCGTCACGTCGTTGATCAACCGGACCACGTGACCCACGACGTCGCTCATATGACTGTCAAACTCCACTTGACCAGTCACCTCCTTAGCCGCTAGCGTCACTGGTATCAAGCATATAGACAGTCACGGAGGTGCGCGATGCAGGGTACGACGGCACAGCGGTGGGTCCAGCGGTGGGACAAGCAGCAGGAGAACAACATCCCCGACCGCGAGGAGCGGTTCCGCGTGGTCATCGACGTCGTCGGCACAGTCGTCGGAACCGCCGTCGGCACGGGCCCGGCGAACGTGGTCGACCTCGGCTGCGGACCGGGGTCGCTGTCGGCGAGACTGGCGGCGGCCCTGCCCGCGGTGCATGTGGTGGGCTTGGACGCCGATCCCCTGCTGCTCGGGCTCGGTGTCGCGAACACCGGCCCGCGGGTGCGGCTGGTGGAGGCCGATCTCGGCGACCCGTCCTGGCCGGACCGCACCGGGCTCGCGGGCCGGTGGGACGCGGCCGTCTCGTCGACGGCACTGCACTGGCTCGACCCCGACACGCTCGCGGCGGTGTACCGCGCGCTGGCCGAGCGGCTGCGCCCCGGCGGCGTGTTCGTCAACGCCGACCACATGGCGCCCGGAACGTCCACTCTGGACTCCATCGCGGCGCACGTTCGGCACGCCCGCACCACCCGGGTCGGCTCGCACCTGCACGAGGACTGGGCGCAGTGGTGGCAGGCGCTCGGCGAGGACGCGGATCTCGCCCCGCTGCTCGCCGACCGCCCCGCCGCGCCGATCGACCACACGGAGAACGAGCTGACCGTCGGCGAGCACGCGGAGCTGTTGCGGGCGGCGGGTTTCCGCGAGGCCGCCCCGGTCTGGCAGTTCGGCGACGACCACGTCCTGGTCGCGGTTCGCTAGAGGGCGGGCGAGCGGCCCTCGTACGGGGTGGACAGTACGACCGTGGTGCGGGTGGACACCTTCGCGGACTCGCGGATCCGACGCAGCAGGTCCTCGAGCGAGGCCGGGGAGGCCACCCGCACCAGCAGGATGTACGACTCGTTGCCGGCCACCGAGTAGCACGCCTCGATCTCGCGGATGTGGTTGAGCCGCTGCGGATAGTCGTCCGGCGCGGCCGGGTCGATCGGGGTCAGCGAGATGAACGCGGTCAGCGGCAACCCGATCACCTCGGCGTTGAGCTGCGCGGCATACCCGCGGATCACCCCGCGCTGCTCGAGCCGGCGCACCCGCTGGTGCACCGCCGAGACCGACAGGCCGACGCGCTCGGCGAGGTCGGTGAAGCTGCAGCGGCCGTCCGCGGACAGCTCCCGCGCGATCGCCTGGTCGATGGGCTCCAGCTCGGAGGTGGTCACCACAGCCCCTCGCAGGCTCGGTGCTGCCGTTCACGGTCGCGCTGTGACATTGATTCGCTCGCAAGCTCGCTCATGAGACCGGCAGCACGGCCAGGTCGTGCGGCCGGTTGTTCAGCGGCTCGACGCCGTCCTCGGTGACCACCACGATGTCCTCGATGCGCGCGCCCCACCGGCCGGGCTGGTAGATGCCCGGCTCCACCGAGAACGCCATCCCCGGCTCGAGCGGCAGCGTGTTGCCCGTGACGATGTACGGGTCCTCGTGCACGTCCAGCCCGATGCCGTGGCCGGTCCGGTGGATGAAGTACTCGCCGAACCCGGCGTCCGCGATGATCGTGCGGGCCGCGGCGTCCACGTCCTGCGCCGCCACGCCCGGCGACACCGCGTCGACCGCCGCCCGCTGTGCGGCCTGCAGCACCGCGTAGGTGTCCGCCACGTCGGCGTCGCGCGGCTCGCCGAGCACGTACGTGCGGGTGCTGTCCGAGCAGTAGCCCTCGGCGATCGGGCCGCCGATGTCGACCACCACGACGTCGCCCGCCTCGAAGACGCGGTCGGACACGCCGTGGTGCGGGCTCGCGCCGTTGGGTCCGGAGCCGACGATCACGAACTCGGCGACCGTGTGGCCCTCCTCGACGATCGCCGCCGCGATGTCCGCACCGGCCTGCGCCTCGGTGCGGCCGACCCGCACGAACTCGGCCATCCTCGCGTGCACCCGGTCGATCGCCGCGCCCGCCCGCCGCAGCCCGTCGACCTCGGCGGCGTCCTTGCGCATCCGCAGCTCGCGCACGATCGGCCCGGCCAGCACCTGGTCGGCGGCCGGCAGCGCGCGGCGCAGGCCCAGCACGTGCAGCGCCGGCATGACGTCGCCGACCGCCACCCGCGACGCCCCGCCGACCAACGACGCGACAAGCGCGTACGGGTCCTCGTCGTCGACCCAGGTGGCGATCTCCACGTCCAGCTCACCGGTCGGCACCGCCGCGTAGCCCGGCGCCTCGAGCTTCGGCACCACCAGCACCGGCGGCCGGCCGGTGGGCAGGACCAGGCAGGTGAGCCGCTCGAACGAGCTGCCGGACCCGCCGAGCAGGTAGCGCAGGTCCGAGCCGGGCGCCATCAGCAGGGCGTCCACGCCGGCGGTCCCAGCGGCCTCCCGGGCGCGGTCCAGCCGCACGCGCAGCGCCGACGGATCGATCGCGGAAACGGTGGTCGACATGCGGGAAAGCCTAGTCCTACGCCCCGCCGCGGCCGTGTCAGCGACATGTCAGCGCGGCGTGGAGCCGTCTCAGGGCGATATCAGGTCGCTGTCAGCCAGAACGGCGAACGTGGCGTCATCGAACAAGTCATCGAACACTGACCGAGGGGATGAACCCATGAACCACGCAGTGCTGGCCGAGGGGCTGGCCAAGCGGTTCGGCGAGACCACCGCGCTCGCCGGAGTCGATCTCGCCGTGCGCACCGGCACCGTGCTGGGCCTGCTCGGGCCCAACGGCGCCGGCAAGACCACCGCGGTGCGGATCCTGACCACGCTGCTGCGACCCGACGACGGCCACGCGCTGGTGTGCGGCTACGACGTGGTGCGCCAGGCGCACCAGGTCCGCCAGCTGATCGGCCTGACCGGGCAGTACGCGTCGGTCGACGAGATGCTCACCGGCGCGGAGAACCTGCTGCTGATCGGCCGGTTGCTCGGCCGGCCACGCGCGCGGGCCAAGCGCCGCGCCCGCGAGCTGCTCGCGCAGTTCGGCCTGTCCGACGCCGCCAACCGGGCGGTCAAGACCTACTCCGGCGGCATGCGGCGCCGCCTCGACCTGGCCGCGAGCCTGGTCAGCCGCCCGCGCGTGCTGTTCCTCGACGAGCCGACCACCGGGCTGGACCCACGCAGCCGGCTCGACCTCTGGCAGATCGTGCGAGAGCTGGTGGCCGACGGCGTCACCGTGCTGCTGACCACCCAGTACCTCGACGAGGCCGACAACCTGGCGCACGAGATCGCGGTCGTCGACCACGGCCGGGTCATCGCCACCGGCACGCCGGCCGAGCTCAAGGCCCGCACCGGCGCCCAGCCGCTGGTCGTGCGCCCCGCGGACGCGGCCGACCTGCCGATCGTGCTGTCCGTCGTGCGCGACCTGACCGCCGCCGACCCGGTCGTCGAGGGGTCGACCGTGACGGCCTCGGTCACCGACCCGGCGATGCTGCCGGCCGTCGTGCGTCGCCTTGATGACGCCGATGTGCCGGTCGCCGAGCTGGCCCTGCGCGACGCCAGCCTCGACGAGGTCTTCCTCGGCCTCACCGGCCACCGCGCCACCACCGACGAGCCCGCGCCGGTGACGACGACCGAGACGGAAGGAGTCCCGGCATGACGACCATGACCGCCCCGACGATGGGCGCGGTGGCGCCGCGCATCCGCCCCTTCGAGGGCCTCACGCAGAGCCTGTCGCTGTCCTGGCGCACGCTCGTGCAGATCAAGCACAACCCGATGGAGCTCATCGACTTCTCGATTCAGCCGATCATGTTCCTGCTGCTGTTCACGTACGTGTTCGGCGGCGCGATCTCCGGCACCACCGACGACTACCTGATCTTCGCGCTGCCCGGGATCATCGTGCAGAACTCGTTGTTCGGCACGCTCAACACCGGCATCGGGCTCAACACCGACATCACCAAGGGTGTGTTCGACCGGCTGCGCGCGCTGCCGATCGCCCGCTGGTCGCCGCTCGCCGGGCGGATCGGGGCGGACATGGTCAAGCAGGCGTGGGCGATGGCCCTGCTGCTCGGCCTCGGCGCGATCCTCGGGTTCCGGGTGGGCACCGACGTCGTCGGTGTGGTCGGCGCGTTCGTGCTGATGCTCGCGTTCGCCATGGCGTTCTCGTGGATGTCGGTGCTCGTCGGCATGATCGTCAAGGAGCCGGAGAAGGTCATGATCTTCGGGTTCGCGGTGATGTTCCCGCTGACGTTCGTGAGCAACGTGTTCGTCCCGTCCGAGACGATGCCGGGCTGGCTGCAGGGCTTCGTCGACGTCAACCCGGTGACCCAGGTCGCCGAGGCGCTGCGCGGGCTGCTGGTCGGCGGTCCGGTCGCCGGCCCGGTCGTGGCTTCGTTGCTGTGGGGCGCCGGGATCCTCGCGGTGTTCGCACCGCTCGCGGTCCGCGCGTTCAGGCGGCGGGTGTAGCGCCGACCAGCTCGCGCACCGTGTCGACGGTGGTGTCGCGGCCGCGCGCGACCGACTCGGCGAACGCATCGTCGCCGAGCTC
>NZ_JBOHGA010000238.1:0-8645 GCF_050699915.1 Actinophytocola sp.
GGCCCGCTGTCACGAATGAACGTCAGCCCGTAATGCCGACGAGTGCGCCGAAGTAGCCGTTCTGACCGGCGCCGTTCGGGTGGTAGGACTCCTCGATCGGGAACGTGATGCTGTTCAGCCACCAGTCGTCGCCCGGTGCGCAGATCTCGTGGCCGGAGAAGGCCGAGCGACCGTCCAGGAACTCGAAGCCCGCGGCGGCCGACCGGGCCGACACGACGTCGCCCAGCACGTCCGAAGACTGGTTGATCGCGGTGCGCTTGGTCTCTGAGAGGCCCGCCGAGCAGTCGCCGTCCAGCGTGTAGATGCGCGGGTAGCCCACCACGATCACGCGTGCGTTCGGCGCCCGGTTGCGGATCTCGGCGTAGACGCCGTCCAACCGGCCCGGCAGCTCGGACTGCGCGAACGCCTGCGCCTCCTGGTTACGGCTCACACAGGAGGAGTCCGACCCGAGGTTGCAGTCGGTCATCACGTCCGCGAAGCCGGCGTCGTTGCCGCCGATGGAGATGGTGATCAGCTCGGTGTCCGGCGTGATCGCGCCGACCTGGCTCGACAGCACGTCGGCGGTCACCGCGCCGGAGCAGGCGGCGAACTCGAAGGCCGACGGCGCATGGGTGTTGGCCCACTGCTGGGCGTAGGCGTTCGCGCTGCGCTTGCAGCTGCCGCTGTCGCCGTAGTCGCCGGCGCCCAGGCCGGAGGCGTACGAGTCGCCGAGCGCGACGTACTTGCCGGCCGCGGTCTCCGCGGCGAACGCCGGCACGGCTACGCCCACGGCGCTGGCGGCTACCGCGACGAACGCGGCGATTACGTACTTGCGCGAGAAGCGCATCCCCGACCTCCACTGACACTGAACTCACACTGTGAGTTTCCTGACGTCACTCATGGATACCGGACAGTCACAAGACGTGGAATCGCTTCGATGGTCGTTAACAGTTGCCAGTGAGCCGCAAATGGAGTAAAGGAGCCTGATCCGTTCGCGGTGGCGTTAGCGCTCGCTAACCGCCCGGTTACGATGTGCGCGTGCCGACCCGCCGGGAGCAGATCCTCGCCGCGGCCGCGGAGCTCTTCGCGCGCCACGGGTTCCACGGCGTGGGCATCGACGACATCGGCGCCGCCGTCGGGATCTCCGGGCCGGCCCTCTACCGCCACTTCCGCAGCAAGGACGCGATGCTCGGGGAGATGCTGACCTCGATCAGCGAGAACCTGCTCGCCGGCGGCGAGCAGCGCCGCGACGCCAGCGAGCCGGGCGCGGTGCTGGCCGAGCTGATCCGCTTCCAGGTCGACTTCGCCCTGGACAACCCCGCGTTGATCACCGTGCAGGAGCGCAACCTCGGCAACCTCACCGAGCCGGACCGCCGCCGCGTGCGCGCGCTGCAGCGGCGCTACGTCGAGGTGTGGGTGCAGGCGATCCGCGACACCGCGCCGGCCGTCGACGAGCCGACCGCGCGCGCCGCCGCGCACGCCGTCTTCGGTCTGATCAACTCCACCCCGCACAGCCGTCACCTCGGCCGCGGCGGGATGGCGACGATGCTGCGTGAGATGGCCCTCGGCGCGCTCGCGCGAACGGGCGCGGACGAATCGGCCGACCTGTCGACCGCCAGCTGACCCACAACGAATTTCTTCGTCCATCCGGGTGAACCCGACTCCGACGGCGCCGTGTCCGTTAGTACTGTTTCGGTCACAGTTCCGAATCGAGAGGTGCACGGTGTCGCGACAGACCAACTGGGTTCCAACCTCGGTAGACCTCGAGAAGCCCAGCGCGGCCAGGGCGTACGACTACGTGTTGGGCGGGAACCACAACTTCCAGGTCGACCGCGAGTTCGTCGAGCTCGTGCTGCGCCACCAGCCGGAGGCGAAGCGCTTCGCCATCATGAACCGGGCGTTCATGCGCCGTGCCGTGCTCTTCATGGTGGAGCGGGGCATCCGCCAGTTCCTCGACCTCGGCTCCGGCATCCCCACCGTCGGCAACGTGCACGAGATCGCCCAGCAGGCCGACGAGACGTCCTGCGTGGTCTACGTCGACAACGAGCACGTGGCCGTGGCCCACAGCCAGCTCATCCTGGAGCACAACGAGAACGCGGCGATGGTGCAGGCCGACATCACCCGCCCCCGGCTCGTCCTCAACGACCCGGTCACCCGACAGCTGCTCGACTTCGACCAGCCGATCGGGTTGCTCGCGATCACCATCGGCCACTACATCCTCGACGACCAGGACCCGCTCAACGTGTTCGCGAGCTACCGGGACGCGCTCGCGCCCGGCAGCTATCTCGCGCTGACCCACCTCACCTCCGACTTCGACGAGGAGAAGGGCTCCGAGCTCACGGAGATGATGAAGCGGACGCAGAACAACGTCGTGACGCGCACCCACGAGCAGGTCGGCCAGTTCTTCGGCGACTTCGAGCTCGTCGAGCCGGGCCTCGTGAACACATCCCGCTGGCGACCGGAGGGCAGCGCGCCGGATCCGTCGGTGAACGACGGGCTGTGGGCCGGCGTGGCCCGAAAGCCTTGACCGACGGCAGACTCCACGGCGGTGGGCCCCGGCCCGCCTGCCGGTCCTTGGTGTCGCTGAGTATCGTCTTGGTTACAGAGTGATGGACAGACAGCCCGTGCCCGCCACCCCTCCGCCGGCAGCCCGGCGCGAGGAGCTGGCCCGCGCGTGGACGACGAACGCCACCTCCTCCGCCTACATCCCGCGCGCCGTCGTCGAGATCGAGGAGGTACTGCTCGAGCTCGTCGACGAGATGCTGGCCGCGCTCGCCGGCGACGACCGGCCGGAGCCCGTCGGCATGCGGATCGGGGCCCGGCTCGTCAACGAGGGCTTCATCGACCCGACCGCGCTGGCCGCCACGATCGACTCGCTCACCAAGGGCCTGCTCGGCGATGTCGAGCCCAGCCCGGACACCGAGCTCGCCCGGCGGGTCGTCGCGCTGCTCGGCGCGCTGTCCGCGGGCTACGCCGACGGCCTGCGCAGCTACACGCTCACCCAGCAGGAGCAGGTCAAGCAGGCGCTGTTCAACGCGATGGTGCGCACCGAGCACAACCTGCGCGCCACCGAGAACCGCTTCCGCGAGGTGTTCACCTCCTCCGCGGTGGGCATCGCGATCACCGACCTCGACGGCATGTGCGTCGAGTCGAACCCGGCGCTGTCCCAGATCCTCGCCTGCCCGCCCGGCCAGCTCGCCGGCCGGACGCTGCCCGACTTCTTCCTGTCCGACGACGCGGACCCCAACCCGCGCGGCACGCCCGGTGACGTCCGGGCCGCCTACCGCCGCGTGCTGGCCGGCGGCGCGGAGCGCGTGCACGAGCACCGCCGGCTGCGCAAGGAGGACGGCGACACCGCGTGGGTGTTCCTCGCGATCTCGCTGCTGCACGACGGCGCCGGCGAGCCCGCGTACTTCGTCACGATGGTGCAGGACATCAGCGAGCTGCAGCTGCTCCAGGACAGGCTGAGCCACCAGCTGCTCTACGACGCGCTGACCGGGCTGCCCAACCGGCAGCACTTCGCCTCGAAGCTGGAGTCCGTCCTCGGCCGCGCCGAGTCCGACCGCACGGTGACCCTCTGCTTCGTGAACCTGGACGGGTTCGCGGCGGTCAACCACGGCCTCGGCCACGACTTCGGTGACAGTCTACTTCGGACGGTCGCGCGGCGGCTGGAGGAAGTGGCCAGGCAGTTGCGGGCGCTGGTCGCGCGGATCGGCCCGGACGAGTTCGCCGTGCTGATCGAGGACTCGCCGGCCACGCCGAACCTCGACGGCGTGATCGACCGGATCAACACCGAGCTCGCCGAGGCGGAGTTCATCGACGAGCGCGGCGTGGGGATCGGCGCCAGCATCGGCGCGGTCCGGTGCGCCACCGACGAGATGTCCTCCGCCGAGCTGTTCCGGGCCGCGGACTCCGCGCTGCGCAAGGCGAAGGCCACCGGCCGCCGGCAGTGGGCCGGTTACCACGCAGCGGACGACCGGCGGGCCCGGGAGCGCGACGCGCTCGCCGCCGAGCTGCCGGCGGCGTGGGAGAACGGCCAGCTGAGCGTCGCCTACGAGCCGGTGGTGCGCCTCGACGACGGCACCGAGCGGGCGGTCGCCGCGCGCCCGGTGCTGGTGTGGGAGCGGGAGGACGGGGAGCCGCTCGACCACCGGGAGTGCGTCGAGCTCGCCGAGCGCACCGGCATGTCCGTCCAACTCGGACCGGACGTGCTGACCGAGGTGTGCGGGCACCTCATCGAGCTGCGGGCCGTGCTCGGCGAGCAGGACGGCGCGCTGGCCCGGCTCCAGCTGACCCGGCTGCAGACCGGCGACGCGGACCTGGTGGGCGCGGTGCACCGGGCCATCGAGCGGACCGCCGTGCCGGCGAGCCTGCTGGAGATCGGGCTGGACACGGCCGCCGTGCTGGACGACCACGGCGACGCGCGGGACAACCTCGAGGTGCTCGCCGCGCTCGGCGTGTCGACCGGGCTGTGCGGCTTCCAGGGCGGCCCGCGCGAGCTGGACCTGGTGGCGGACACGGCGGTCAACACGGTCACCCTCGCCGCGGACGGTGCGGGCGCGGCCGGGCGGGACACCGCGAGCCCGGTGCTGCGCGAGGAGACCGAGCGGCTGGTGGCGGCCATCGTCGCCGGCGGCCGGGAGTGCTCGGTGCTCGACGTGCGGACCGAGGCCGAGGCGCGGTGGTGGGCCGCCGCGGGCGCGACGAGCCTGCAGGGCGGCGTGTTCGGCCGGCCCGTCGCCGCCGGCGCGCTGGCCACGTTGCCCGATCTCACGCGACCGGTCTCCGCCGGTTGATCCCGGCTCGAGCGCGACTGGTGGAAGATGTGGCCGTGGACCCGCACTCCGACTCGGACTCCGAATCCGACCGAGACAACCGCATCGTCGAAGCCGCGAGCCAGGCGCTCGCGGCGATGAATGCCGGGCCGGACGAGGACGCCGCCGAGCGGGTGACCGAGGCGTTCCGGGCGAACCCGGCCGGCGCCGAGGACGCGCAGGAGCTGATGCTGCTGCTGTTCCACGAGTGCAGCGCGATGGTCGCCGCGCTCGGCTCGGGCGGCACCGCGCCGGTGAAGATGCAGGTCTTCGACAACGACGGCCAGGAGGTGCCGATCGACGAGGCGGACCCTCCGGTCCGCACCGCCGTCCGCACGCTCCTGGCCGAGGTGCACGGCGACAGCGAGGCCGCGAAGACCCACATCGAGATCGCGCTCGCCAACGCCGCGCCCGACGAGATGGTCACCCTGATGGTCCAGGCGCTGCGTTGGACCATCCGCCTGTCGGCCGAATGCCTGAGCCGCGACCTGCCGGTCGCCGACTGGATCCGGACAGCCCTGTCCTGACCCCGCGTTCCCCACTTTCGTTGTCTTGACAGGAATTCACCGACCGCGCATTGTCGAAGTCGCCTACCGACGGGTAGATCCCCCGAGACACTGGAGTCTCCGATGCGCCGGTCGTTGTCCCTGCTCGCCACCGCCGCCGCGATCGCGACCGCCACGGTCGCCACGGTCGCCGTCTCCACATCCGCGAGCGCCGCTCCGGCCGTCGGGAAGTACGTGGCGCTCGGCGACTCCTTCGCCGCCGTCGGCTCGCTGGAGAACGTCCACGGCGACCCCATCGGCTGCGCCCGGGCCACCGACAACTACCCGTCCGGCGTGGCCGCCGCCCTCGGCGCGAGCACGTTCGTCGATGCGACCTGCGGCGGCGCCCGGACCGTCCACATGACACAGCCCCAGTCGGTGACCGGCGGCGACGCCGCGCCGCAGTTCGACGCGCTGACCGCGGACACGAACCTGGTGACCGTCAGCATCAGCGGCAACGACATCGGCTTCAGCGACATCGCCAAGACGTGCGCGGAGAAGAGCTTCTCCAACCCGTTCGGTTCGCCCTGCGAGGACCACTTCACCGAGGGCGGCACCGACCAGCTCGGCGAGCGGATCAACGCCGCCGCCCCGGCGGTCGACGCGGTCCTCGACGGCATCCACGAGCGGGCCCCGCAGGCGACGGTCGTGCTCGTCGGCTACCTGCGCATCCTGCCGCCGTCCGGCGGCTGCTGGCCGGTCGTGCCGTTCGCCCGGGGCGACGTGCCCTACTTCGACGGCGTGCAGCACCGGCTCAACGAGATGCTCGGCCAGCAGGCCGGCGCGAACGGCGCGGTGTTCGTCAACCCGGGCGACGTCCTCGGCCACGACGTCTGCTCGGACGACAAGTGGGTCGAGGGGCTGATCCCGGAGCAGCTGGCGGTGCCGCTGCACCCGAACGCGGCCGGGCAGGCCTTCGTCACCGGCCTCGTGGCGGAGGCGCTGGCCTAACCGTTGTCCGTGCCCCACTTCTGGCCGAGCGCGTAGCGGGTGCCGTCCGGGTCCTCGAACATCGACCACCAGCCGAAGAACTGCTTCGCCGGCGGCTCGGGAAACTTGACGCCCTTCGCGGACAGCTCGCGGTAGGTGGCCTCGACGTCGTCGGCGTAGAAGAACACCGGCGAGTTCGGCACGCCCTCCCGCTCCACGCCGGCCGACCAGCCCGGCTGACGCTTGCTCAGCACGAGCCGCATGGCGCCGTCCGGGCTGCGCACCGACAGCCAGCGCTCCTCGCCGTAGGGCGAGTCCTCGGCGAGCTCGAAGCCCATCGTGTCGACCCAGAACCGCTTGGCCTGCTCCTGGTCCTCGACGTAGAGCACGACCTGGTTGACGCCCCGGATCATGTCAGCCTCCAGATATAGCCACATCGGATATAGCAATGCTGGACTGTATTATGTGGACATGGCAGAAGGCAACCCGCCGCCGCTGACGCCCGCGGGCTACCAGGTGCTGCTCGCGCTCGCCGGCGGGCGGGCGCACGGCTACGCGGTGATGCGCTTCCTCGACGAGGTGACGGACGGCTCGGTCCAGCTCGGCCCGGGCACCCTGTACCGCACGATCGCCCGGCTGGTCGCGGACGGCCTCGTCGAGGAGGTCGCCGGCGGCGAGGCCGACGAGCCGCACGACGCGCGGCGCCGGTACTACCGGCTGACCGAGCTCGGCCGGGCCGCCGCGACCCGGGAGACCGAGCTGCTGGCGCTGCTCGTGGACGTGGCCGCGCAGGCCGGCCTGCTCGCCGGCCGGCGCAGATCGGCGTCATGAGCAGGCGTCCGCACGCGCTCACCCCGCACCTGTTCGTGCGCGAGGTGACCGCCGCGATCTCCTTCTACCGCACGGCGTTCGGCGCGGTGGAGCTGTTCCGCAACGTGCTGCCGGACGGCACCATGCTGTTCGTCGAGCTGGCCTTGGGCGACGGCCGGCTGCTCGTGAGCGAGGAGGTCGAGCGACTGGGCGCGCTCGCGCCGCCGACCGTCGGCGGCAGCCCGGTCCTGCTGCTGCTCGAGCTGGACGACGTCGACGACGCGGCCCGGCGCGCGATCTTCGCGGGCGCCACGGTGGAGATGCCGGTGCGGGAGATGTTCTTCGGCGAGCGCTACGGCGTCGTCGTCGACCCGTTCGGCCACCGCTGGGCCCTGTCCACCCGCCGCGAGCAGCTGACGCCGGACGACATCATCCGCCAGACCCCGGAGGACGGGGACCGCGAATGATCACCGTGCAGGGAGTCGTGGACCGGGTGGGGCCGACACTGCTGCACGTTCGGCTGGGCGGCGCGGCCACCCACGTCAACGACGTCGTCATCGCCGAGGCTGGCCGCAAGGACCAGGTCGGCGACGGCGACCTGGTGCTCGGCGTCTCGGTGCACACCGCCAAGGACGCGGTCGAGCTGATCCGCCACTGCGGAGCGCAGGGCGCGGCGGCGGTGCTGCTCAAGCCTCCGCTCCCGGCGCGCAGCGCGGTGCGCTCGGCGGCCCAGACGGCCGAGCTCGCGGTGGTCGAGGTGCACGCGGCCGCCGCGTGGGCACAGGTCGTCTGGTTGCTGCGGTCGGTGCTCGACGCGGCCGCCGACGAGCTCGAAGGTGACACCCGGCCGAGTGGTCTAGGCGACCTGTTCCGGCTCGCGGACGCGGCCGCGGCGGTCGTCGACGCGCCGGTCACCATCGAGGACGCGAACTCCCGGGTGCTCGCCTACTCCGCCCGCCAGGACCGTACGGACTCCGCGCGCGTGTCGACGATCATGGGCCGCCGGGTGCCCGACGACGTGCTCGCCCGGTTCCGCTCGCGCGGGGTGTTCCGCGAGCTGTCCCGCGGCCGGACGACGATCTTCGTGCCGGCCCAGCAGGACGGCACGATGCCGCGGCTGATCGTGCCGATCCGGATGGGCGGCGAGCTGCTCGGCTCGATGTGGGCGGTGGTGACCGGACCGGTCTCCGACGAGCGGGCGGCCGCGTTCGCGGACACCGCGCCGGTGGTCGCGCTGCACCTGCTGCGCCGGCGGGCCACCGAGGACGCCGAGCGCCGCCGCTCCGCCGAGCTCGTGCGGGCCGTGCTCGAGGGGACGGGCAGCGTGCGGCTGATGGCCGCGGAGCTGAACCTGTCCGACGAGCCGCACCGGGTGGTGGCGATCGCGAGCCGGGCGGACGACCCGCTGGGCGCGGAGGGTATGCGGCTCGCCTTGTGGGAGCGGATCGCCGGGGGCGTCGGCCGGCGGCCGGCACTGGCGGAGCTGCACGACGTGCTCTACGCGGTGGTGCCGGACCGGGCGGGCGAGGGCGGCTGGCCGGCGCTGCGCGAGGCGCTGGCGCGGGAC
>NZ_JBOHGA010000239.1:0-8569 GCF_050699915.1 Actinophytocola sp.
GGTAGGCGCCGAGCGTGCGGGCGGCGTCGCGACCGGCGCGGCGGGCGGTCGCGGTGCGCCAGGCGCGGCGGGCGGTGAGGTTGGTGAGCCGCTCGGCGTCGCCGGGGTCGACCCAGCCCTGTTCGACCATGACCGGCAGGGCCCTGGTGACGATGCGCTGCTCGCGCCGGCGGTGCCAGCCGACGAACATGAGGCCGGCGATGAAGATCGGGACCATGACGAGGAAGTAGACGTTGAGGAAGGTCTGCGCGGTGCCGAGCGTGGCGGCGGCGTTCCACATGGCGTGCAGCGTGACGGCGGCGAGGTAGCCGCCGACCGGCGCGAGGATGCGCAGCGTCTTGCTGGGCGTGCGGACGGAGATGCCGACGCCGATGCCGATCATCGCGGTGAAGAGCGGGTGACAGAACGGGGCGACGACGCCGCGGAGGATGAAGGCGGTGACGACGCCGGCGGTGCTGGTGTCGCCGAACCCGTGGTCGGCGAAGGCGCGGCCGAAGTAGTAGATGTTCTCGGTGAAGGCGAAGCCGGCGGCGACGAAGCCCGCGTACACGACGCCGTCGATGACGCCGTCGAACTCGTTGCGCAGCCAGAGCAGGATGCCGATGACGAAGGCGCCCTTGGCCGCCTCCTCGAACAGTGGTGCGCTGACGACCGCGCTGATGGTGTCGCCGTTGCCGTGGCCGAGCAGCGCGTCGCCGACGGCCTCGGCGGTGTTGTTGATGAGCAGGGCGGTGATCGCGGCGACGCTCGCGCCCCAGCCGAAGGCCAGCCACAGCAGGCGCGCGGGCTCGGGTTCCCACCGGTCGATCCAGAGCAGGGCCGCGACGACCGACCCGACGGGCACGAGCGCGACGACGATGCCGACGAGCTCCGCGACGAGGCCCACCTTGGCGGTGCTGAACGCGAGGAGCGCGAGCCCGCACCCCGCGAGTGCCACCAGCCCGGCCACCGGGAGCAGCACGGTTCGCCGCCGCGGTCGAGGCCGCCGCAACGCGTGCCGCGGCGGTAAGGAGGCTCCGTGCACGGCGCAACCCTACGGGTCGAACGTCCGGCTACCAGATGGATGACCCGTTCGTGACTTTCGGACAGGTGTCGACGTCCGGTTCGGACGAAGCGGCTCCGCGAAGAGTGGCGGTGCGCCTCGTCGGTGTCGCCGGGCGGGGTCAGTCCTCGCGGCGCCGGTGGCGGCGGGGGCTTTGGGTGCCGCCGTGGGTGGCGAGCAGGTCGCTGACCGAGCGGCCGGCGGCGTGTGAGCCGCTCGGCGACTCGGGGGTGTCCGGGCGGGCATGGCTGCCAGTGCCGTTGCCAGTGCTGTTGCCAGTGCCGTTGCCGTTCTGTGGCCAGCCGCCGGGCTCCTGCCAGGCCGGCTGACCGTCGGCGTGGCGGCGGCCGCCGTTGTTGGGATCTTGCGCGGAATGGCGGTTGGGGCGGGCTACCGGTGCCACGTACCCGGACTCCACCGATCGCCGGTCGACCGGGGAGTTCGCGCCGCCGTAGCCGACGGGTGCGACGTAGCCGGACTCCACCGTCGCGCGGCGGCCACGTTGCTCGCCGTTGCCGGCGGTCGTGGCGGGGTTGCCGTAGCCGGGCCGCTCGGCCGGGCGCTGAGGCGCGGCGCCGTAGTAGCCGGACCGCTCGGCCGGACGTTGGCCCGCGTTGTAGCCGGACTGTTCGACGGGCCGGGGGGCGGGATAGCCCGGCTGGGCGGCCGACGGGTAGCCGGGTGGTGCTGGCTGCTGGTTTGGTTCGAGGTAGGTCGGCAGCTCGAGAGCGGGCCGGCCGGCGTCGACGTAGCCGGTGGGCTGCACCCGGCCGGAGGCGGCCGGCGACTGGCCCGTCGGTCCGAAGTCGGGGGTGCTGGGCGGCATCCCGCCGTACGCGGCGGCCGCCGCCGGGTTGGCCGGTGGCATGTATCCCGACTGCGCCGCCGCTGGACTGGCCGGCTGCGCGTAGCCCGACTGCGCATATCCCGACTGCGCCGCCGCCGGGTTGGCCGACTGCGCGTAGCCCGACTGCGTCGCCGGGTTGGCCGGCTGCTGCATGTAGCCCGAGGAAGCCGGCGGCATGCGAGTCGACGAGGCGGTCGGCTGCTGTGTGCGGCCGGTGCTGCTCGCCGGGGTCATGCGGGCCGAGGACGCGGCGGCCGGTGGCATGCGGCTCATGGACGGGTCGGCCTGCGGTCCGCGACCCGGCGACTGCGTGCGGCCCGCCTGCTGCTGACCCGACGCGGCGGCTGGGCTCCCCGGCGGCATCCGGCTCGACGATGCGGCAGTGGGGCCGGCCGCCGGCATGCCGCTCGACGACGCCACGGCCGGCGGCATGCCGGCCGATGATGCCGCGGCCGGCGGCATCCGGGTCGCGGACGGAGTGGCCTGCGACGAGCGGCCCGGCGCCTGCGCCGACTGCGTGCGGCCGGACGGATCCGCCGCCCCACGGCTGACCGGGGCTCCGTAGCCGCTGCGGGCGGCCGGCTGGGACGTGCCGCTGTGCGAGACCGGCTGGGACGTACCGCTGCGAGTTGCTGGCTGAGACGTACCGCTGTGCGACACCGGCTGAGAAGTACCGCTGCGGGCGGGCGGCTGGGAGGTGCCCCTGTGGGAGACCGGCTGGGAGGTGCCGCTGTGTGGGACTGGCTGCGAGGTCCCACTGCGAGTGGCCGGCTGGGAAGTGCCGTTGCGGGAGACCGGCTGGGACGTGCCGCCGCGGGTGGCCGGTTGGGAGGTGCCGCTTCGCGGATCGGTGTAGGGGTTGCGGCCGTTCGCCGCCGCCGGGGTGTTCGCCGCCGGGCCCGATGCCGCGGCCGGCCCGGTCGCGGCCGGGTAGCCGTTCGACGTGGAGTGGCCGTTCGACGTCGAGTGACCGTTGGCCGACGGGCGGCCGTTGGACGTGGCGGAGCGGCCGTTGCTCGCCGCCGCGCCGTTCGTGGGGGTTCGCGGGGCGTCCGCTCGCCGCCGGCCGGCGCCGGAATCGCGAGAGGACTCCCACGACGGCCGCCAGTCCGACTCCTCCGACCCCGTCCCGTCCGGCATGAACCAGCGATCCGACAGCTCCGTCGGGTGCGGCTTGGGCTCGAACCGCTGGAACCGCTCCTGCGCCTCCGCGGGCGACCGGTCCGCCCGCCGCGGCAGCGGCTCGGCCGAACTCCGCGACTCGCTCGAACCCCGCACTCGGCCGATCAGGTCGGTGTCCGCCTCGCGCTCGTCCGGCTGGACGACGTCCGCATCGACGCGTTGCGCCGGCGGCAACCGCTTGGGCGCCGGCACCGAAGCGCCCTCCGGGAGCGAGGGCATCCGGGTCGACTCGGCGCGCAGCGCGTACCGATCGACGAGGTACTCGCCGCCCAGCAACGTCTGCAGCGTCGACCGCAGCCCGTGCAGCTCGGCGCGCAGCGCGGTGATGTCGTCCCGGGCGGCCTCCTCGGCCCTTCGCCGCGCATCTGCCTCGACCACCAGCTCGTGCTCGCGCCGGGCGGCGATCTCACGCTCCAGCTCGAGCTCGTACCGCTCCTGCCGTTCGGCGGCGTCGTCCTCCCGCTCGGCGACCTGCCGGCGGTACCTCGCCGCGACGAACGCGCCCGCGAGCGCCGCCCATAACCCCGCGATGATCCCCAGCCGGAGGTACTTCTGGTCGTCGCTCAGCACCAGCACCGCGGTGGCACCGACGGCCAGCACGACGGCTGCAAGGAGTAGCACCCGGCCGCCGAACGAGCCGTGCCCAGGCTCGTCGAAGGAGTCGCGGCGGGCGGTCATGGCACACACCGTACCGGTCCGTTATCACGTTGAGACCAAGCGTAGGTGGATCATTTTCCTAACCGGTCGCATCCGAGCGATACTCCGGCGGTTGATTGTCCTGGTCGTCCGGCGTTCGGCAGCACCATTCGAGGTACAGCGCGGCGGCGACGAGCGCCGCCGCGCACCCGATCCCGATCACCGCGCTGGGTACGTCCTCGGCCGCAGCGGCGACCTCGGCGCGCTTCGGCAGGACGTACCCGAGCAGGCCGAGCCAGGCGCCCAACATGATCGCTCCGAGTAACGACGACGCCTTCGCGAGCGCCACCGCGCGGGCCGCCGTCAGCGGCTGAACCCGCCGGCCACCTTCGGGTTTGTGGATCCGCGAACGCAGCGAGGCGCCGAGCGCGGCCTCGATGATCGCCAGCACGAGCAGGGTCGTGCCGGCAAGCGTGGGCAGCGGCGGCAGGTCTCCGTAGGCCACCCGTACGAACAGATGGACGATCCCGGCGGCCAGCAGGCCGGCCACGACGAGGTCGCGGGTCCGGGTGAAGTGCATGCCGCAACCGTACCGGCGACACTTGACTCTCCAGTTACTGGAAGGTTGAGCATGGCGGCCATGGGCGACAGCGGGGTGTTCACGATCGGCGAGCTTGCCCGCCGAACGGGTCTGACCACCCGGACGATCCGGTTCTACTCCGATGAGGGGCTGCTGCCGCCTGCCGATCGCACGCACGCCGGATACCGGCTCTACGACACGGCTTCGCTGGCTCGGCTCGAGCTCCTGCGAACGCTGCGCGAGCTCGGTCTCGGGCTGCCCGAGGCGGCCGCGGCGCTCGCCGGCCGGGCGAGCGTGGCGGACCTCGCGCGGCGGCATGTGGAGCTGCTCGACGAGCAGATCCAGGTGTTGCGGCTGCGCCGGGCGGTGTTGCGGGCGGTCGCCAAGAACGGTTCCGAGCTGGATGAGGTGAGGTTGATGAAGGACCTGGCGGCGATGTCGGACGAGGAGCGCAGGCGGCTGATCGACGAGTTCTGGGACGAGGTGACGGCCGGGCTGAACATCAACCCGGAGTTCGACGCAGGCATGCGCTCCGCCAAGCCGGAGCTGCCCGACGACCCGTCACCCGAGCAGCTGCAGGCGTGGCTCGAGCTCGCGGAACTGGTGCGGGACAAGGACTTCCGGGCGCGGATCCGGCAGATGAGCGAGACTCACTCGGCCCGGCGGGACGCCGGCGAGCCGATGGACCAGCCGCCGGAGCAGGCGCGCCAGCAGTGGACGGAGTGGACGTCGGCGGCCGCCGAGCTGAAGGACGCCGGGCACGGGCCGACATCGCCGGCTGGGCGGGAGCTGGCGCTCTCGATCGCCGGCGCGATGGGCAAGTCGCCGGCCGAGGCGGCCGACCTGATGGAGAACAGCACGGACACGCGGGCGGAGCGGTACTGGCAGCTGCTGGCGACGATCAACGGCTGGCCGCAGTGGCCGAGCCAGGTGCCGCGGGCGGAGTGGATCATCGCCGCGCTGCGTTCGGCCGGCTGAGGTCAGGACTGGAGCGCGAGGTCCGCGCGGAGCCGGACGTCCGCGGTGGACTTCTCGGAGAGCGCGGCCAGCAGCTCGGCGGCCGGGCCGTGGCCGGGCAGGACCGCGGCCGGGTCGACGTCCAGCCACGGGATCAGGACAGTCGCGCGCTCGGGGGTGCCCGGGTGCGGCAGCAGCAGGTCCGGGTGGTCGCTCGTCACGCCGTCGACGGTGACGACGTCCACGTCCAGGGTGCGCGGGCCCCAGCGCCGGTCGCGGACCCGGCCGGCGCGCTCCTCCAGCTCCTGCCCGCGGCGCAGCCAGGACCACCCGTCGGCGGCCGGGTCGTCGACGACGAGCACCGCGTTCAGGAAGTCGGGTTGGTCCTCGACACCCCACGCCTTCGTCTCGTAGACCGGCGACGCGGCGACCAGCACGTCCGCGAACCCGGCGACGGCCAGTCGCAGAAAGGACAGCCGGTCGCCCAGGTTCGAGCCGATCGAGAGGACCGCGCGGGTCATCGGCGGGCCCGGCGCGAGCGGCGGATGGTCACCGCCACGTCGGCGAAGTCGAGCGGGATCGGGGCGTTCGGCTTGTGGATGGTGACCTCGACGGCGTGTGCCCGGCCGTCCTGCATCACGTCCTCGGCGATCTCGGTGCCCACGGTCTCGATCAGGTTCCGCGGCTCGCCGCCGACGATCTCCGCGACCCGCGAGGCCAACTCGCCGTAGTGCAGCGTCTCGGTGAGGTCGTCGGACGCCGCCGCGCGATCCAGGTCGATCCACACCGTCACGTCGACTACGAACTCCTGCCCGTCGCGCCGCTCGTGGTCGAACACGCCGTGGTTGCCGCAGACCCGCAGGCCCGTCAGCGTGATCCGGTCAGTCATCGGCACGGTCCGGTGTGGACAGTGCGACGGCGACCGCGACGGCGTCGAGCGAGCGGGGCACGTCGTGCACCCGCACTCCCCACGCGCCGGCGACCGCGACCAGCGCCGAGATCGCCGCCGTCGCGTCCTCGCGGCCGTCCGGCGGGCGGGCCGTGCCGTCCTTGGCGGCGAGCAGGGTGCCCAGGAACCGCTTGCGCGACGCGCCCACCAGTACGGGGAAACCCAGCTCCCGCAACACATCCAGCCGGCGCAGCAGCGCCCAGTTGTGCTCGGCCCGCTTCGCGAAGCCCAGCCCCGGGTCGAGGACGAGGGCCGACGGATCCACGCCGGCCGCCACCGCGGCGTCGACCCGCGCGGACAGCTCGTCGCGCACGTCGGTGACGACGTCGGTGTAGATGGCCAGCGAGTCCATGTTGTCGCTGTGCCCGCGCCAGTGCATGAGGATCCACGGGACGTCCGCGGCGGCGACGAACCGGGCCATCGCCGGGTCGGCCAGCCCGCCGGACACGTCGTTGACCACACGCGCGCCCGCGGCCAGCGCCGCCTCGGCCACCCGCGCGCGCGTCGTGTCCACACTCACCACGACACCCGCCGACGCCAGGCCGGAGATCACCGGCAGCACGCGGGCGATCTCGGTGTCGGCGTCCACTCGAGCCGCGCCCGGGCGGGTCGACTCGCCGCCGACGTCGACCAGGTCGGCGCCCGCGTTCCACATCGCGATCCCGTGCGCGAGCGCGTCGTCCAGCGACAGGTATCGGCCGCCGTCGGAGAAGGAGTCCGGCGTGACGTTCAGCACGCCCATCACCGCGCACCGACCGGGCGCTGGCAGCGCGGGGTGCACGGACCTCACCGGCTCCGCCCGCGGATCAGCTCCAACGCCTCAGCCCGCGACGACGCCGACGAGCGCAGCAACCCCCGCACCGCGGACGTGGTCGTGCGCGCGCCCGGCTTGCGGATGCCGCGCATCGCCATGCACAGATGTTCGGCCTCGACCACGACGATCACGCCGCGCGGGTCGAGCTTGCGCCACATCGCGTCCGCGACCTGCGAGGTCAGCCGCTCCTGCACCTGCGGTCGCTTGGCGTACAGGTCGACCAGCCGGGCGAGCTTGGAGAGCCCGGTGATCTTGCCCTGCTCGTTCGGGATGTAGCCGACATGCGTGACGCCGTGGAACGGCACCAGGTGGTGCTCGCAGTTGTGCGTCAGGTGCCCCTCGACCAGGAACGTCGGGTGCGGGTCGCACGTGAAGCTGTAGACGGTGAACGGCGCGGCGGCGGTCGCCTCGATCGGCCGGACCGCCGAGACCGGAGTCCACTGCGAGTCGACCAGCTCGGTGTGGTGCGACTCCTGCGCGAACCCGTGCCGGCGCCACCACCCGGTGCCGTCCTCGCGGCTCTCCGGGCGCCGCCGCGGCGTCGTGGCGTAGGTCAGCGGGCGGGACGCGAGCCGGCTCGGCTCCGTCCACTCGATCGCCTTGCCGGCGACGCCGGCCGCCTCCGCCCAGCCGTCCGGTGTCGCGAGTGGATGATCCGGCGTCACGACGAGGCTGCCCGACTCCGTGACGACCTCGACGAGCTGGCGGGCCGAGCGAGTGGTGACGCGGGCGACCGTCGTCGGCTCGACGCGGCCCTCGGCGAGCGTCCACAGCTGGTCGCCGGGCCGCACGTCCTCGGCGGCACGCGGGCCGCCGATCACGTTGACCGGCTGGCGCGGCGGCACGCAGGTGGAGTACGTCGGGATGTCGGTGACCAGGACCAGCTCGTCGTGGCACTCGTCGAACGTCTTGTCCAGCACCGAGTCCGGGTCGGTGTAGAGCCCGGCGAACATCTCCAGGTACGCGCGCGCCACCCGGGCCGGGGTGTCCTGCAGTCCCTGCCGGTCCGGGTCCTCGCCACAGGCGAGCAACAGCTCGCGGACCGCCTTCTCGGCGCGCGCCTGGTCGAAGGCGGGCAGGGGCCCGCCGGTGGTGTACAGCGAGCCCCCTCGGGACCCGTTGCCGGAGCTGTCAGCCGTCAAATGTGCCTCCGCTACTCACAGAGACTTTTTCAGAACAGGTCCGCGTCCGCCCATCAGGGTGTGTTCGAAGGAGCCTCTTAACGGCCACTATCCCACTCGGAACCGCGCCCGCGGTCGTCCGGGTCGGACGGTCCTTGCTGGTCGCGGCCGCGCTCGTCTCGGCCCTGCTGCTGCTCCCAGCCCGGTCGCCACTGGTTGTGCGGGTGGCCGGACGGGGTGGTCGCCGGAGTCCAGCCGGGCGGTGCGCCGTAGTTCGGCGGTCCGTCGGTGCGGCTCTGCCGGGGCGCGCCCGGGTAGGGCTGGCCGTACGGGTCGGGCGCGCCGTAGGGGCCGGGCCCGGGCTGGCCGTAGCCGGGCAGGCCGTTCGGCGGGGTGCCGTTCGGGCCGCCACCGTTGCCGCCGGGCGGCTCCGGGTTCGGC
>NZ_JBOHGA010000240.1:0-8546 GCF_050699915.1 Actinophytocola sp.
CGGCCGGCGTGGGCGCAACCACGCCGGCCGGCTCTGCTCGTCCTGGAAGGCTTCCCCATGCTCAGAGCTTCCTTCGCCGCGCTTGTCGCGGTGCTCACCGCGGTGGGGCTGGTGGCGTTGCCCGCCGCCGCCGACACCGCCAAGACGGCCGCCGACCCCGCGGCCGCCGCGACCCTGACCTGGACCGCCAACGACAGCATCACCGCCTACGCCTCGGCCCCGAGCACGGCCCCGGCGGGCGCGAACACCGTCGTGTTCGAGAACAGCACGGCCACCGGCAACACGACCGGCATGACCCACACGCTGACCTTCGACACGTCTACTCCCGGCTACAACCACGACGTGCAGCTCAACATCGTCGCGAGTCCGTTCGACGCCAACAACGGACGGCACGAGGCGGCTGTGACGCTCACCCCTGGCAAGTACCGGTACTTCTGCTCGATCCCCGGCCACGCCCAGATGGTCGGCGAGTTCACCGTCACCGGTGGCGGCGAGGACACCACTCCGCCGACCGTGACCGCCGAGCTCACCGGCGAGCAGGACGCGGAGGGCAACTACGTCGGCAGCGCAACGGCCACCCTCTCCGCGACGGACGACTCGTCCGGTGTGGACAGTGTGGAGTACTCGCTGGACGGCGGCGCCTGGACCACGTACGCCGCGCCCGTCGTGGTGAACACCGTGGGCGACCACATGCTGCACTACCGGGCCACCGACGTCGCCGGCAACACCTCGCCGGAGGGCATGACCGACTTCACCGTGGTCACCGACGACGGCGGTGAGGACACCACGCCACCGACGGTGAGCGCGGAGGTCACCGGTGAGCAGGACGCGGAGGGCAACTTCGTCGGCAGCGCGACGGTCACGGTGGCCGCCACGGACGAGGGCTCCGGGGTGGCCTCGGTGGAGTACGAGGTCGACGACACCGGCTTCCAGCCCTACACCGGGCCGGTGACCGTTTCCGACCTCGGCGACCACGCCGTGCAGTACCGCGCGACCGACGCGGCGGGCAACGTGTCGCTGACCGGCTCGGTGCCGTTCCGGGTCGTCGAGGACGACGGCGGCGAGGACACGACGCCGCCGACCGTGACGGCCGAGGTGTCCGGCGAGCAGGACGCCGACGGCAACTACGTCGACAGCGCCACGGTGACCCTGTCCGCGACGGACGCGGGTTCGGGCGTGGCCTCCGTCGAGTACTCATTGGACGGTGGGGCGTTCGCGCCGTACACCGCGCCGGTGGTCGTCAACACGCCGGGCGAGCACATGCTGCACTACCGGGCCACCGACAACGCGGGCAACGTCTCGCCGGAGGGCATGGCCGGCTTCACGGTGGTGGAGCAGGACACGACCGTGCCGACCGTGTCGGGTCAGGTGACCGGCGAGCAGGACCCGGACGGGAACTACCTCGGCTCCGCGGTCGTCACGATCACGGCGGCGGACGAGGGCTCCGGGGTCGCGTCGATCGAGTACTCAGTGGACGGTGCGGCGTTCGTGCCGTACACCGAGCCGCTCCAGATCGACGCGCCGGGCGAGCACACGGTCGCGTTCCGCGCGACGGACGTCGCCGGCAACGTGTCCGAGGAGGGCTCGGTGTCGTTCAGCGTGGTCGAAGCGCCGGACGAGGACACGACGCCGCCGTCGGTGTCGACCGTTGTGTCGGGCAGCCAGGACGCCAACTGGAACTACCTGGACAGCGCGACGCTGACGATCGAGGCGCTGGACGTGGACTCCGGGGTCGCGTCGGTGGAGTACAAGCTCGACGACGGGGGCTGGACGGCCTACACCGAGCCGGTCGTCGTCGACACGCCGGGCACGCACACGGTGGCCTACCGGGCGACCGACAACGCCGGCAACGTCTCCGCCGAGCTGTCCGGCTCGTTCACGATCGTCGAGTCCGCGAACGACGCCTGCCCGAGCTCGGACACCCGGGCGACGGTGATCATCGGCATCCACGACAGCGGCGTGGCGAACGTGGACACCGGCAACGGCTGCACGATCAACGACCTGATCGCGGAGGACGCGGAGTACGGCAGCCACAACAGGTTCGTGCGCCACGTCAACCGCGTCACGGACGAGCTGGTGACCGCGGGCGTGATCACCTCACAGGAGCGCAGCCTGATCGTGAACGCGGCGATCGACTCCGACGTCGGCAAGCGAGCCAGGTTCGCCTGAGTGTCCGTGGGGTGGGCGCGGTACCCCTGCAACCGCACCCACCCCACGGCGTGTCGCTAGTGTCGGGGGATGGTGTCACGTCGCACCAAGGGATGGCTGCTGTTCACCGGCGCCACCGTCCTGGGGGCCGTTGTCGGGCTGCTGGCCGGCTACCTGCTCGGCGATCAGCTCGCGGGAGCGGTCACCGGGGTGGTGACGGCGGTGGTCGGCGTGCTCGGCGCGCGCGGCCGAGCGCTGGTCGACCGCGGCACAAAGCTGCGCGACGAGCTGCCGGACAAGGTCCTCGGCGGCGGGCCACGCCCGGTCCGTGAGCTGGACGATCCGGTCCTGCTCGGCGTGCACCCGGCCGCGCGGGACGGCGCGGGCCAGGTGCCCGCGTACGTGACCCGGGACGTCGACGACCGGTTGGCGGAGGCGCTGCGCGGCGGCGGGTTCGTGTTGCTCAGCGGCGAGTCGACCGCCGGCAAGACGCGCATGGCCTACGAGGCGATGCGACGGGTGCTGCCCGACCACCGCCTGGTCGCGCCGGCGTCGCGGGAGTCGGTGCGCACCGCTGTCGACGCCGTCGCCGAGCTGGGTCGCTGCGTGGTGTGGCTGGACGACGTCGAGCGCTACCTCGGCGTGCACGGGCTGACCGTCCCGCTGCTGCACCGGATGCTCGACGCGGGTGCCGTGGTGCTCGGCACGATCCGCGTGGCCGAGCTCGACCGGTTCGGCGCGCGGCACGAGGCCGGCCTCGACGGCGACGAGCGGGACGGCTGGCGGACCGCGCGCGAGGTGCTGCGGTCCGCCGTGGAGATCCCGCTGGCGCGGCGCTGGAGTGCCGCCGAGCTGGACCGGGCGGGCAGGTCCACGGATCGACGGGTCCGGTCGGCTTTGCGGATGACCGACGCGTTCGGGCTGGCCGAGTTGCTGGCGGACGGCCCGGAGCTGGCGCGCGACTGGCACAACGCCTGGCGGCCGGGCGGCCATCCGCACGGTGCCGCGCTGGTCGCGGCCGCGGTCGACTGCCGGCGAGCCGGCCTCGGCGACCCGGTGCCGCTCACGCTGCTCGCCGAGTTGGCCCCGAACTACCTGGAGACACGGGGCGGCACGACGCTGCGGGCGGAGCCGTTGGACGACGCGGCGCGGTGGGCGACGACGCCCGCGCGCGGTGCGAGCAGCCTGCTGCTACCCGCCGGCGAGGATCGCGTGCTCGCCTTCGACTACCTGATCGACCTGGTGTCCGAGCCGGTCCCGCTGCCCGTGTGGCTCGCCCTGGTCGAGTGGTGCGATCCCGAACGGGCACTCGAGGTCGGCCTCGCGGCCCGCGCCGTGGCGCGCTTCGAGGCGTCCACGGCGGCGTTCGACAAGGCTGCCGCGGCCGGGGTGCCCGGCGCGCACGCCGAGCTCGCCGAGGCGATCGGCTCGGGCGGGGATCCGCGGCGGGCGGTCGACCTGCTGACCGAAGTCCTGGCCGACCTGTCGCCGGACGACCCGGAGACCTTGCGCCTTCGCGGTGCGCTCGCCCGGTTCACCCAGGAGATCAGCGCTCCCGAGGTCGCCAGACGGATGTTCGCCGACCTGCTGGCCGACTGCCGCGCCCGGCTCGGGCCCGACCACCCGGACACGCTGGCGGTGCGGTTGCAGGCGGCGATCCAGCTCGGCAAGGCGCGGGTGCGCGACGAGGCCGTGCCGAGGCTCGCCGAGCTCGTCGACGACCACATCAGGGTGCACGGCTCGGATCACCACGAGACGTTGCGAGCGCGGCACGTGCATGCGATGTGGACCGGCCGGCACGGCAAGAGGTCGCGCGCACTGAACCTGTTCAACGGCCTGCTGGCCGACCGGGTCCGGCTGCAGGGCCGAGACCATCCGAACGTGCTGAGCACGCGGTTCCAGATCGCGGTCTGGACGCGGGGGAGCGGCAAGCCCACGCGGGCGTTCGAGCTGTTCACCGAGCTGCTCCCGGACAGCATCCGGGTGCTCGGCGAACATCATCCCCACACGGTGTCGATCCGGTACCGGATCGGGCTGGTCGCCCGAGACGTCGGCCGGCCCGAGCTGGCCGTCGAACAGCTGGAGATCGTTCGACGCGAGTGGGCCAACCGGTTCGGTTCGGAAAGCGAGCGGGTGAACGCCGCCACCGCGCTGATCGAGAGGCTGCGCGACACCGAGGAGTCCACAAAGGACTAGTGGTGGACATGGCGCGGCCCCCCGCCGGGTGTGGTCACGGCGAGGGGCCGGTCGCTAGGGGTCAGCGTGCCGTGTGCGTCCGGCGGCGGCCGCCGAACAGTTTTCCGAGCACGCGGAAGGGCAGGGTCAACACGTTCACCACGGTGTCGAGGACCGCGCCCAGTGCGCCGCGTCCGCGACGTGCCGGCCTGGCCATGAGAACCTCCTCTGGTCGAGTTCCGGTCCCCATCCGGGTACCCGGCCGCGTAGCGTTCACACGTGAACTCGAACCATCCGGTGCGCGCACTGGTTCGCCGTCCCAGCGCGCTGCTCGCCGAGGGGCTGGTCTCCCACATCGAACGGCAGGCCGTGGATCTCGACGTAGCCCGCGAACAGTGGCGAAGCTACGTGGACACGCTGGTCGCGAACGGCTGGCAGCCCGTCGAGGTCGACCCCGCCGAGGAGTGCCCGGACGGGGTGTTCGTCGAGGATCCCGTCGTGGTCTACGGGGGCGTGGCCGTGCTCGGGCGGTCCGGCGCGGAGCAGCGGCGGCCGGAGGTGGCCGGCGTCGAGCAGGCCGTGCGTGCCGCCGGCTACCGGGTCGAGCGGATCGAGGCGCCGGGCATCCTCGACGGCGGCGACGTGCTGAAGGTGGGCTCGACCGTCTACGTAGGACTGTCCGCGCGCACCAACGAGGCGGGCGCGGACCAGCTGACCGGCTTCCTCGACGCCACGGTCGTCCGGGTCCCGGTGACCAAGGTGCTGCACCTCAAGTCCGCGGTGAGCGCGCTCCCGGACGGCACCGTCATCGGCTACCCGCCACTGGTCGACGACCCGTCCGTCTTCCCGAACTTCCTCGCCGTGCCCGAGGAGTCGGGCTCGCACGTGGTGCTGCTGGGCGGAAACCGAGTGCTGGTGGCGGCCTCGGCGCCGGCGACCGCGGAGCTGCTCGCGGCCCGGGGACTCGAGCCGGTCGTCGTCGACGTCGGCGAGTTCGAGAAGCTCGAGGGGACCGTGACCTGCATGTCCGTCAGGCTCCGCTAGCTGTCAGCGGTCCACGACTGGTCCGGCCAGAACGGCCACTCCTCGAACGACGAGCACCGCCCGTCCGGGGCGAAGCGCACCAGCCACAGGTCCTGGTACTCCTGCTCCACCGGGTCCCCGTAGCGCACGAGCAGCTTCGCCACGCCCGTGTCGTCCTCGACCGCTACGATCTCGGCCGCCATCGTGAACACCTCGTCCGGCCCGTCGCGCTCGGCCTCCCAGGACCGCTCGATGTCCGCGAGACCGACGAGCACCGGCTGGTACGGCCCGTGCCGGTAGTGGGCGTCCTCGGTGAACAGCTCGCGCAGCTGCGCCGTGCCCGCGGTGCGCCAGGACCGCTCATACGCCGCGATCCACGCGCTGAACGCCGCCCTGTCGACCATGCGCGCGATCCTGCCACGTGTAGGTTGGCCGAACCGTTCCCGACCTGCAGGAGACTCGGATGGTGGACCCGGGCAGCATCGGTGGCGCCGGCCTCGGTCGCGCGCTGGGCGGTGGCGCGGCGAAGGTGATCGTGAGCCGACGGGCGGTCAAGTATCTGGCCATGGGGGCAGCCGAGGTGTCGCTGCGCGTCGTCGACGGCACGCAGGACGGCCTGAAGACCGCCTGGCGGCACGGCCTCGCGGGCCTGTGGTCCGGCGGGCTCGACTTCGCCAGCTCGGTCGGCGGCTTCCGGCCCTGGCGGCGCGCGTCGGTGACGATCATCATCCGGGAGATCGTGGCGTCCGCGCCACGCACGCCAACGGGCAAGGACCTCATCTCGCTCGACGCCCAGTGCCGGATCGTCCCGGTGCGAACCGCGACGGCCTGGCTGGAGCTGGCGGTCGCCCCGCCCTACCAGCTGGAGTGGGTGTTGCACCGCATCTGGCCCGCGTCCGGGACACTGGGGCGATGACCCAGGCATTCGTCTACGACGCGGTCCGCACCACGTTCGGCAGGTTCGACGGCGCGCTGGCCAAGGTGCGCCCGGACGACCTCGGCGCCACCGTGCTGCGCGCGCTCGCCGAGCGCTCCCCGGCACTGGACACCGCGGTCGTGGACGAGGTGGTGTTCGGCCTCGCCAACGGCGCCGGCGAGGACAACCGCAACGTGGGGCGGATGGCGGCGCTGCTCGCCGGCTACCCGGTGACGGTGCCTGGGAGCACGGTGAACCGGCTCTGCGGCTCGAGCCTCGACGCCGCGATGTCGGCCTCCCGGGCGATCGAGTGCGGCGACGCGAACGTCGTCGTCGCGGGCGGCGTCGAGTCGATGACCCGCGCGCCGTGGGTGCTGCCCAAGCCCGACCGCGCCTTCCCCGCGCGCGACGTCACGGCCGTGTCGACGACGCTCGGCTGGCGGCTGGTGAACCCGGCGATGCCGAAGGAGTGGACGGTCTCGCTCGGCGAGTCGAACGAGCAGCTGCAGCAGGAGTTCGGCATCTCCCGCGAGCGCCAGGACGAGTTCGCCGCGCGGTCGCACCGGCTCGCGCACGAGGCGTGGGAGGCCGGCTTCTACGACGACCTCACGGTGCCGGTCGCCGAGCTGACCCGCGACGAGGGCATCCGGCCGGACACCGGCACGGACAAGCTCGCGAAGCTGAAGCCGTCGTTCCGGCCGGACGGCACGATCACCGCCGGCAACGCCTCGCCGCTCAACGACGGCGCGTCGGCCGTGCTGCTCGGCTCGGGCGGGGCGGCGGCGGTGCTCGGCCGCTCGCCGGTGGCCCGGATCGCCGGCCGCGGTGCCGCCGCGCTGGAGCCGCAGCGCTTCGGCTACGCCCCGGTCGAGGCGGCCAACCGGGCGCTCGAGCGGGCCGGCATCGGCTGGGCGGACGTCGGCGCCGTCGAGCTGAACGAGGCCTTCGCCGTGCAGTCGCTGGCCTGCCTGGACGCCTGGAAGGTCGACCCGGACATCGTCAACGTCCGCGGCGGGGCCATCGCCATCGGCCACCCGCTCGGCGCGTCCGGCGGCCGCATCCTGGGCACGCTGACCAAGGTCCTGCGCGAGGGCGGCCACCGCTGGGGCGTGGCCGCCATCTGCATCGGCGTCGGTCAGGGACTCGCGGTAGTGCTGGAGAACGTGGGTTAGATCAGGCCCTCCCGCAGCGCGTAGGCGACGGCGTGGGACCGGTTGCGCAGCTGGAACCGGTTGGTGACGTCGTGCAGGATGCTCTTGACCGTGCGCTGCGAGTAGCACAGCCGGTCCGCGATCTCCTTGGTGGACAGGCCGGACGCGACCATGCGCAGCACCTCGCCCTCCCGGTTGGTGATGCCCGCGAGCCCCAGCCCGCGCGGCTCGAGCACGTGGCGCTGCAGCCGCGACACCCGGGTCAGCAGCCGGCCGAGCAGGTCCGGCGGCAGCGCGCCCTCACCTGCCGCGGCCGCGGTCACCAGGCGCACCAACGTGTCGGGCGTGCTGTCGGCGCGGCGGGCGACCGCGCAGACGCCGGCCTCCACCGCGGCCAGCATCTCGGTGTCCGCCAGCTCGCCGCAGACGAGCGCGATGCGGGTGAACCCGCGGCCCCGCAAGCCTTTCAGCAGGTTCGTGGTCTGGTCGTCGAAGCGGTCCGCGGCGACGAGCGCGACGGTGGTCGTGGCGGTGTTCACTGCGTCGGCCTCCTCGCCGGCCAGCCAGACCTCCGGTCTGGTGCGCAGGGCCGCGTGCAGGCCGTTCTGCAGGATCGGGTCGGTCGCGCGGACGAGGACGGTGGTGCGGGTGGGTGTGGTCATGTTGGTTCTCCCCCTCAGACGAGCCGGTCGGCGTAGACGATGACGTTGTCGAGGTAGCCGCCCGCGCCGCGGTGGTAAGGCCCGCCGCAGGTGATCAGGCGCAGTACGGGCTTCTTCGTGGCGCGCCAGATCTTCTCCCTGGGCAGCGCGGTCTTGGCGGTCTGCTCGGTGGCCGTGACGGCGAAGGTCGTCGCCGCGTCGTGGTAGTGCACGGTGACCTGGTCGCCCGGCTTCAGCTCGTGCAGCCGGGCGAACACGTCCGGCCCGTGGGCCCGCGAGTCCACGTGTGCGAGCAGCACGGCCGGGCCGCTGTCGCCCGGCCGCGGGCCGGGCCGGTACCAGGCGGCGAGCCCGAAGTCCGGCGTCTGCATCGCGCCGTCCCCGGTCAGGCCGACCGGCACGATCCGCGCGTCGACGCCGATGGCCGGGACCGTGACCCGCTCCGGCAGGCCGCGCTCCGCGGCCGCGGTG
>NZ_JBOHGA010000241.1:0-8540 GCF_050699915.1 Actinophytocola sp.
GCATGCCGCGCAGCACGGTGCGGCGGGAGGCCGCCCCGCGGCCCGCGGGCAGCGCCGACAGCACCGCTTCCGCCTCGGGGGAGAGCCGGGGACGCTCTCTGGTTCGCATGGCGACTGATACTGACACGCCGTGAGTCCGCTCACAAGGGATTCCGTTGTCACGGTCGCGATACGCAACGAAATACGCCAGACTTACCTGCGTAGCGAGGGAGGACGGGATGGCGGAATCCGTACCCGAGGGGCGCCGGCTCGTCGTACGCGAGGGCGCGCAGCACGCGCTGCTCGACGACGTCGCCAAGGGCATCATCGAGCAGCTCCAGCAGGACGGCCGCCGGCCGTACGCCACGATCGGCCGTGCCGTCGGGCTGTCCGAGGCGGCCGTGCGGCAGCGGGTGCAGCGGCTGCTCGACTCCGGCGTGATGCAGATCGTCGCCGTCACCGATCCGCTCCAGCTGGGCTTCGCCCGCCAGGCGATGGTCGGTTTACGCACGTCGGCCGAGCTGGAGGAGACCGCCGACCTGCTGGCCGCGATCCCGGCGGTGGACTACGTGGTGATCACCGCGGGCTCCTTCGACCTGCTCGTCGAGGTCGTCGCCCGCAACGACGACCACCTCCTGGAGATCCTCAAGGAGATGCGCGCGGTCCCCGGAGTGACCACCACCGAGGCGTTCGTCTACCTCAAGTTGCGCAAGCAGACCTACTCGTGGGGCACTCCATAGTACGAAATCCGTCGTGAACGGGCGGTTGCACGAAGAGAAACACTTGCCAGAGCGTCATCTGTGTGCGATAACCGTTGTATGTCCGACAACCTCTGGATGCACTTCACCAGGATGTCGGCCTACGCCCACGAGCCGGTCCCGACGATCGCCCGTGGCGAGGGGGCCTACATCTACGACACTGCCGGAAAGCGTTACCTGGACGGCCTGTCCGGGCTGTTCGTGGTCCAGGTCGGGCACGGCCGGGAAGAGCTCGCCGACGCCGCCGCCAAGCAGGCGCGCGAGCTCGCGTTCTTCCCGCTCTGGTCCTACGCGCACCCGAAGGCGATCGAGCTCGCCGAACGGCTGGCCTCGCTGAGTCCGGGCGACCTGAACCAGGTCTTCTTCACCACCGGCGGCTCGGAGGCCGTGGAGAGCGCGTGGAAGCTCGCGCGCTCGTACTTCAAGCTGGCCGGCAAGCCGACCAAGCACAAGGTCATCTCCCGCGCGATCGCCTACCACGGCACGTCGATGGGAGCGCTGTCGATCACCGGCCTGCCCGGGCTCAAGCAGGACTTCGAGCCGCTCGTGCCCTCGACGCTGCGAGTGCCGAACACGAACCTGTACCGCGCCCCGGCCGGTGCCGCCGGCCCGGACGGCGACGACGCGGAGGCGTTCGGCCGGTGGGCGGCGGACCGGATCGAGGAGGCCATCGAGTTCGAGGGCCCGGACACCGTCGCGGCCGTGTACCTCGAACCGGTGCAGAACGCGGGCGGCTGCTTCCCGCCCCCGCCCGGCTACTTCCAGCGGGTGCGCGAGATCTGCGACCGGCACGACGTGCTGCTGGTGTCCGACGAGGTGATCTGCGCGTTCGGCCGGCTCGGCGAGTACTTCGGCTCGACCCGCTACGGCTACCAGCCGGACATCATCACCTGCGCGAAGGGGCTGACCAGCGGGTACGTGCCGCTCGGCGCAATGCTCGTGAGCGACCGGCTGGCCGAGCCGTTCCGCCACGGGGCCAACTGGTTCGCCCACGGCGTCACGTTCGGCGGGCACCCGGTGGCCTCGGCGGTGGCGCTCGCGAACCTGGACCTGTTCGTGCGCGAGGACCTGAACTCCCACGTGCGCAAGAACTCCGACCTGTTCCGGTCCTATCTGGAGCGCCTGTACGACCTGCCGATCGTCGGCGACGTGCGCGGCGACGGGTACTTCTTCGGCATCGAGCTGGTGAAGGACAAGGCGACGCGGGAGACGTTCGACGAGGCGGAGTCCGAGGCGCTGCTGCGCGGGTTCCTGTCCAAGGCACTGTTCGAGAACGGGCTCTACTGCCGCGCCGACGACCGCGGCGACCCGGTCGTGCAGCTCGCGCCGCCGCTGATCTGCGAGGAGTCCCACTTCACGGAGATCGAGCAGATCCTGCGCTCGGTGCTCACCGAGGCCTGGAGCCGGCTCTGAGCGAGCTTGCGAGCGAAGCGTTGACACAGGGCGACCGCGAGCGGCGAGACCGAGCCCGCGAGGGGTCGTCGTGAGCTACTGGCTGTCCACATTCGACCTCGCGCCTCGGGAGGCGCTGCCCGGGGACCGCGACGTGGACGTGGCGATCGTGGGCGCCGGGTTCACCGGCCTGTGGACCGCGTACTACCTGACGTCGGCAGACCCGTCGCTGCGCGTCGCGATGCTGGAGGCGGAGGTGGCCGGGTTCGGCGCGAGCGGGCGCAACGGCGGCTGGTGCTCGGCGCTGCTGCCCACCTCGCCGGCGGCACTGGCCCGCAAGCACGGCCGGGACGCAGCACTCGCACTGCTGCGGGCCATGGAGTCCACTGTGGACGAGGTGGGCCGGGTCGCCGCCGCGGAGGGCATCGACTGCCACTTCGCCAAGGGCGGCACGGTGGTCCTCGCGCGGACGCCGGTGCAGCTGGCCCGGGCGCGGGCGCACGTCGAGGCGGAGTCGCCCTTCGGGATCGACGTGTCGTTGCTGTCGGCGGACCAGGCCCGCTCGCTGTGCGGGGCGACCGACGTGCTCGGTGGGGTCTACACGCCACACTGCGCGGCGATCCATCCCGGCCGGCTGGTGCGCGGGCTGGCCCGGGCGGTCGAGCGGCTGGGCGTGGTGGTGTACGAGCGGACCCGGGCGCTGTCGCTGCGACCGGGCGAGGTGGTGACGGACCGGGGCACGGTGCGCGCGCCGGTCGTGGTGCGCGCGACCGAGGGCTACACGTCCGCGCTCGCCGGCCAGAAGCGGGCGCTGGCCCCGCTGTACTCGCTGATGGTGGCGACCGAGCCGCTGCCTTCGTCCTTCTGGGACACGGTGGGCCTCGCACGCCGGGAGACGTTCGCCGACTTCCGCCGAATGGTCATCTACGGCCAGCGCACCGCGGACGACCGGCTGGCGTTCGGCGGGCGCGGTGCGCCGTACCACTTCGGGTCGCGGGTGGCGCCGGCGTACGACGCCGACGAGCGGGTCCACGCCGCGATCGAGTCCACGCTGGTGGAGCTGTTCCCGGCGCTGGGCCCGAAGCCGCCGGTCACGCACCGGTGGGGCGGCCCGCTCGGCGTGCCCCGCGACTGGACGGCGTCGGTGGGCTTCGACCGCACCTCGGGGCTCGCCTGGGCCGGTGGCTACGTGGGAGACGGCGTCGCCACGACGAACCTCGCCGGGCGCACGCTGGCCGACCTGGTCACCGGCACGCCGTCGCCGCTCACCCGGCTGCCCTGGGTGGGCCACCGGTCGCGCCGCTGGGAACCGGAACCGTTGCGGTGGCTGGGCATCAACCTCGGCCTGCGGATGATGGACGTGGCCGACGCCCGCGAGAACCGCACCGGCCGCCCGTTCCGCCCGGCAGCCCTGTTCGACCGCTTCATCGGCGAGTAGTCGGGCGAGAAGTCAGGCGAGTCACGCCACCGCCGGCGGGCTCGTGCGGCCCCGCTTCAGCTCGAAGAACCCCTCGGTGCCGGCGACCAGCAGCACGCCGTCGAACAGCCGGCCCGCCGCCTCGCCGCGCGGGGCCGGCGTCACCACCGGGCCGAAGAACGCGTGCGTCGAGCCGTCGGGCAGGCGTACGTGGATCGCCGGCGTGCCGAGGTCCTCGCCCACCGGCCCGAGCCCCGCGTGGTTGCCGGCGAGCATGGCGGCGTCGAGGTCGGTCGACCCGGCCGCGTCGGCGAGCTCGGTCGGCAGGCCGGCCTCGGCCAGCGCGTCGACGTACAGCTCGCGACCCAGCGGCCGCTTCTCGCGGTGGATCCGGTTGCCCAGCGCCGTGTAGACCGCCCGGACCTCGGCCGAGCCGTACTTCTCCTCGACCGCCTTCGCCACGCGTGCCGGCCCCCAGCCGCTGTCCAGCCACTCGCGGTACCAGGCCTCGACCTCGCGGCCCTCGTTGAGCACGGACAGGCTCAGCACGTGGAACCGGACGGCCACGTCGCGCACCCGCTCCACCTCGAGCAACCACCGCGAGGCGAGCCACGCCCACGGGCACTTCGGGTCGAACCACATGTCCACCTCGGTCGTCATGGTCGAACGGTAAGCCGCGCATTGGCCGAGACACAGAGCCAATTCCGTCCTCGTGGCGGTGGGCCAATCTTGCCAGCGCGTCGCGCCCCGCTTCGAGACCTGGAAGGCTGGACACATGCTGCAGGTGTGCCTCAACGGCACGCGGAAGCCCGCGGAGCACCCGGCCCTGCCCGTGTCCCCGGCGGAGCTCGCGGCGGAGGCCGTGGCCGCGGTGGCGGCCGGCGCGCAGGACGTCCACCTGCATCCCAAGTCCCCGGACGGCACCGACTCGCTCGAGCCAGACGTGGTGGCCGCGGCGGTGCGGGCGGTCCGCGACGCGTTGCCGACCGCGGTGCGGGTCGGCGTCACCACCGGCGCGTGGGCCGAGCCCGACCCGGCACTACGACTGGCACTCGTGCGGGGGTGGACCGTGCTGCCGGACCACGCGTCGGTCAACTGGCACGAGGACGGCGCCGAGGAGCTGGCCGCCGCGTTGCTCGACCGCGGCGTCGGCGTGGAGGCCGGTATCTTCTCCGGCGAGCACGTGGCGGGCAGGTTCGTCGCGTCGCCGCTCGCCTCCCGCGTCCTGCGAGTGCTGGCGGAGGTCACCGACCCCGACCCGGCGACCGCGACCGGCGCGGCGGAGACGCTGCTGGACTCGCTGCTGGACTCGCTGCTGGACTCGCTGCTGGACTCGCTGGGGCGGCGTCGAGTTCTGCTGCACGGGCAGGACGGCGGCGCGTGGCCGGTGCTGGCGCTGGCCGGCAGGCTCGGGCTGAGCACCCGCATCGGCCTCGAGGACGTGCTGGTGCTGCCCGACGACAGCGCTCCGGCGGGCAACGCCGACCTCGTGCGGGCCGCCCGAAAGCTCGGAACCTGAGGAGCCGCAGATGCACCGACGACTGACGATCGCACTGTTCGCGGGAGTGCTGGCCGGTGGGCTGGCGCTCGGCACCGGCTCGGCCGGCGCGGCCGGCCTGCACGCCGAGCTCATCGCCAGCACGCCGGCCGAGAACGCGTCGATCGCCTCGGCGCCGACCCAGGTTAAGCTGACGTTCAACGAGCCGGTTTCCCTGCAGGGCAACCCCATCGAGGTGACCGGCCCGGGCAACGTCACCTGGCAGATCGGGCCGCCGGCCGTCTCGGGCCCGAACATCACCGCGCCGGTGGTGGCGCAGGGCCCGGCCGGGAAGTACACGATCGTCTACCGCGTGGTGTCCGGCGACGGCGACGCGGTGAGCGGCTCGGTCACCTTCACCATGACCGCCGCGGCCGAGGCGACCGGCGCACCACCCACCACGACGACGACGAGCGAGGCCGCGCCGCCGTCGGCGGAGTCGGCGGAGACCGGGGCGTCGGGCACGGCGGAGACCGAGCCGGCGGCGAGCGACGGCCGCACGCTGCTGTGGGTTTGGCTGCTCGCCGGGGCGGTTCTACTGGCCGCGATCGCATTTGTGACGCTCCGCGCACGGCGCTCACGTCGCTGACCAGCACTGTTGCATGCGGCTGTCGTAGGAGGCAATATCTGCCGGGTTGTCTGACCTCCCCGCTGGAAGGTTCCTGTGCAAGATCAGACCGCGCAGGTCGACGACCTTCGACTGGTCGCGTTACCGAGCGCCGTGAACTGCGCCGAGCTCTTCGTGCGCTTCACCCTGACCGAGTGGCACGTGCCCGAGGTCATCGACGACGCCCGCGAGACGGCGAAGCGGCTGGTGCAGGCGGTCATCGCCACCGTCGACGAGGACGCCGACCCGACGATGATCACCGTGCGGCTGCGGCTGCGCGGCAGCACGATCGTCGTCGAGGTGCAGGACGACCGGTCGGCACCCAAGCTCCTGGCGCCCCGCAGCCTCGCGAGCAAGCGCACCGGCGTCGAGTCGCTGTCCCGCGGCCGCCAGCTCGTCTGGTGCGAGTTGCCGCTTCCCTCCGGCATGGACGCGACCGTGGTTCCGTTGCCCCGGCGCGGCACCACGCGCGCGGCGCCCCCGCGCTCGCGCGAGATCGACGAGGCGGCCGACCTCAACAACAACGTGATGCAGCGCATCCTGGACGGTCTGCGCCGCGACGACCCGACGATCTGACCCTACTGTCCACAGTGGAGCTCAGCGGGGACCGCGGCGCAGCCTGACGCGGTAGGAGTAGTGCTCGGGCAGGAAGTAGCTCGTCGCCAGCTCCACCAGTCGCCCGCTCGTGTCGGTGTAGCTGCGGTCCACCCGCAGCAGCGGGTCACCCGGCTCGCAGTCGAGGTAGACGGTGACCGTGTCCGACGCCGCGGCCGCGGTGATGCTCTGTGCCGCCTCGGCGACCGGGCTGCCCGTGTGGGCGTCGATCATGCCGATGACCGTGACCTCGCTCAGCGTGCCCGGCGTGCTCAGCTCCGGCAGTCCGGCGAGCGCGTCGCCGATGTCCGGCGGCAGGTACACGGTCGTCAGGCAGAACGCCACGTCGTGGTGCCGGCGGCGGAACAGCACGCGGTACACGGCGTCGCCGTCGAGCCGCAGCCGGCTCGCCGCGTCGATGTCGACCTGGCGGCGCAGCGGGCTGAGCACCTCCAGCTGGGTGTCGAGCGAGAGGCCGAGCAGGTCCTCGACCGAGCCGAACTGGCGCAGGTAGGGCTCGGGCCGGGGCGCGGCGAACGTGCCCCGGCCGGGCACCCGTCGCACCATGCCCTCGGCGACCAGGTCGTGGAACGCTCGCCGCACGGTCTGGCGCGAGACCCGGTACTCCGTCGCGAGCTCGGCCTCGGTGGGCAGCCGCGAGCCGTCGGCGTAGCGGCCCCGCAGGATCGCGCCGCGCAGCGTTCGGGCGAGCATCGCGTAGGCCGCCTCGGTCCGCATCAGAGCCCTCGCGCGACGAGCTGCGCGGCGATGACGTTGCGCTGGATCTCGTTGGTGCCCTCGCCGACGATCATCAGCGGCGCGTCCCGGAAGTAGCGCTCGACGTCGTACTCGGTGGAGTAGCCGTAGCCGCCGTGGATGCGGACCGCGTTCAGCGCGATCTCCATCGCCGCCTCGGACGCGAACAGCTTCGCCATGCCCGCCTCCAGGTCGCACCGCTCCCCCGCGTCGTACCGCGTCGCGGCGTGCAGCACGAGCTGGCGCGCGGCGGTGTACTTCGTCGCCATGTCCGCGAGGTAGTTGCCGACCGACTGGTGCTGCCAGATCGGCTTGCCGAAGGTCTCCCGCTCCTGCGCGTAGCGCAGCGCGTCGTCCAGCGCCGCACGCGCGACGCCGAGCGCCCGGGACGCCACCTGGATCCGGCCGATCTCCAGGCCCTTCATCATCTGCGCGAACCCACGCCCCTCGGTCCCGCCGAGCAGCGCCGACGCCGGGGCCCGGTAGTCCACGAAGGACAGCTCGCAGCTCTCGACGCCCTTGTAGCCCAGCTTCGGCAGGTCCCGCGAGACCGTGAGGCCGGGGCCGTGCTCGACGAGCAGCACGCTGATGCCCCGGTGGCGCGGCGACGCGTCCGGATCCGTCTTGCACAGCAACGCGATCAGCGTCGAGCGGCGCGAGTTCGTGATCCACGTCTTGGTGCCGTCGACGACGTAACCGTCGCCGTCGCGGCGCGCGGTCGTGGTCAGCGCCTGCAGGTCGGAGCCGCCGCCGGGCTCGGTGAGCGCCATCGTCGCGCGTACCTCTCCGGTCGCCATCCGCGGCAGGTAGCGCGCCTTCTGCTCGTCGGTGCCGAAGGTGGCGATCAGCTTCGCGACGACGGTGTGCCCGCCCATCGCGCCGGCGAGGCTCATCCAGCCGCGCGCGAGCTGCTCGGTCACCGCCACGTAGCACGGCGTGGACACGGCGACCTCGCCGTACGGCTCGGGGATCGCGAGGCCGAAGACGCCGAGCCGCCGCATCTGCTCGATGAGCGCCTCGGGGTAGGTGTTCGCGTGCTCCAGGTCCCGCACCACCGGCCGGACCTCGCGGTCGACGAAGTCGCGGACGGTGTCGACGATTCGTTGTTCCTCTTCGCTCAGCATGGGTCCTCTTCAGACGGTGTGGGCGGCGTGCAGCCCGGCGATCTCGGCCTCGGTGCGGCCGAGCGCGCGCAGGATGGCGTCGGTGTGCTCGCCGGTCGCGGGCACCGGCGCCAGGACCGGGTCGACGCCGGCGATCGTCACGGGCGGCAGCAACGCCTCGATCCGTCCGCCGGGACTGCCGACCGAGCGCCACCGCTCGCGGGCCCGCAGCACCGGGTGCGCCAGCATCTCCGGCACCGAGTTGACCCGCCCGTTGGCCACGCCCGCCTCACGCAGGACCGTGATCGCCTCGGCGGCGTCGAGCTCGGCGAACCGCGCGGCGATCAGCGAACGCAGCTCGTCGCGGCGCCGCACGCGCGCCGAGCCCGTGGCGAAC
>NZ_JBOHGA010000242.1:0-8468 GCF_050699915.1 Actinophytocola sp.
CGATGCGGGCGCGGACCGCGGCGGCGCTCGAGTCCGGCCGGGTGCCCGCCCGCCTGCCGGTGCTCGCGGTCAAGCTCGCGGAGACGCTGCGCGCGCTACTGCTCGAGGACGAGACCGGGCTCGCGCTGATGCTGGCGGTGCGCCTGGAGCTGTGCCGCGGCGATCCCGCGTCGGCGGAGGTGCTGCTCGACCAGCTGCCGCCGCGCCGGGCGACCACGCCGCTGGACCACGTGATGCTGCTGCGGCTGTGCCGCGCCGAGCTCGCGTTGGCCCGCGGCGACCGGCGGCGCGCGCTCGCCGAGGCCCGCGGCGGACTGGTCGAGCTGGGCCGGGCGCGGGACCGGATGGGCGGGCTGGAGCTGGTGTGCGGCACCGCGATCCACGGCCAGCAGCTGGGGGAGCTGGCGGTGCGGCTGGTGCTGAACGGGCCGCGGCGCTCGGCGCGCCAGCTGTTCGGCTGGCTGGAGCGGACGCGGGCACAGGTGTACCGCTACGAGCCGATGCCGGCCATCGACGACCCGGTGCTCGCGGAGAAGGTCAGCGCGCTGCGGTCGTTGCGCCGGGCGGTTCAGCTGGAACGGGTCGGCGGGCGACCGGCGCGGCGCCAGGAGCGACAGGCCGCGGCGCTGGAGCGGGAGGTGTTGCGGCAGGGCTGGTACACGACGCCGTGGGGCCGGCCGCGCCCGGTGGCCTCGCTCGCCGAGGTGTCGGCCGCGCTGGGGGAGCGCGCGCTGGTGTCGTTCGCGGTGTCCGGCGACGAGCTGGTCGCGGTCGTCGTGGCCGGCGGGCGGAGCCGGCTCGCCCGGCTGGCGCCCGCGACCGAGACCGCGGAGTGGGCGCACCGGCTGTACGCGGACCTGGACGCGCTCGCCCCGGACGGCCTCGCGCCCGCGGTGGCCGCGGTGGTGACCGACTCGGCGCGGCGCAGCGCGGACGTCCTCGACACCCGGCTGATCACCCCGCTGGCGCGGTTCGTGGGCCGGCGCGAGCTGGTGATCGTGCCGACCGGGGCGCTGTACGCGGTGCCGTGGGGGAGCCTGCCGTCGCTGCGCGGGCGGCCGGTGGTGGTGGCCCCGTCGGCGACCGCGTGGCTGTCGGCCGAGCGCGCGTCCACCTCTGGTGGCCGGCCGCTGCTGGCCCGCGGCCCGGCACTGACCGAGGCGATCGCGGAGGAGGCCGCGCTGCGCGCGACGTACCCGGACGCCGCCTACCTGACGAGTCCCGGCAGCACGGTCGCGGCGGTGCTCTCGGCGTTGGACGGCGCGTCGATCGCGCACCTGGCCGCGCACGGCGAGCACGAGCCGACGAACGCGATGTTCTCCCGGCTGGAGCTGGCCGACGGGCCGATGTTCGCCCACGAGCTGTCCCGGCTGCGCCGCCCGCCCCGACATGTGGTGTTGGCGGCCTGCGAGCTGGCGATGAGCCACATCCGCGCCGGCGACGAGGCACTGGGCTTCGCGGGCGGCCTGCTGGCGGGCGGCGTACGCACGGTCGTGGCGTCGTCGAGCCGCGTGGGCGACAACGCCGCGGCGTCGGCCATGGTCGACTACCACCACCGCAGCTCGGCCGGCGACCGCCCGGCGGTGGCCCTGGCGGCCGCGATCGCCGAGGACCCGTTCCGCCGCCCGTTCATCTGCCTCGGCGCGAGCTGATCGTCAACGCCGCGACGGCTCTCAGCCGTGAGTGACTATGCTCGCCGGCATCACCGTTGACGTGGGGAGGAGCCGGCCGTGGACGTGCTCGTCGTGGTGCTCATCTTGGTCGTCGTGGCGCTGATCGTGGTGCTGGTACTGCGCGGGCGGGCTGCGAACAGGGCGAAGACCGCCGAACCGCAGGCGCCCGCGAAGCCGCAGGACCCGCTGGCAGACCACCAGGGTGTCACCGACATCCGCACGGTCCGCGCCGGCGACATGATCGACTACGGCGACCAGCTGTACTTCGTGCGCGGCTCGTTGCGGCTCACCGAGGGCGGCTTCACCTGGTCGGAGCACTTCCTCGACGACACGCGCGGCGACCGCGTCTGGGTGTCGGTCGAGGAGGACCCGGACCTGGAGGTCATGTTCTGGCGGGAGACCGACCAGGTGACCGAGCCGGGCGGCAAGACGATGGAGGTCGGCGGCGTCACCTACACCAAGGACGAGGACGGCACCGCGCGCTACACCTCCGAGGGCACCACGACGGTCGCCGAGAAGGGCAGCGTCGAGTACGTCGACTACGAGGGGCCGGAGGGCAGGGGCCTGAGCTTCGAGCGCTTCGACGGCGGCAAGTGGGAGGCCGGGCTCGGCGAGTCCATCGCGTTGCCGGCGCTGCGCGTGTACCCGGCGGGCAGCGACCGGACGTGAGGACGATCATCGACACGCGGTTCGCCGACTCGCGGGCCGCCGACCTGAGCCTCGCCTACGGCCTCGCACCGTTACCCGCGCTGGGCTCACATCGCGTGGTGCTGAACGGCATCGAGCTCGAGCTGCGAGTGCTGGGCACCTCGCACCAGGTGCTCATCGGCCCGTGGTCGGAGACCGTCGCCTGCCTGCCCGACCGCGACGGCACGTTGCCCACCCGCGAGGAGATCGTCGAGAACGGACTCCTGGTGCGGTTCGCCTCGCAGACGCTGCGGCTGGACGAGGTCGAGCTGGCCGACCGTGTCGCCGGGATCATCCGCGCGTGCGGCACCGACGAGCACGGCCTCGTCGGCGAGTTCCCCGGCTCGCCGCTCGCGGTCACCGCGCTGCGGGCGTGGGCGGAGAAGGACGGCACGGCGTGGCGCACATGGCACGCCTACCCGCAGGCCGGTGAGCTGGTGGAGACGCGCAGCCTGGTGGTGCGGGCATGAGGCGGCGCCCCAAACTGCTCATCGCCGGCGGGCTCGGCGCGGTCGGGCTGATCGTGCTGCTGTTCGCGTTGCTGGGCAACAACAGCATCCGCGGCTACCTCGACGACAACTACCGGCGGGTCTCGTCCGACGGCGACTCCATCGTGTACACATCGGACCAGAAGCCGAAGGCGGTGTACGAGTCGGTGCGCTCGGCCGTGTCGCCGGCCGACGTCCAGGTCGACCCCGAGGGCTACTTCCTGCGCTACTCCGACGACATCGTCGGGATCACCGCGAGCGGTGACGGCTCCCGCATCTACCTCGACGACGAGCGGCGCGGGTACGGCGTCTGGTTCCCGTTCGTGGCCGGCGTCTGGGGCACCGGCGGCGGGTCCGGTGAGGGCTTCCGCGGCGGTGGGCCGGGGGCCGGCAAGTGAGGCGCCTCGCCGTCGTCGCGGTCCTCGCGCTCGCCGCGCTCGCGGCGGCGCCCGGAGTGGCGGCCGCCGACGTGATCTTCGACCCGGCCGACGCCGACGAGCTGGTCGTCACGCTCGCGGACGCCAACGAGGCGCAGGACGTCTGCTACGGCTGGTCGATCGACGTGGACAACGAGGGCGTGCTGGAGACCAGCGTGGGCTCGCATCTCGGCGCCGGCACACCGGTGAGCGAGGCCAGTGGCTGCGCGGCGAGCGTCGAGTTCCGGGCGAGCATCATCTGGACGTCCGAGTCGTCGGAGTCCGAGGACTCGGCGAGCCACGAGGTGGTCAGCTCCCCGGGCGGCCCGACCACCGACGACCTCGACTCCCTCGAGGTGATGAGCGACGACGGGCTGGTCGGCGACAACGTCGACGTGGACGTCTACAAGGCGGTCGCCGCGCTGCCCCTGCTGGCCGCCGACACCGGCCTGGCCCCGCCGATGGAGGCCTCACCCGCCCCGCCGGCGGACGCGGGCGACGCGGCACCGACCGACTCGCCCGGGTCCGACTTCTGGCGCGAGTCGGGGATGACGCTGTTGTGGGCCGTGTTGATCCTGTTCGCGGCGGTGGCGTTCGGCTGGTACGCGATCTCCTCGGACCGCCGCGCCCGCCGCCGCCCGGTCGGCCCGGTCGCCGAGCAGCTGCCGGCGTACGCGCCGGAGCATGTCCCTCCGGAGTGGACGGACGAACACCACGAGGCACCCGCTGCCGCGGAGCCCCCGCCGGAAGAGCCGCCCGCTGACGAGCCCGCCGCGCCGGAGGAACCCACCCGCGCGGAGCCCGCGTCGGAGGAGCCGCCGGCGGACGAGCCAGACAAGCCACCCACCAAACCCGACTCCGACACCAGGCCCGAAGGATAGGAGCCCCGCCCCATGCTGTCCGATGTCTTCACCGAAGTCGGCATCGCCGCCACCTACGGGCTGGTAGGTCTGGTGCTGATGGCGGTCGGCTTCGCGCTGGTCGACGCGCTCACCCCGGGCAACCTGCGCGAGCAGGTCTGGGTGGAGCGCAACCGCAACGCGGCGGTCCTGCTCGCCAGCAACCTCATCGGCGTCGGCGCCATCGTGGCCACGGCCATCGCCGCCAGCGAGGACGACTGGGGCGCCGGCCTGGTGTCCACAGTGGCCTACGGACTGCTCGGCCTGGTCCTCATGGGACTGTCCTTCCTGGTCATCGACGCGGTGACGCCGGGCGACCGGGGCGCGGTGATGGCGGAGGAGCACCTGCACCCGGCCGTGGTCGTCAACGCCGCCTCGCACCTGGCGGTCGCGGCGATCGTCGCCGTCTCGATCGTCTAGGCGGCTTGTCAAGGCGATGACGGCGGTCGTGACCCGAACACCCACCCACGCCCGGCGGACCAGGGCGCTGCGGGCCGGCCTCCTGTTCGCCACCTTCGCCTGCGCCGCGTGCGGGCTCGTCTACGAGCTCGCCCTCGTCGCGCAGGGCTCCTACCTGCTCGGCGACTCGATCACCCAGGCCTCCGTCGTGCTCGCGACCATGGTGTTCGCCATGGGCGTCGGGTCGCTCGCGGCCAAGCCGCTGCAGACCCGGCCGCTGGCGAGCTTTGCGGTGATCGAGGCCGCCCTGGCGCTGACCGGCGGGCTGTCGGTCCTCGGCCTGCACGCCGCGTTCACCTGGCTCGACCTGTACTGGCCGGCGCTGATCGCGATCTCGCTGCTCATCGGTGCGCTGATCGGCGCGGAGATCCCGCTGCTGATGACCCTGCTGCAACGCATCCGCCGCCAGGACGCCGGCTCGGCCACCGCCGACCTGTTCGCCGCCGACTACGTCGGTGCGCTCGTCGGCGGGCTCGCGTTCCCGTTCCTGCTGTTGCCGCTGCTCGGCCAGACGCGGGGCGCGCTGCTGGTCGGCATGGTCAACGCGGTCGCCGGCGCGTGCGTGGTGCTGTTCCTGTTCGCCCGCACCGTGTCGCGGCGGCGGCGGGTGGCGGTGGCGGCGGGCACGCTCGCGGTGCTGGCCGTGCTCGGCACCGCGTTCGCCGGCAGCGACGCCTTCCTGCGCTACTCCCGCAGCGTGCTCTACGACGACCCGGTCGTGTACGCGGAGACGTCGGGCTACCAGGAGATCGTGCTGACCCAGTCGTCGCCGATCTCCGGCGGGCCGGCCGACACGCGCCTGTTCCTCAACGGGGACCTGCAGTTCTCCTCGCTCGACGAGTACCGCTACCACGAGGCGCTCGTGCACCCCGCGCTCGCCGGCGCGCGGGAGCGGGTGCTCGTGCTCGGCGGCGGCGACGGCCTGGCGATGCGCGAGGTGCTGCGCTACCCGGACGTGCGCGAGGCGGTCGAGGTCGAGCTGGATCCCGCCGTGCTGCGCCTCGCCGAGCACGACTCGCGACTCACCGGCCTCAACGGCGACTCGCTCGCGGACCCGCGGGTCCGCGTGGTCGTGGCGGACGCGTACGCCTGGCTGCGCGACACCGCCGAGCGCTTCGACGCGGTGATCATCGACATGCCAGACCCCGACGCGACGGCCACCGCGAAGCTGTACTCGCAGGAGTTCTACCTGCTGGCCCACCGCGTGCTCGCGCCCGGCGGCCGGCTGGTCGTGCAGGCCGGGTCGCCGTACTTCGCGCCGCGCACGTTCGACTGCATCCTCAACACCGTGCGTGCGGCCGGCCTTGGCGCCACCCCGTACCACGTGAACGTCCCCACCTTCGGCGACTGGGGCTTCGTGCTCGCCCAGGACGGCGAGGCCCCGACCCCGCGCCTGGCCGCCCCCGAACCGCTGCGCTTCCTCAACGCCCCCACCCTCGACGCGGCACGCACCTTCCCAGCCGACCGCCACCCGACGGGCACCGAACGTCCGTCCACATTGGACGATCCACGTGTGCTCCGCCTGACCACAGAGGAGTGGCGCGAGTACTGATGGCCCGTCAGACCTTCTTCAGCTTCCACTACGACCGCGACATCTTCCGCGTGAATACCGTGCGCAACACCTACGCCTTTCGCAGGCTCGCGCACCAGGGCATCTTCGACCACAGCTTGTGGGAGAGGACGAAGCTGAGCGGCGACGCGGCGCTCCGGCGATTGATCGACGGTGGTTTGCGCGGCGCAAGCGTGACAGTCGTTCTGGTCGGTCTCGAATGTCACAGGTGAGACAGACCTGACGGGAACGAACCCGTTCTCCCATCTCGGAATCAGCGACTACGACGGTCGGCCGGTCAGGATGTATCGGTGGAACCGCGACGACGGCTACAACAACATGGCCGACTGGGTCGAACAAGCCGCCCGGCGCGCGGGGCGCTGAACGACAACATCACGGCAGGATCAGGTTCACGTCGCCGAACTCGTGCCACAGGTAGCGGGCCTCGACGGCGGCCGCGTAGGTGCGGTCGAGCAGGGCCGGGCCGGCGATCGCGGCCAGCATGTCCAGGTGGGACGCCCGCGGCTCGTGGAAGCCGGTGAGCAGGCCGTCGACGACGCGCACCCCGCGATCCGGCGTGACGATCAGGTCGGTCCAGCCCGCGGCCGCCGACAAGACACCGTCCGGGCCGGCCGCCGACTCGATCGCCCGCACCGCGGTCGTGCCGATCGCGATCACCCGGCGGCCCTCCGCGCGAGCCGCGTTGACCAGCCGCGCGCTCGGCTCCGACACCGCGAACCGCTCGGGGTAGGGCCGCTCGTGCGCCTCGGGCGACGCGACGCCGGTGTGCAGCAGCACCGGGGCGAACTGCACGCCGGCCGCCACCAGCGAGGTCACCAGCCGCTCGGTGAACGGCCGCGACGCACTCGGCATCTCCGCGCTGCCCGGCGTCGTGCCGAACACCGTGCGGTAGTAGGACAACGGCCACCGCCCGCCGACGTAGGAGTACCGGATCGGCGCCCCGAATGCCGACAGGTACGCGGGAACCCCCCGGCCCCGCGTGTCCACATCGGACTCCCAGAGTCGCCGCCCGCCGAACGGCCGGCGCAGCGTCACCGACGCGCCACCGGGCAGGTCCAGCCGCCGGCCCGGCTCGCCGCCGTCGTAGGGCTCGCTGGCCTTCCCGGCGAGCCGCCGCAGCTCGACCAGCCATCGGCCGGACGCCAGCTCGGTGGAGAAGTGCACCGCGAGCCCCCCGCCGGCCCGCACCGCCGCCGGCATCGTCGCCGACGTGTTGACCACGAGCAGGTCGCCCGCGCGCAGCAGCGTGGGCAGCTCACCGAACCGATGATGCGAGACCCCGGACCCGTCGCTGACGAGCAACCGCACCCCGTCTCGCTCGAGCCCCCTGGCCTCGGGCGGTTCGTGTGCCTCCAGCTCGGCGGGCAGCAGGAAGTCCATCGTCACGGTCATTCCCGCTCGCTCCAGATCATGACCCGGGCGCCGGCCGGGCCGTCGGTGGTGAACCCGTAGAGCCCGCGCGGATAGCGGACCGGCCGGCCGGCAAGCCGTACCGCCGCCGCGTCCACGTCCGCGGTGTCGGCCAGCTGGAACGCCAGTGGTGTCGGTCGCGGGTCGCCCGGCTCGACCAGCTCGACGAACGCCGCGCCCGCGGCCAGCACGACGCCCCGCTCACCCGGCGTCGACCATCGGTCTGCAATGGACAGACCTACCCGGTCGGTGTAGAAGGCGGTGGCCTCGTCGAGATCCGCCACCGGGTAAGGCAGCCACAGCCCGGCCGGGCTCATGCCGGCACCGCGATCTCGGACAGCCGGACACGACCGGACTCCGGACGCGAGGTGACCAGGTTCACGAACGCGGGCACCACCGTCTCCGGCAGCGGCCGGTCGCTGATGTCCTCGTCGGGGAACGCCTCCTGGTGCATCCGCGTCCGCAGGTCGCCCGGGTCCACCCGCCACACGCGCACCGCCGGCTCCTCGGCCGCCAGCACGGCCGAGGCCTGCTCGATGGCCGCCTTCGCCGAGCCGTAGCCGCCCCAGCCCTCGTAGTGCTCGACCGCCGCGTCGGAGGTGACCGTGACGATCGCGCCGCCGCGAGCCCGCAGGCCCGGCAGCGCCAGCTGGATCAGGCCCAGCGGCGCCACGACGTTGACCTCGTACACGGACCGCAGCGCGTCCAGTGGGTAGTCGCCCACCCGCGGCTGCGGGCTCGGCCCGAGGATGCCGGCGTTGTTGACCAGCAGGTCCGCCCCGCCGAGCTCGTCGGCGGCGGCGACCAGTGCGGCCCGGTGCGCCGGGTCGGTGACGTCGCCGGGCACGGCCCGGGCGGCGCCGCTC
>NZ_JBOHGA010000243.1:0-8465 GCF_050699915.1 Actinophytocola sp.
CTCGACGCGCTCGCCGACCGCGGCCTGCTGCGCGTCTGCTGCGAGGGCGGGCCGCACCTGTTCGGCGAGCTGATCGCGGCCGACCTGGTCGACCAGCTGTGCCTGACGATCGCCCCGCTGCTGTCCGGCGCGGGCGCGCCCCGCATCGCCGAGGGCGTGGCGCGGGTGGACCCACTGCGGCTGCGGCTCGAGTCGGTGCTGACCGAGGACGACTTCCTGATGCTCAGGTATCGGCGGGCTTGAGGATGTCGGCGATGTCGAAGCGGACCGGCTGCTCGAGCTGGTCGTAGGTGCACGACTCCGGCTCGCGGTCCGGGCGCCAGCGGACGAACTGGGCGGTGTGCCGGAAGCGCGGGCCCTCCATGTAGTCGTAGCGCACCTCGAGCACCCGCTCCGGGCGCAGCGGGACGAACGACAGGTCCTTGCCCGCGTTCCACCGGCTGACCTCGTTCTTGCGCGGCGTGCGCTCCCCCGCCTCGTGCGCCGCCCAGGCCCACGGGTGGTCGTCGAACGTGGTGACCAGCGGGGCCAGCTCGACCATCAGCTCCTTGCGCCGGGCCATGGGGAACGCGCCCACCACGCCGACCGACGCGAGCTTGCCCTCCTCGTTGAACAGCCCGAGCAGCAGCGAGCCGATCGCGTCCGGGCCGGACTTGTGCACCCGGTAGCCGGCGAGCACGCAGTCCGCGGTGCGCTCGTGCTTGATCTTCTTCATCACCCGCTTGTCGGGCTGGTAGGGCTCGTCCAGCTGCTTGGCGATGAGACCGTCGAGCCCGGCGCCCTCGAACAGGTCGAACCACTCGGCGGCCGTGTCCCGGTCGGTGGTGCCGAGCGTGATGTGCACGGGTGCCCGCACCGAGGCCAACGCCTTCTCCAGGGCGGCGCGGCGCTCGCCGAACGGGCGCTCCAGATAGGACTCGTCGCCCAGGGCGAGCAGGTCGAAGGCGACGAAGCTCGCCGGCGTCTGCTCACTCAGCAGCTTCACCCGGCTCGCCGCGGGATGGATCCGCTGCTGCAGCGCCTCCCAGTCGAGGCCGTGCTTCTCGGTGCTGGCGACCACGATCTCGCCGTCCAGCACGCACCGCTCCGGCAGGTTGGCCTTGAGCGCCTCGACGACCTCCGGGAAGTAGCGGGTCATCGGGCGCTCGTTGCGGCTGCCGATCTCTACCTCGTCACCGTCCCGGAAGATGATCGAGCGGAAGCCGTCCCACTTCGGCTCGTAGAACTGGCCGGCGGGGATCGACGGCACGGCCTTGGCCAGCATGGGCGGCACGGGCGGCATCACAGGCAGCTGCACGCCGCCATTCTTACTCACTGGAGCCATACCTAGCCCGTGCGACGCTGCCGATCTACCAGGGATGTGTGGGGAGGACTGTTGACCGGCCGGGGCTGGGCGAGGTGGATCGCCCTTCTGATCGTCGTCGCCGGCCTGGCCACCGCCTGCACCGCGGGCCCCTCGGCACGTCCCGGGATCGTCGTGCGGGAGGCCCCGCCGCCCGACGGGGACAAGCCCGGCGGCACGCCCGAGGTGCCGCCGCTTGAGAAGATGTCCGGCGGTATGGCCTGGCGGGAGTGCGGCACGGAGGTCCGCATCCTGCTCGCCAAGGAGAAGCTGCCCGGCTGGCTGCCGATCGAGTGCGGCAAGATCAACGCGGTCCTCGACTCGCCCTACGCGCCCGGCCGCGGGATCACCCGGGTGCAGCTGCTGCGCGCCGGGGAGGGGAAGGTGCCGCTCGTCGTCCTCAACGACGTCGACGGGCTGCCCGGCACGATCTACGCCGCCCGCCTGGCCGCGAAGCTGCCCCAGGAGTTCCTCCAAGAGTTCACGCTGATCGGCGTGGACCGCCGGGGCACCGGCAACTCCGACGCCGCCAACTGCATCCCCGAGGAGATCCGTCGCGCGATCGTCGACGCCGACCCGGTCGACCTGCCGATCGACATCTGGCTCCAGGCCGCGCAGACCGCCGGTCAGCAGTGCTCGATCCAGCTGGAGACCCAGCTGCCGGCCATCGACACCTGGCGCACGGCCGCCGACCTGGAGACGCTGCGCGACGCGCTCGGCGTGCCCCGGCTGAACGGCATCGGGCACGGCGAGGGCTCGCGGGTGTTGTCGGTCTACGCCGACCGCTACCCCGACCACGTCGGCCGGATGGTGCTCGACGGCGTGCCCGACCCCACGCAGGACGCCGCGGTCACGCTCGAGGGCGTGGCCAAGGGCGCGGAGGCCGCCCTCAACGCGTTCGCCGCCGACTGCGTCAACCGGCGCTGCGAGCTCGGCGTCGAGCCGAAGCGCACGCTGCTGAACCTGCTCGGCGAGCTGCGCGCGAGCCCGCTCACCGAGCCGGAGGAGCTCGACATCACCGCCGGCTCGGCGCTGCAGGCGGTCATGGTCGGTCTCGCCGACCGGACTCGCTGGCCCGCGCTGTCCGCGGCCCTCGCGCGGGCGAGCGACGGTGACCCGCAGGGTCTCGTCGACCTGCTCCTGCCCGTGGTGATCGGCACGAGCAGGCAGGTCGCGACGCTGGACCCGATGCTCGTGACCACGTGCAACGACACCAAGACCCGGCTGTCCCCGGAACGCATCGAGCAGCTCGGCGAGGACTGGAGCGAGCGGTTCCCGATGTTCGGCCCGGTCGCGCTGCAGCGACTCGCGCTGTGCAGCCCGTGGACCGTGCCCAACCAGCCACTGCCGACGCCGACCGCCTCCGGCGCCCCGCCGATCGTGGTGGTCGGCACCGCGAGCGACGCGGTCACCCCGGAGGAGGGCACCGAGCGGGCCGCGCAGCAGCTCGCATCCGGGGTGCTCCTGTCGTGGCAGGGCGGCGGGCACGGCGCCCTGGGTTACTCCGCCTGTGCCACGGACGCCGCCCTGAGTTTCCTCACCGACGCTAAGGTGCCGCGCAACGGGACGGTCTGCCCACCCTAGGGCGAGCGGGAGCGGAGCCGCGTACGCCGTCTGGACCGACGAACGCGCGCAGGCGCGCCAGCGCCGAGCACGGAGGAGGGAAGACGGCGTGTTAGCGGCGGAGCGGAGCGAGAAAATGTACACAGTTGGTCCCCCGATGCGCCGGCTCGCCCTGCTCGTGGCCACGCTTCTCGTCCTGTCGCTGCTCACCCCGCCCGCGTCGGCCGCACCGGCCCGCGAGGTCTCGCTGCGGGTGCTGAGCTACAACATCCACACCGGCATCGGCTCCGACGCCCGGCTCGACCTGGCGCGCACCGCGGCGGTGATCCGGGACAGCGGCGCGGACGTGGTCGGCCTCGAGGAGGTCGACGTGCACTGGGACGCGCGCAGCGACTTCCGCGACCAGGCCCGGGAGCTGGCCCGGATGCTGCACATGCGGGTGTTCTTCGCGCCGATCTACGACCTGCCGCCGCTGACCGAGGGCGCCCCGCGCCGCCGCTACGGCGTCGCCGTGCTCAGCCGGTACCCGATCCTGCGCACGGAGAACCACTGGATCACCCGACTGTCCACACAGGACCCGAACCCGGTACCCGAGCCGGCGCCCGGGTTCGCCGAGGCCGTGGTGTCGGTGCGCGGCGTGCCGGTGCACGTCTACACCACACACCTCGACTACCGGGCGGACCCGGCGGTGCGGGAGATGCAGGTGGCGGACACGCTGCGCATCATGGGCCGCGACCCGCGCGGCGCCCGCCAGGTGCTGCTCGGCGACCTCAACGCCGAGCCGGCCGCGCCCGAGCTCGCGCCGCTGTGGACCCGGCTGCGGGACGCGTGGGCCTCGACCGAGCCCGGCCACACCTACCCGGCGGCCGAGCCGGCGAAGCGGATCGACTACGTGACCTTCTCGGCTGGGATCCGGGCGCGGGGCGCCGAGGTGCTCGACTCGCTCGCGTCCGACCACCGGCCGGTCGTCGCGGACCTGGCGGTGCGGCGTTAGGCCATTCGAGAATCGCCCGGTTGGAGCAACGAGGCCACCGATCGGACGTGTCGCCGGCCGCGGCGCACCACTAGTCTTCCTCCGCGCGGACGCGGTACTCGCAGCCGTACTCGACGGCGTAGCAGAGGTCGTAGTGATGAACGATCTTCGGACCCTCGTGCAGGTGCACGTGGGTGACCGTGCTGCGCGGCTCGTCGGGCAACTCGGCAAGCGTGTCCACCCGGCCGTCGAGTGGGCCGCCGACATAGCGAACGACATACGGCTGCGCCACGGTCACCTCTCCTGGTCGGTGTGTGTCCAACGCCTCCGATGCTTCCCGCTGAGGTGGCCGAAATCAACCGCGGCGCTGGACTGGCGCTGGATCCGGGTACGCTCCGTTACCCCGTAACGGAAACGGATTACGTGACGACTGCAAGGCAGCGGCGCAAGGAGTCGGGATGGAGAAGGAGACCAGCGGGACCGGGCACCGGTGGCCGCTGTGGCCGTGGCTGGTCCTGACCGTCGCGGGGATCGTCGTGACCGGGGTGGCCGCGATCGTGGGGACCGTCGCCGGTTCCGACTCGAGCGAAGGCGAGACGCCGGCCGCCACCCGGGTGACGGTCACCGCCACCCAGTTCGAGACCAAGACGATCACCCAGACGGTGACGGAGACCCCGCCGCCCGGTCCGCTCCCCTCGTTCTCCGACGGCCTGTTCGAGGTCGGCGTGGACGTGCAACCCGGCACCTACCGGACAGAGGGGCCGAGCGGCGGCAACGCGGGCGGCTGCTACTGGAGCCGCTCCGGCGCGGACGGCGACGTGATCGACAACGGCGTGCTCAACGACCAGGGCTCGGTCAACATCCGCAAGGGCGAGCGCATCGACTCCGCCGGCTGCCTGCCGTGGCGCCGCGCGCCGTGACCTGACCGGGTCCTCGTCTCGATCCGGCTCAGTCCTCGGTGCGGGGGGCCCGGGACGGTTGGACGCGCTTGGGCTCGCCCGGCATCTTCGGGTAGTCCGGCGGGTACGGCAGGTCGCCGAGGCCCTCGCTTTCGTCGCGGGCCACGAGCTCCAGTAGCGGCTCCAGCGAGTAGGCCTGGTCGGCCACGCCCGCGTGCAGGTCGCCGACCTTCGCGAACCGGGCCGGCATGGTGTGCACGTCGAAGTCCTCGGGGGCCACGTCGTCGAGCTCGTCCCACGCCAGCGGGGCGGAGACCAGCGCGCGAGCCGTCGGGCGGATCGAGTACGCGCAGGCGATCGTGCGGTCGCGGGCCATCTGGTTGTAGTCGATGAAGATCCGCTCGCCGCGCTCCTCCTTCCACCAGTTGACCGTCACCTGGTCGGGCCGGCGCCGCGCGAGCGCGCGGGCCAGCGCGATCAGCGCGCGGCGAGCCTCGACGAAGGTCCAGCGCGGCTCGATCGGCACGTAGACGTGCAGGCCGCGGCCGCCGGAGGTCTTGGGGAAGCCGGTCATGCCGAGCTCGTCGAGCAGCGCACGCAGCTCGTGCGCGACGGCCGCGGCGTCGGCGAACGACGTGCCGGGCTGTGGGTCGAGGTCGACGCGCAGCTGGTCGGGATGGTCGACCTCGGGGCGGCGGACGGGCCAGGGGTGGAAGGTGAGCGTGCCGAGGTTCGCCGCCCAGGCCACCACCGCGAGCTCGGTCGGGCACACCTCGTCGGCTGGCCGGCCGCTGGGAAAGGCGATCCGCACGGTCTCCACGTAGTCGGGGGCGCCCTTGGGCACCCGCTTCTGGTAGAAGGCGTCGCCCTTGTTGTCGCCGCGCGTGGACAGCTTCGCGCCCTCGAAAACGCCGCCCGGCCAGCGTTCCAGCGTCGTCGGCCGGTCCCGCAGCGCGCCGAGGATGCCGTCGCCGACGGACAGGAAGTACTCGACGACGTCGCCCTTGGTGACGCCCTTGTCCGCGAAATACGGCTTGCTCGGGTTGGACACGCGGACCGTGCGCCCGCCCACGGTTAGCTCGATCGCCTCCGCCACGGCGTCAGGTTACCGTGGGACCATGGCCGTGAACGGGACCCAAGATCCGGACGACGACCGGCGCCGGCCCGCGGATCCCCTCGCCGACCAGTTCGACGAGGAGCTGCTCGGGCTGGATCCCGACGACCCGGAGGCGCGGGCGTTCGCCGAGCACCTCCAGCGCCAGCGGCGCGTGCACCCGAGCTTCACCGTCGAGGGCTACCTGACCGACATGCGGGACTTCGCCGCCTCCGCCAACCGGCTCGGCGGGCACCGCAAGCTGATGGCGAGCATCCTCGTGCTGCTGATCCTGCTCGGGGTGACGGTCGCCGTGTGGGACGCGCTGGTGTACGCCTTCACCACTTTCGCCGAGTAGCGTGGAGCGCATGAGCCAGGAAGTGGAAGCCACCCCGCCGGTGGTGAAGTCGGACGAGGAGTGGCGCCAGCAGCTCACCGCCGAGGAGTACGCGGTCCTGCGCCAGGCCGGCACGGAGCGCCCGTTCACCGGCGAGTACACCGACACGAAGTCGGTCGGCGTGTACGAGTGCCGGGCCTGCGGCGCGGAGCTGTTCCGCAGCGACACGAAGTTCGAGTCCCACTGTGGTTGGCCGTCGTTCTACGCCCCGCAGGACACCGAGGCCGTGATCCTGCACGAGGACCGGTCAATGGGCATGGCCCGCGTCGAGGTGCTGTGCGCCAACTGCCACAGCCACCTGGGCCACGTCTTCGAGGGCGAGGGCTACCCGACGCCCACCGACCAGCGGTACTGCATCAACTCGATCTCCCTGCGGCTGCTCCCCGCCGAGTAGCGCGCCGTGAGCAGCGAACCCATCGACCTCGCGGCCGCGCTGGCCAGCTTCGACGACCTGTGGGACCCACGCATCGTCGCGCGGATCAACGACTACGACGTTCGTGTCGCCAAGGTGGCCGGCGATTTCGCCTGGCACAGCCACGATGACACCGACGAGTTCTTCCTCGTTCTCGACGGAGAACTGCGCATCGGCCTCCGCGAGAAGCACGGCGAACGCGAGGTCCGGCTGCCCCGCGGGTCGATCTTCGTCGTTCCGCGCGGTGTCGCGCACAAACCCTCGGCCACGCCCGCTGCGTCGATTCTGATGTTCGAACCGGCAGGAACCCCGAACACCGGCGATCGACACGACGAGCTTCCCGAGCACATCACGACCACCACCGGACGCGCACTCGACTAGGTCAGCGAGACCGCCGAGTCATCGAGGCCGCCGCGGCGGGTCCAGCGGCCCGGAGCCAGCTCGTCGGTCGCCGTCGGCCAGGTGATGCGCAGCTGTCCGGGGGCCGGTTCGGTGACCGTGACCTCTCCGACCTCGGGCGGCTCGTCGGCGAACGGCACCAGCAGGGCCGTCAGCACGTCGGCGCCGGGCGTCAGCTCCAGGCAGTGCAGCTCGCCCCAACACGGGCCCGACGGGGTCGGGTACGACGTGCGCCCCACACGTGTCGTCGCCGTCCAGTCGCCCGGCACGTGGACGAGCAGGCCCGGTGGCTCGACCGACACGAAGGTCGCCGGGCCGGTTCGGCGCCACGGGCCGCGGCCGTGCAGGAGCCACCGCCAGCCGGCCGCGGGCACCTCGTCGCGGAGCAGCCAGTAGCCGGGCAGCTCCCCCGCCGGCCGCACGGCCAGGAACGTCCGACGATGCCGTACGCCCCAACCGTCGTGGTGCGCGACTAGCGCGTCGAGCGACGGTCGCAGCACCACGGCGGACACCGCAGCACCGGCCTCGAGGTCGGGCGACCGGCCGGGGAACACCACCGAGCTGTGCGCCTCCGACGACTGGTACCAGTCGTGGTACTCCGGGTCGTCGTAGTCGGCCGGCCCGCCCGCCTCCCACGCCAGCGGCTGCCCGTGCCCCCACAGGACGACGTCGAGGCAGGCCCGGTGGCTGTGCGACTCCAGCTCGTGGGGCACCCGGGGCCCGCAGTTCACCGCCGCGTACAGCGAGCCCGGCCGCCAGTCCGACCTGCTCACGAAGTACCTGCTGCCCGACAGCCAGACACCCCGCGCCGGCGGGTCCGCGGCCGGCGCGGAAGCCCACGCCTGCGCGGCCGGCACCCCGTCGCGGTCCGGCTCCGCGCCGAGGAGCGAAGCGACCGCCGCGGGCTCCATCGTCGCCGCGGCGAGCGCCTTGTACTCCGGCTTGGGCGCCCACCGGTGTCCGGCGACCAGATACGGTCCGGCCGCCTCGTGCCCGGTGTCCTGGAACGGCGGCAGCCAGCCCTCCGGCGTCGCCATCGCCACGAGCCAGTCGCACATGGCCACGACCCGCTCGTCCGCGCCGAGCGGCCAGTCGAGGTAGCGCTCCGCGAGCGGCGCCACCCGGTGCAGGAACTCCAGGCAGAGCCGGTGGTATCCGGGCGAGCGCTCGTGGTGCCCGCCGTCGGGGTGCACGTCGCGGACGAGGTGCTCGGTGATCCTGGCCCGGCCGGTCGCCACCCAGTCGGCCGACTCGGCGAGCTCCGGGAACAGCACGCCGGCGCTGAGCAGCGTGCACGCGCCGACGAGCTGCCAGTTGCCCGGCCGGAACGCGTCGTGCTCGTCGGCCAGCCAGCGGGCGCCGCCGAGCACGCAGCCCAGCAGCCGGA
>NZ_JBOHGA010000244.1:0-8458 GCF_050699915.1 Actinophytocola sp.
CACCGCGGCCGCCGCCGCGACACCGACGAACGCGAGCCGCCAGCTCACCTCCGCCGCGAGCCCGCCGAGCAGCGGCGCCGAGGTCTGCCCGGCCGCCTGCAGCGAGGCGAACAGCCCGAGCGCCCGGCCGAGCCGTTCGCGTGGGGTCGTCGCCGCGATCGTGGCCAGCAGCAGCGGCGTGGTGAACGCGTTCGCCACGCCTTGCACGCCCCGGCCGGCGAGCAGCAGCGGGAACGACGTCGACGCCACGCACACCACCGAGCCGGCGATCGACACCAGGTAGGCGCCGAGCACGCTGCGCCGCAGCCCCCAGCGCGCGCCGAGCGTGCCGGAGAACAGCATCAGCACCGCGAACGGCACCAGGTACGCGGTGATCGTCGCGGACGCGGCAGGCGCGGACACGCCGAAGTCCGCTCCGAGCTCGGGCAGCATGGCCGCGGTGACTCCGCCGCCGAACGGCCCGAGGAACCCGCCCGCGTACACCCCCGCGACCGCGAGGCGGCGGCGGTCGATCAACTCAGGCCACTCAGGCGCCGGGACCGGTCGGCCCGCGGCCGGGACCGCCCGGCCGGCGCCGGCGCAGGTACCGCTCGAACTCGGCGGCGATCGCGTCGCCGCTGGTCTCGTTCAGCGCGGTCTCCGCGTCGCCGCGCTCCTCGAGCGCCCGCACGTAGTTGCGCACGTCCTCGTCCTCGGCGGCCATCTCGCTGACCGTCTGCTGCCACTCCTCGGCCTGGTCGGGCAGCTGGCCGAGCGGCACCTCCAGGTCGAGGACCTCCTCGAGACGATGCAGCAGCGCGAGCGTGGCCTTCGGCGACGGCGGTTGGGAGACGTAGTGCGGCACCGCGGCCCAGATGGAGATCGCCGGCACGCCGGCCTGCACGCAGGCGTCCTGGAGCACGCCGACGATGCCGGTCGGGCCCTCGTAGCGGGACCGCTCCAGGCCGAACCGGGCGGCCGAGGCCGCGTCGTAGGCGGTCCCGGTCACCGGCACCGGGCGGGTGTGCGGCGTGTCCGCGAGCAGCGCGCCCAGCGTCACGACCGTGGTCACGCCCAGCTGGTCGATCTGCTCGAGAAGCTCGGCGCAGAACCGCCGCCAGCGCATGTTCGGCTCGATGCCGTGCACGAGCACCACGTCCCGGTTCGAGCCGGGCGGGCGGCAGACCGACAGCCGGGTGGTCGGCCACTCGACCCGCCGGGTCACCCCATCCACCATGCGCACGGTCGGGCGGGTCACCTGGAAGTCGTAGTAGTCGTCCGGGTCGATCTCCACCAGCTCCGTCGCCTCCCAGGTGAGCTGGAGGTGCTCGATGGCGGCGCTCGCCGCGTCACCAGCGTCGTTCCAGCCCTCGAAGGCGGCGACCAGTACGGGTTCCACGAGCTCGTGGTCCTCCGCTGGTAGGGGCTGGTTCGTCGGCTGCTGGTCCGGGTCGGTCACCGGGCAAGCCTACGACCCGTGCCGATCGGCGGGGGATCGTAGGCTGGGTCGCATGCCGGCCGCCGTCCTCTGGGACCTCGACGGGACCCTGCTCGACTCCGAGAAGTTGTGGGACATCCCGCTGTACGAGCTGACCGAGAAGCTGGGCGGTGAGCTGTCCCTGGCCACCCGGCAGGCCATGGTCGGGACGAACGTGAAGCGCACGCTCGACCTGCTGTACGCGGAGGTCGGCATCGACTCGCCGTCCGCCGAGCAGCTCGCGGACGGGGCGGCGTGGATCGACCGGCGGATGGCCGAGGTGTTCGGCGGCTCGCTGCCGTGGCGACCCGGCGCGCGCGACGCGCTCGCGACGGTGCGCGCGGCGGGCTTCTCGATGGCGCTCGTGACCTCGACCGAACGGGACCTCACGGAGATCGCCCTCGACACCATCGGCCGGACGCTGTTCGACACCACGGTGTGCGGCGACGAGGTGGACGGGCTCAACAAGCCGCTCCCCGAGCCGTACCTGCGCGCCGCCCGGCGGCTCGGCGTCGACCCGGCCGCGTGTGTGGCGATCGAGGACTCCCCGACGGGCACCGAGTCGGCGGTGGCCGCGGGCTGCACGGTGTTGGTCGTGCAGTGCGAGGTGCCGGTGGAGCCGGGAGAGCGGCGGGTGTTCCGGGACTCGCTCGAGGATCTGACGGTGGCCGACCTGACCGCACTGGTGGCCTAGCCGCGCTGCTCCGGATGGACGATGGCAGGATCTGGCTCGTGAAGACGTTCGACGAGTTGTTCGCCGAACTCCGCGAGCGGGCCGAGCTGCGGCCCGAGGGCTCCGGCACCGTCGCCGCGCTCGACGCCGGGGTGCACGCGCAGGGGAAGAAGGTGCTCGAGGAGGCCGGCGAGGTGTGGATCGCCGCCGAACACGAGTCCGACGAGCGCCTCGCCGAGGAGGTGTCCCAGCTGCTGTACCGCGTCCAGGTCCTCATGCTGGGCCGCGGCCTCGGCCTCGACGACGTGTACCGCCACCTCTGAGCCTCAGTTTGGGAGACACCATGTTGCGGGTTGCCGTGCCGAACAAGGGCGCGCTAGCCGGACCGGCCGCCGAGATGCTCGCCGAGGCCGGATACCGCGGCCGGCACGAGTCGCGTGACCTCACCGTGCTCGACCCCAACAACGACGTGGAGTTCTTCTTCCTGCGCCCCAAGGACATCCCGATCTACGTCGGCTCGGGTGAGCTCGACCTCGGGATCACCGGTCGCGACCTCGCGCTGGACTCGGGCGCGGCGGTCACCGAGCGGCTCGCTCTCGGGTTCGGCGGCTCGACGTTCCGCTACGCGGCGCCCGCGGGCCGGGAGTGGCGGGTCGCGGACCTCGCCGGCAAGCGGCTCGCGACCTCTTACCCGCGCCTGGTTCGCGCCGACCTCACGGCGCGCGGCATCGACGCCGAGGTCATCCGGCTGGACGGGGCGGTCGAGATCTCCGTGCAGCTGGGCGTGGCCGACGCGGTGGCCGACGTCGTCGGGTCGGGGCGGACGCTGCGCCAGCACGACCTGGTCGCCTTCGGCGACCCGATCTGCGAGTCCCAGGCGGTGCTGCTGCACGGCGCGGCCGCCGAGCGTTCGCCGGCGAAGGACCAGCTGGCCGCGCGGCTGCAGGGCGTGGTGTTCGCGCAGCAGTACATGATGCTGGACTACGACTGCCCGAAGCCGCTGCTCGACGAGGCGATCACGATCACTCCCGGCCTCGAGTCGCCGACCGTCGCGCCGCTCGCGCACCCGGAGTGGGTGGCGGTGCGCGCCATGGTGCCGCGCAACGACGCCAACCTGGTGATGGACCGGCTCGCCGCGCTCGGCGCAAAGGCCGTGCTGGCCTCCGACATCCGGTCCTGCCGCCTCTGACGCCAGTCGGCCCTGCCGGCGCGGACGGGCTAGCCCTGCGGGCGGACCAGCAGCGCCTGCGCGCCCCGGCCGACCGGCCCGTTCGAGTCATGTAGCACCGAGAACGCCGAACCGACGCCGTCCGGGCCGATGGCCGTCGTGGCGTCCAGCCCGACCCACTCGCCCGCCGGCTCCCGGTAGAGGTGCACGGTCAGCTCCGAGTTGATGAACAGCCACTCGAGCGGGTTCATCCGGCTCGACACCCCGTTGCCGGAGTCGGCCACGACGAACACGCGCTGCAGGCCGGTGGGCCGCTCGCCCGCCACGAGGTCCACGCCCTGGCGCGCCCACACCGTCGCCGGCCCCGGCTCGCCCAGGTGCCCGACCAGCGCCCGCCACTCCATCGCGTCCAGGTAGCCGAAGCCCCAGCTTTCCGGGCGGTGCATCGGTTTCCCGTCCTCCGGCGGCGCCAGCGGCTCGTCCACCCCCACCGCGACCGCGGACGTGTCCGACCGCGCATGCCGCCACGCACGGGCCCGCGCCACCGTGCGGCCGCCGGCCGACAGCTCCGCGCCGAGCAGCTCCACCGAGCGGCCCGGCCGCTCCACTCCAGCGGACACGGACAGCTCCGCCACCGGCACCGGGCCGAGGATCTCCACCGTGACGCGGGCGACCAGCATCGGTGCCGCGGCCGGGAGCGCCTCGAGCGCGCGCACCAGCAGCGCGCTCGGCGGCCCGAGGTGCTGCGTCTTCGGCGACCACGGACCGGTGGAGTGCACAGTCGAGTCGAACCGGCCGTCGCCCAGCGGCTCGTAGAAGGCGTCGCTCACGACGCCCCCTCGCAGGCTCGGTGCCGCCGCTCGCGGTCGCCCTGTGTCGATGATTCGCTCGCAAGCTCGCTCATACCGCGAAGCTAGCGGTGCGGCCTTGGACCGACCAACGCAACCTCAGGGGAACGTGACGGCGGCCAGCCACAAGTACGTGGAGATCGGCACGATTCGCTGGAACGCGACCAACACCTTGAACTTCGGGGAGGCGGACTGAATCAGTCGGCGCGGTCCAGCGGGGTCTCCTCGCCGGGATCCGGTTCCGGCCAGCCCGGGTACTCCGGCGGCGTGCCGCCGTACGCCGGGCACAGCGCCTGATGCGCGCACCAGTCGCACAGCCGGCTCTTGTTCGGCCGGAAGTCGCCCGTATTCCCGGCCTTCAGGATCGCCTGCCACACCGCGTCGAGGGTGCGCTCGAATCGGGTCAGCTCCGCCTCGTCCGGGGTGTAGGTGAGCGACTGGCGGTCCGCGAGGTACATCAGCCGCAGCTGCCGCGGCACCACGCCGCGCAGCCGCCACAGCACCAGCGCGTAGAACTTCATCTGGAACAGCGCCTTCGCCTCGCCGATCTCGCGCGGCGCGGTGCCGGTCTTGTAGTCGATCACCCGGATCTCGCCGGTGGGCGCCACGTCGAGGCGGTCGATGTAGCCGCGCAGCAGCACTCCCGAGCTCAGCTCGGTCTCCACCAGCAGCTCGCGGGCCTCCGCGTCGAAGCGGCGTGGGTCCTCCAGCGTGAAGTAGCCCTCGATCAGCTGGCTGGCCGTCTCGAGCCAGCCCGCCAGGGCCTCGTCGTCGGTGAACAGTTCCCCGAGCTCCGGGCGCTCCTCGCGCAGCCGCTGCCACACCGGCGGCAGCAGGCCGTGCGCCCGCTCCGGCACCCGCTCGGCCGCCGGCAGGCCGAACAGCTCCTCCAGGACCGCGTGCACCACGATGCCGCGCACCTGTGCGGGCGTCGGCTTCTCCGGCAGCCGGTCGACCGCGCGGAACCGGTAGAGCAGCGGGCACTGCTTGAAGTCCCCGGCGCGGGACGGCGAGAGCGCGGGTCTGCGCGGCGCCCGCACGTCGGCGGTGACGTTGGCGCCGTCGGCGAGCTCGGCTGTCTCCGTCATGGCCCAAACACTAGGCGAGGGCACCGACACTCCGGGCAGCCGTCGCCACGCGTGTCGGCCCCGATCGTGGGGTGCGGCCATCACGACAGACCCACATCCGGACCCATACCCTGCAAGGGTGAGCAGGACCTGGGCCTCGGACCGGGACGGCGGGCTGCTGCTGTTCCGGTTCCGTGGCGTGCCCGTGCTCCTCTCGCCGTCCTGGTGGGTCGGCTCCGTCGCGGTGATCGTGCTCTACGCGCCGCTGGTCAACCGGTTCCTGCCGGAGGCGACCGCGGTGGTCTCGATCCTGCTCGCGGCCGCGTTCGCGGTCCTGCTCGGCGCGTCCGTGCTGGCCCACGAGCTCGGGCACTGCGTGGTCGCGCTGCACCTGGGGATCCCGGTCCGCCGGCTGCGGCTGTTCCTGCTCGGCGGGCTCGCGGAGATCACCCGGACGCCGCGCAGACCCGCGCACGAGGGCGTGATCGCCGCGGCCGGGCCGGCGGTGTCGGCCGTGCTCGCCGCGCTGTGCGGCTTCGTGCTGCTGTTCATGCCGGCCGAGGGACCGGTGTGGCTGCTCGTCCTCGAGTGCGCGGTGGCCAACGTCGCCGTCGCGGTGTTCAACCTGCTGCCCGGGCTGCCGCTGGACGGCGGCCGGATGCTCCGCGCGGGCGTGTGGGCGATGTTCGGCGAGCGGGGGATCGGCACGCGGGCGGCCGTGGTCGGCGGCTGGCTCGTCGCCGGGCTGCTGATGCTGTGGGCGCTGTGGGGCCTGGCCACCGAGAGCCCGGACCGCTGGCTGCGGCTGGGCGTGTGCGCGCTGACCGCATGGTTCGTCGCGTCCGGCGCGCGCGGCGAGCTGGCCTCGGACCAGCGCCCGACCTGGCCGGAAGGCCTCACGCTCGCCGGTCTCACCCGACCGATCCTGCAACTGCCCGCGGAGAGCCCGGTCGCCGACGCGTTGAGCGCCGCGGCCGGCCGGGGCGTGGTCCTGGTCCGCGCGGACGGGGTGGCCGTGGGCCTGCTCGACCCGTTCGCCGCGGAGCGGCTCTCGGAGCTGTCGCCGATGGCACCCGCCGAGCAGGCCGCCGAGCCGATCCGGCCGGAGTCCGTGCTGCTGGACTCCGAGCCGGGGGAGGACATCGTCGAGCGCGTGCAGGAGACCGCCGCCTGGCAGTTCCTGGTGGTGGACCGGGACGGCCGCCCGGCCGGCGTGCTCCGGCGCGAGGACCTCAAGGCCGGGCTCGCCGCCCGGCAAACCGGCTAGGACGTAGGAATCGGGTTCGGCGGGACCTCACGGCTCGTCGAGGAACCGTCCTCGGAGCCGTCTTCGGAGCCTTCCTCGTAGACGCCGCAGACCCGCCACTCGCCGTCCTCCCTGGCGACCGTCATGTTCCTCGTCTGCTCGTCGCCGTCGCCGACCTGGCGCTCGGTCAGGAGGAACGTGGCGCCCTCGGAGGTCCGCTCGAAGTCCTTCATCCGGATCCGGATGCGATCACCCGGGCTGGGCGTGGCGCTGTAGCTCTCCGCGAACTCCTTGGCGTCCGCGATGTCGTCCTCCATCTGCGTGAAGTCGTCGCGGCACGTCACGGGCTTCAGCGGCGCGAGGTCGACGTCGGCGATCTCGGTGTTGAGCGCCTTCTCCAGCTCCCGCACGTAGGTCTGGGCCGCGGCCCGGGCGCTCCGGTCCTCGTCGCCGCCACTGCCCGCACCCGGGTCGCCCTCGTCGCCGAGCAGGAAGTACGCGCCGACCGCGCCGCCGCCGATGACCAGGATCGACACGATGATCAGGGCGGTGATCAGGCCGGTCCGCGGCTTCGACGGCGGCGGTCCGACCGGGAAGCCGCCAGGCGCCCACGGGTCCTGCTGCCAAGGACCTTGGTTGTACGGGCCCTGCTGCTGGTACGGGCCTTGCTGGTACGGACCCTGGTTGTAGGGCCCCTGCTGGGGACCGTACGGCCCCGGCTGGTTCGGGTCCGGCGGTTGCTGGCCATAGGGCCCGGGCGGCTGCGGCGGGTACGTCATGATCCCCCCTGCGATCGACGATGGCACGCGGCGGCCAGACTAGTGTCACGCGAACTCGAACGAAGGGAGCAGGGTGGCGGAGGTCAGGGCGAGCGGGCCCTTCCGAGAAGGGGACCGGGTGCAGCTCACCGATCCGAAGGGCAGGCACTACACCCTCGTACTGACCCCGGGCGGGCAGTACCACACGCACCGCGGCGCCGTGGCCCACGACGACGTACTCGGCCGGCCGGAGGGCTCGCTGGTCAGCTCCGTCGGTGGCACCGCGTACCTCGCGCTGCGGCCGTTGCTCGCCGACTACGTCCTCTCGATGCCGCGCGGCGCGCAGGTGATCTACCCGAAGGACACCGGGCAGATCCTCGTGTGGGGCGACGTCTTCCCCGGCGCGCGGGTGCTCGAGGCGGGTGCCGGCTCCGGCGCGCTGACCTGCTCGCTGCTGCGCGCCGTCGGGCCCGAGGGCCGGGTGACCTCCTACGAGGTGCGCGCGGACCACGCCGAGCACGCCGTCCGGAACGTCACCGCGTTCTTCGGCGAGCGGCCGGCCAACTGGGAGCTGCACATCCGCGACCTCGCCGAGCACGGCGCCGACGAGGCTGCCGAGGGCGGGGGCGGCGAAGAGGCCGACCGGATGATCCTGGACATGCTCTCGCCGTGGGAGATGCTGCCCGTCGCGGCGCGCAGCGTGATCCCCGGCGGCGTGCTGGTGATCTACGTGGCCACGACGACCCAGCTGTCCCGGGTCACCGAGGCACTGCGCGAGCAGCAGTGCTGGACCGAGCCGCAGGCGTGGGAGACGCTGATGCGGCCCTGGCACGTGGTCGGCCTGGCCGTGCGCCCCGAGCACCGGATGGTGGCGCACACGGCGTTCGTGCTGACCGCCCGGCGGCTGGCCGAAGGCGTCGTCACCCCACGCCAGCAGCGCCGGGCCCAGCGGGCCTGACCCGCCGGGCTACGGCACGCACCACTTGCCGCCGCGCTTCTCCATCGGCAGCGGCACCACGGTCGGCTCGCTGCCGTCGATGGACAGCTCGATCTGCGCGGTCGCCTTGTCACCGGTGATCTGCGGCGGCTCGGCGAGCCGGGCGGTGGCGTCGGGCGGGAACTCCTCGACCGAGCCGACCGTGCTCGGGTCGCAGCTGAGCTTGCGCATCGCGTCGACGTCCCGCGCGCTGATCGCGGTCGCGGCCTGCTCGGCCGCGGTGCGGGCGGCGGCCACGTTCCGGT
>NZ_JBOHGA010000245.1:0-8399 GCF_050699915.1 Actinophytocola sp.
ACGACCCCGCCGGCCTGCGCGGTGCCCATCGCGGTGCGCACGTTGTACTGGCTGAACACCCGCTCCACCGCGACGACGTCGGGGCGGTGGCGGTCGAGCCACGTCTCCACTCCGTCGGCGACGGCGCGCAGCCGGCTCGCCAGCTCGGCGTCGGCGGGCGTGCGGATGACGTCGACGGCGACGGCGCGCAGCCGCCGCCCGGCCTCGCCGTCCACGACGGCGATGCCGCAGCGGGTCAGCCCGGGGTCCACCCCCAACACACGCATGAGCACCCTTCCCGAGAACATCCGTTCGAAGCCTAGGCCCCGCGCCCTCCACACCTCCGCAGCGACACCCGAACGGAACAGCGGGCGACTTCGAGGAAGAAGAGAGGGTCGGGGCCGTCGGCGGGCCAGCAATCCACTCCCGATGTCGCGGCGCCGAGAATCGCCGGCAACCCGCCCGAACGGACCCCGCGCTCACCCGCCCGCCGCAGTGAAAGCGCCTACAACCAGCCCAGCCTTGACACCTGTGTTAGAAAGGTCCACACAGAAATGTAAGCGCTTCCAACGATGGAAGGCAGCCATGCCCGCACGCGACCGACGGCCGGTCACCATCTACGAGGTGGCTGATCGTGCGGGCGTGTCCATCGCCACCGTCTCGCGGGCGTTGCGGGACTCCGAGCTCGTCGCGGCCGCCACCCGCAAGCACGTCCAGCGGGTCGCCGAGGAGCTGCGGTTTCGGCCGAGTCGCGCGGGTCGGGCACTGGCCGAGGGACAGCACGCGGCCAACGGCATCGTCTTCCCTGACCTGTCCGGCCCCTACTACGCCGAGGTCGTCCTCGGCTACGAGGAGGTCGTCGCGGAGCTCGGTCGCAGTGTGCTGATCCTGGCCACCCAGGGCCGGGCGAACGCGGCCGACCTCGTGCACGAGCTGGCCGGCCGGGTCGACGGCATGGTGATCATGGGACGAACGGTCGCCGACTCGACGGTCGCCCGGATCGCGGACACCGGGCTGCCGCTGGTCCTGCTCGCCCGGCCGCCGGTCGGGCTGGTGGACACCGTCACCGCGGACAACGAGGACAGCGCGCGGACGATCACCGCGCACCTGATCGGGCACGGCTACCGCCGGTTCGAGTTCCTCGGCGACCCCAACCAGTCGCCGGACGTCGCGGGCCGGCACGCCGGCTTCGTGGCCGCGCTGGCCGATGGCGGGCTGGACGTGCCGGCCAAGCCCGTGCGCTGCGCGTTCGACGTCAAGGCCGGGTACGCGGCGGCCCGGGAGACCCTGCGGCGGCGAACCCGCCCCGAGGCGCTGGTCTGCGCCAACGACGAGGTCGCGCTCGGCGCGCTGCGGGCGGCCGAGGACCTCGGCCTCGCGGTCCCCGGCGACCTGGCGCTGACCGGCTGGGACGACATCATGGCCGCCGACTACGCGCGGCTGACGACCGTGCACCAGTCCATGCGAGAGCTCGGCGCCACCGCCGCGCGCTGGCTCGACGAGCGGATCTCCGGGGCATCTCCCGGAGTACGCCGCGAAGTACTGCCCACCCGGCTGGTGATCCGGACCAGCTGCGGCCCACATGACAACTGACCCCGAGAACTGACCCGGAGGAGAGCATGACTCGACCAACCAGGCGACACGTACTACTCGCCGCGGTGACCGCGGTGGCCCTGGCCGCATCGGCATGCGGCCGCGACTCCGGCGGGGAAGAGGCCGAGCAGGGCGAGAAGGTCGCGCAGGGCAAGGCGTCCGGCAACATCACCGTGTGGGCGATGGGTACCGAGGGCGAGCAGCTCTCCGTGCTGGCCGACGACTTCATGAAGGAGAACCCGGACGCCAAGGTGTCGGTCACCGCCGTGCCGTGGGACGGGGCGCACAGCAAGATCTCGGCCGCGATCGCCGGCCAGGAGACGCCGGACATCACGATGCTCGGCACGACCTGGGTCGGCGAGTTCGCCAAGACCGGCGCGCTCGACGTAGTCCCGCCGGACTTCGTGAAGGAGGACGACTTCTTCCCCGGCGCCTGGGAGACCGGCATCGTGGACGACACCTCCTACAGCGTGCCGTGGTACGTCGAGACGCGGGCGCTGTTCGTGAACAAGGCCGTCGCGCAGAAGGCCGGCGTCACCGAGGCGCCGAAGGACTGGGACGCGCTCAAGCAGGCGGCCAAGGACATGAAGGCCAAGGGCGGCGCGAAGCAGGGCCTCTACCTGCAGCCCGGGCAGACCGGCGCCTGGCAGTCGGTGATGCCGTTCGTCTGGCAGAACGGCGGCGACATCTGGGACGGCAAGGAGTTCACGCTCGACTCGCCCGAGGCGGTCGAGGCCTACGAGTTCTACCAGTCCTTCTACCAGGAGGGTCTGTCCACGAAGGACAGGCTGGACGACGGCGAGCAGGAGCCGAAGCTGCTCAGCGGTGAGATCGCCGCGTTCGTGTCCGGCCCGTGGCACATCGGCCTGCTCGACGAGCTCGGCGGCAAGGACAAGTACGAGGTGTGGCCGATGCCGAGTGGCCCCGGCGACGCCACCTCGTTCATCGGCGGCAGCAACATGTCCGTGTTCAAGAGCAGCAAGAACCGCGACGCCGCCTGGAAGTTCGTGTCGTACCTGATGCGGCCCGAGGTCCAGGTCAAGTGGTACGAGACGGTCAAGGACCTGCCCGCGGTGCAGGCCGCGTGGGAGGACGAGACGCTCTCCGGCGACGAGCTGCTGAAGATCTTCGGTGACCAGCTGGAAAAGGCCAAGGCGCCGCCGGCGATCCCGACCTGGGAGCAGATCGCCGCGGGCGTGGACACCGAGCTCGAGAAGGTCGCCAAGGGCACCGCGTCCGCCGCGGACGCCGCCAAGGCGATGCAGGCACAGGCCACCTCGATCGGCACCGGTGGCTGACACATGACCAGCCCTGTTCAAGACGCTCCGGAAGGGAGCCTGTCGGGACGACGGGGTCCTGTTTTGAACAGGGCTCGGTCATCCCGGCCGGGCGTGACGTCCCGGGCGTGGTCCGGTTGGGCCTTCGCGCTGCCGTTCGCCGCCTTGTTCCTGCTCTTCACCGCGGGCCCGGTCGTGGCGTCGCTGGTGATGAGCCTGACCGACCTCGGCCGGGCCGACCTGCTCGACCCGCTGGGCGTGAACGTCGTCGGCCTGGAGAACTACCTGAAGCTGTTCGACGACCCGAAGTTCCTGACCGCCTCGGCCAACACCGCGATCTTCGTGCTGGTCGGCGTGCCACTGACGATGGTCCTGTCCTTGCTGGTCGCGCTCGGGCTCAACTCCGGACTGGTCAAGTTCCGCGGACTGTTCCGGGTGGGCTACTACCTGCCGGTGGTCACGAGCATCGTCGCGATCTCGGTGGTCTGGCGGTTCATCCTGCAGCCCGACACGGGACTGCTGAACGAGTTCCTGGGCTTGTTCGGCATCGCCGGGCCCAACTGGCTGGACAACCAGGCCTACGCGCTGCCCACGCTGATAGCGATGGGCGCGTGGCGCAACCTGGGGTTCGGCATGGTCATCTTCCTGGCCGGGCTGCAGGCGATCCCGAAGGACCTCTACGAGGCGGCCACGATCGACGGCGCGAAGAAGTGGTCGCAGCTGCGCTTCATCACCGTGCCGATGCTGCGGCCGACGATGCTGTTCGTCGCGGTCATCACCACGATCGGGTACGTGCAGTTCTTCGAGGAGCCGTTCGTGATGACCCAGGGCGGCCCGCTCGACTCGACGCTGTCGATGGCCTATCACACCTACAACCAGTTCGGCTTCGGCAACTACGGCTACGCCTCGGCGATGGGCTACGTGCTGTTCGTCGTGGTGGTGCTGTTGTCGATCGCCTGGTTCCGGCTGCTGAGGAACAACGTTGACTAGCACCTTGGACACGCGGGCGGCGAGCCCGGCCCCGCCGCCGCGCCCGATCCGCCGCGGTGGCGAGGGGCTGCGCTCGCGCGACCTGGTCGCCCGGTTCGTGCTGCACGCGGCGCTGTTCGCCGGGCTCGTGGTGATGATCGGCCCGTTCATCTGGATGGCGCTGGCGTCGTTCAAGACCGAGGCCGAGATCCGCGCCGACCCGCCGACCTTTCTGCCGGAGTCGGCGACGGCCGGCAACTACCAGGTGCTGCTCGAGCGACTGGACTTCCCGACCTACTTCACCAACTCGGTCGTGGTCGCCGTGCTCACGACCGTGGGCAACCTGCTGTTCTGCTCGGCGGCTGGGTACGCGCTCGCGAAGCTGCACTTCCCCGGCAAGCGGGCGCTCTTCATCGTCGTGCTCGGCACGATCATGGTGCCGAACATCGTGACGATGGTTCCGCTGTTCGTGCTGGCCAGCAACCTCAACCTGGTCAACTCGCTCGCGGGGCTGATCCTGCCGTTCCTGGCGCAGGCGTTCGGGGTGTTCCTCATGCGCCAGTTCATCGTGTCCCTGCCGAACGACCTGTTGGAGGCGGCCCGCATCGACGGGGCCGGCGAGCTGCGGATCTACTGGCAGATCGTGCTTCCGCTGTGCAAGCCGGCGCTCGCGACGCTCGGCATCCTGACGTTCCTGGCCTCGTGGAACAACTTCCTGTGGCCGCTCGTCGCGGCCACCACGGAGGACAACTACACGCTGCCGGTCGCCCTGGCCCTGTACGCCATCGGGCAGAACGAGACCCGCTACGACCTGCTGCTCTCCGGGTCCGTGGTGTTCGTGCTGCCCGTGCTGCTCGTGTTCTTCCTGCTGCAACGCCATTTCGTCCGTGGCATCGCCACCACCGGTCTCAAATGAGGAGGGTTCTCCGATGGCCCGATTAGTCCCCGCCCGCAGGGCCGCGATCGCCGCGGCGCTCGCCGTCGCCGTGGTCGTACCGCTCAGTCCGGCCGCGAACGCGGCGCCGCCCGACGATCGCGAGCTCGCCGCCGCGGAGCAGGCCCGGCAGGGTTCGCTGATGCGCGACACCTGGCGGTCGTTCACCGCGATGGTCGCCCCCGAGACGGGGCTGCCGGCGGACAACATCGAGGGCGACCTCGACCCCGCGTCCCGGTCGGCCTACACCTCCCCCACGAACGTCGGCGCATACCTGTGGTCGGCGATCGTCGCGGAGGACGCCGGTCTCATCGGCCGGCGGGAGCTGGTGTCGCGGACGAAGAAGGCGCTCGACTCGATGGCGAAGGTCGAGCGGCACCCGGCGTCGGGCCAGTTCTACAACTGGTACAACCCCGCGACGCTGGAGAAGCTGCGCGTCTGGCCGGACGACGGGTCCGTCGTGCACCCGTTCCTGTCCAGTGTGGACAACGCGTGGATGGCGGCGGCCCTGATGACCGTGCGCAACGCCGTGCCGGAGGCGCGGAAGCAGGCGCAGGCGCTGCTGGATCCGATGGACTTCGCCTTCTACTACGACCCGGCGGGCCGCTCGCCGGACGTGGCGGCCGGCCTGATGCGGGGCGGGTTCTGGGACGAGGAGCCGCCCGGCTGCTCACTCGTCGGCAACTACCCCGGCAACGGCCCGGACGTCTGGTACACCTGCCACAACTACGGCAACTTCGCCAGCGAGACGCGGATGATCAGCTACGTGGCGATCTCGCTCGGCCAGGTGCCGCCGGAGCACTACTTCGTGCCGTGGCGGACGTTCCCGGACACCTGCGACTGGAACTGGCAGGAGCAGAAGCCGACCGGCGAGTTCGTCGACTACCAGGGCATCCCGGTGTTCGAGGGCCAGTACACCTACCGCGGGCTGAAGTTCATCCCAACCTGGGGCGGGGACATGTTCGAGGAGCTGATGCCGGACATGTTCGTGCCGGAGGTCAAGTGGGGCAAGAAGTCCTGGGCCCGGCAGCACTCGGTGTACGTGCGCGGCCAGATCGAGCACGGACTGAACGACGCGAAGTACGGCTACTGGGGCTTCTCGCCTTCGTCCAACCCGGACGGCGGGTACCGGGAGTACGGCGTGGACATCATGGGCCTCGACGGGCCGGGCTACACCAGTGACCAGGAGCGCACCGCGGTCGACGTCGGCTTCGAGGGCTGCCGCGAGGCACAGCCGCTGCCCGAGTCCTACGGCGACGGCGTGGTGACGCCGCACGCGGTGGTGCTGGCGCTGCCCTACCAGCCGCGCGCCGCGCTGACCGAGCTCGCGAAGCTGCGCAGGGACTTCGACAGCTACGGCCCGGGTGGCTTCTATGACGCGATCGCCGTCCGCAGCGGGAAGGTCGCCAAGCGGTACCTGGCACTCGACCAGGGCATGATCATGGGCGCGCTGGGCAACCTACGGGGCAACGACGTGCTGCGCGACGCGTTCACGAAGGGCGGCGCGGAGCGGCACCTGCGTCCGGTGATGGCGATGGAGGAGTTCAACCTGCCGGCCCACCAGTAAGGACCAGTGCCGGAGGCGGGCAACCCCCTCGCCCGTCTCCGGCACGCCCGTTCACGGGTGCGGGATCTCGATCGGGTCCGTCCCGATCAGCTCGGGAGCCAGCGGCTCCGTGGGGACGAGCCACGGATCTGTCGGCGCACCGTTCGGTGTGGCAGTCCACCGGCGGCAGATCTCTGGCAGCGCGATCGGATAGATCCACAGGGTGCCCCTGTCGTCGATGTGCAGGCGCAGGAAGCCCTTGTGGTCCTCGATGCTCTGAGCCGCGAACAGCTCGTTCGAGTTGATGTCGAACCCGCTCGCGAACCAGAGGTACGCCGCGACGATCTCGGCGTCCAGGAACCCGATCACCGTCGGCGTCAGAGCCACGAAGATCCCGAAGGTCCACCAGTCCGCGGCCTCGCCGGTCGGCAGCGCGCCGTGGAACCAGTGGACCGCGAACGCCCAGCCGGTGCTCAGCGCGAGATGCGGCACGGCGTGCAGGACACCGGCGACCCAGTTGGTTCCACTCGCCTTCGGCAGATCCAGCCGGGCGAACGCGACGCCGCCGAGCCCCAGCACCACGGCCAGGATCGCCGTGGGCGCCCACGCGCCCACCAGGCTGAAGCCCCCCTGCCGGGTCGGGTCGACGGTCTCCCCGATTCCGAAGAGGACGGCCAGCGACATCACGGTCTGCACGACCCCGGTGAACAGCCAGAAGAGCGGGTTCCGCCACGGCAGCCGCAGGACGCCTCTCGCGAGCCGCTTCGAGTCCTTCTTCGCCGGGTACTGCTCCCTCAGCGTGTAGGTCTGCTGTGGCGCCGACGGACTCACCACGGAGCTCGCCGGCGGCAGGTCCAGTGACTCGGGCAGCCGGTGGGTGCTCGACAGGTACGCGCCGCCGAGCCCGCAGGTGATCAGGTGCCGACCGCCGGCCTCGGCCTGATAATGAGCGAAGTGGTGCTTGTCGCCGGTCAGCATCACCGGCACGGTCGCCCCGCGGGGGCGGATGATCTCGCGCTGGAAGAACTCGATCGTGTCGTAGCCCTTCGTCTTCCCGCCGGAGCCGGCCGACAGCCAGGATGGCTTGGACGTGCAGAGGATGACCGCGTCACCTGGTTCGAGCGGCACCTCGCGGAAGTAGTCGAGCTGCGGCTTGTCGACGTAGTCGTCGAACTGCGTGTCGATCGCGAACAGCCACCAGCGCCGCGGCAGCGCGACGGCGAAGTAGCTGCGGGTCTGCTCGGTGCTCCAGCCGCCGAAGTTGCGCTGCTGGGCGAAGACGCGCAGGAACGAGGTGAGCCCGTCGTACCAGTCGTGGTTGCCGGGCAGGGCGAACAGCCGCGGCCCGTCGGGCGCGGCGACCGGCAGTGCCGCGCGGTAGACGCCCTTGGTGCGTTCCTCGTAGGCCGTCGTGGAGGCCGCCGGATAGACCTGGTCGCCGCCCATCACGAGGAGCCGCCCACGCGGTAGGTCCCGCGTCGCCCCCTCCGGCTGGAGCTCGGACGCGGCGAGCAGCGAAGCGATGGAGTAGGTCGCGTCGAACCCGTCCCCCAGGTCGGCGACGAAGTCGAACCACAGCTCCTCTTCGGTCTCGGTTCTCGCGCTGAAGACCGGTTGCGTCAGCGTGCCCTGCAGCTCCCGCTTGTCCGCGAAGGCGGCGAAGATCTCCGCCATCATCGACTGCGCGCCGGTGCGGACCAGCACGCGTGGATCGAGCCAGCGAACCGCGCGCTGCTTGCGGAACTTGAGCTGCTCCTCGGAATCGTCGGTCGGGCGGGGTCGCTCCATGGGCACTCCTCCTCGTGAGATCACGTCGGTCCGCGGCCCGGAACCGCTACGGGTGCCGCGGCTTCTCGAGCACCGCGAGCGCGACGCCGGCCGCGTCGGTCGAGGAGCCGACGACCGTGTAGCCGGCCCGTCGGTACAACGCCAGGCTGGCGTCGCTGGTGACGCCGGTGGCGAGCCAGAGCGTGGTGACCGCCGGCGGGGCGGCCGCCTCGACCGCATCGAGCAGCCGTCGGCCGATGCCCCGGCGGTGCAGGTCGGGCGCGACGGCGAGGCGGGCGACCTCCATCCGGTCGCCGGCCGGGCGGCCGCGGAC
>NZ_JBOHGA010000246.1:0-8348 GCF_050699915.1 Actinophytocola sp.
GGCCCGCGACGACTCTCGCCGCCCGCGCGCCGTCTGGCCGTCTGACCTCGGCGGCCGATGCTTCACCCCGGCTCCTCCCGCAGCGCTCCCGAGCTCCCGCAGTCCCCTGCTACCCAAGAAGACGTGCGCGAGCGGACTTCGGTTGTCTCGTAGGGTGGCATACGTCGCTCACCGTGATCGGACCGGTGCGCGATTTTCACCTCGAAGTGTGCCCCTCAGTTGGTAACGCCGCTGGTAGCGGGCACGGGCGACGTGTCAGTGCTGGATCGCGACTGCTGTGCGCACACGATCGCGACGGCCAAAGCCCCGACCATCGTCGCGCCGTGCACGACCGTGCCGGCGCCGCTCATCGTGGTGATCATCGGGGGCACGCAGGCGACGGCGGTGACGAGCCACGGGCCCGGCCGCGAGCTGGTCTGCAGGTGCACGCAGTGCACCAGGTACCAGCCGAGCAGCAGGTGGATGAGGCTCGCCATGGGATCGATGGGCAGCCCCAGCAGCGTCGAGGTCTGCGTCCAGCCGGACAGGCCGGTGACCGCGAAGCCGAGCACGCCGAGCGCGCCGTAGGCTACGCCGAGCCCGGCGGCCAGCGTGTCCACCCAGGTCCGCGGCTCCTCGGGACCGGCCTCGTCGAGCCGGGCGTCGTCGAGCCGGGGCTCGGCCGCCGCCCGCGGGCCGCGCCGCTCGAACAGCAGGAAAGTGATCAGCGTCGGCAGTGCCAACATGCCGAGGGCGAGCATCGTGCGCGGGTGCACGAGCCAGCCGATGCCGGAGACCACACCGGCGGTACGGGCCACTCCCACCAGGCCCTCGATCAGCAGCATCGCGCACAGGTACACGAGGTAGACGGTCATCGGGGCGGCACGCACGAACGCCGTCGCGCGGGCCGGCGGGCTCAGCGCGACCGCGCGCAGGCCGCGCTCCCGCGGCAGCGCCACCAGGCAGGTCTGCACGATGCCGATCAGCAGCACGCCGGCCAGCGAGGGCGCGAACGCCGCGTACCCGGTCGGCTCGGCGAGCTGCAGCTTCGGCTGGGCGCCCAGGGTGGTCAGGGCGACGAGCCCGCCGAACGCGACGGCCGCGACGGTCCCGAGCACCCAGCGCGGCAGCCGCCAGAGCGTGCGGTCGGCGTAGTGGAACGCGAGCTGGCCGAACAGCAGCGCGACCAGCACGCCGCCGATGTGTGCGGCGATCGAGCCGCCGACGAAGCTGAGCGCCACCACGCCGGCCAGCAGCGCGAGCGGCGTGCCGACCGGCAGCCGGCGGTGCAGCCCGTGCATGACCGGCGTCGCGGCCACCACGAGCAGGTAGAGCCCGAGCAGCCACAGCGGCTGGACGATGAGCCGGCTGAACGCGGTGATCGCGTCGTCCGGCGCCGCCAGCAGCTCCAGGGACAGCGGGATGAGCAGCCACGCGATGACGAACGCGAGCACCGGCCGGATCAGCCAGCCGATCCGGCCGACGAGGAAGGTGCCGTAGCCGGCGCCGGCGTCCCGCGCGGCGCGCCACGCCAGCAGGTTCGAGTGCCCGCCGGCGAGGAAGAAGAGCGGGACGAGCTGCAGCAGCCAGGTCAGCGGCCACACCCAGCCGGCCTCCGCCGCGCCGCGCATGGTGAAGGCGAGGATCGTCTCGGCCAGCACGACGCCGGTGAGGCTGAGGATGCGGAAGAAGTCGAGGTAGGACACCTGGGCGAGCTCGGTCGAGTCGAGTCGCGGCTGGCTGGGGGTGCGGCGGGGTCGCAGCCGCACGCCGCTGCGCACCACCGCGGGCGCGCGGACCGCGATGAGCAGCATGATCACGACCATGGCCACCGACCACGGCCCGACGGGCTCGTTGCGCGGCGGGCCCCAGCGCTGGTGCCAGGAGTTGACCACCAGCCCGACGGTGTAGAGCGAGGCGACGACCTCACAGAACGTGGGCGAGCCGCGCGGGTTGAGCCGACACTGGGCGTGCATGTCCGTGGAGAGCCGGTCGTCGAGGCGCTCGCGGAGGTCCGGGCTCAGCGGCTGGCCCTTGCGCTCGGCGTAGCGGAGCATGTCGTAGCCGAGGTCGTGGGCCTTGCAGCCGACGCTGTAGTCCCAGCGCGTGTCGCCCCAGGGCGAGGAGCAGCCGCCGCCGGGGTGCACGGCGCGCCGGGTCCCGTCCGGGGCGCGCATGTGGACCGGCTCGCGGCCGCTCACCAACCGGAAGTCCGCCGGCAGGTCCCGCATCGGGTCGCGGCCGGCGGCGGGGTCGAGCTGGTCCTCGATCGCCTGCTCGACCTTGGCGACGTCTCCGGTGGCCGGCCGGGTCTCCGGCGGGCTGGGGCGTGAGGCGATCACGGCGAACGCCGCGGCGGCAAGGATCATCGCGACGAGCCACGGCAGCCGTGGCACACCCGTGGTGACCCTCCCCATGGGTCGCAGGCTACTCGTTGTCGCGGCCGTGATCAGCTAGTTTCACGCCGCGTGGCCGGCGGGTGTTCGGTCGGTGCTCAGGAGGCGAGGCGGACCTGGTCCCGGCCGTGCTCCTTCGCCTCGTAGACGGCCGCGTCGGCGGCCTGGAGGAGCTCGCTCAGGCCCTTCGCGTGCTGCGGGTACACCGCCACGCCGATGGAGGTCGTGCGGTGGGTGATGGCGACCGGGCCGCCGCGCTTGTCGGTTGTCGGCACGTGCAGCTCGGAGATCATCCGGCGGATGCGCTCGCCCGCCTGCTCCGCCTCGGTGGCGTCCGCCTCCGGCAGCAGCACCACGAACTCCTCGCCGCCGAACCGGCCGACGACGTCGGACGGCCGGGTCGCGCCGCGCAGCGCGTGCGCCACGTACTCGAGCATGTCGTCGCCGGCCGGGTGGCCCCAGGTGTCGTTGATGGACTTGAAGTGGTCCAGGTCGATCATCAGCACGGCCGCCGCGCCGTTGGCGCGCTCCACCCGGGACAGCGCCCGCTCGGCACCCTCCCGCCAGCCGCGCATGTTCAGCAGACCGGTCTTCGGATCGGTGCGGACGTCCACCTGCAGCTGGCGCACCTCGGCGATGCGGTTGCCGATGACGCTGATGACCACGATGATCGCGAGCGCGGCGGGCAGGTTGACCAGCAGGATGGCCGCCACCGTGCCCAGCGCGATGGTCAGCGCCTCGAGCTCGTTGTCGTCCTTGGTGCCGAGCGCCGAGCGGATGCTCGGCCGCGACGTGCTCAGCAGCATCGCGCCGATGCCGATCACCATCGCCTGCGCGGCGAAGTACACGAACCCGCCGAGCATCAGGATGCCGAACTCGGTGATCGAGTTGAGCACGCTCAGGCTGGAGAGGGTGCGCGGGCCGAACGCGCCGACGACCTCATGGGTGGCGACCGCGGCGAGCAGCATGCTGGAGCTGGAGAACACGAACCGGTAGAGCGGCCGGCGGGCCACGAACCAGCGCTGGGTTCGGCTGAGCACGATGCTCAGCAGCGCGAGGTGCACCGGCAGGACGACGACCGCGGCGAACGACCAGATGCCGACGAGGTCGATGTGCACGGTCGGCTTGCGGCTGCGCCGGGTTTCCTCCTGCCGACGGGACAGCTGCAGGTGAGCGCTGGCGCAGAGGGCCACCGTCACGAACAGGAGCCAGTCGGTGCCGTCGGGTGTGGGCGCGGTGAGGGTGGCGAGCACGATGCACGCCGTCGCGGCGAACTCGCAGGTCAGCATGTACGCGAAGACCCGGGGACGCTGCTTCCAGAAGGTCCACTGACGCATTTGCACTACAAATTTGCCGCCACGGTGTCGTAATTCGCGTTGATCATTCACACTTGTATGCGCAACAGGTAGGTGCCCCTGATCGCGCTCCGCGTGCTCCTGCTCCGGCCCGTCGTTCGAGCCGGGGGGAGTTTCACCAGGCGAGGCGTGACCAGGGCCGTCGTGAGCGGTGAAACTCATGGGCTTGTGTCCCTCCCCTCGTGTCACACGCAAGTGTGCCTCGAAGGAGCCGCCTGCCGTACTCCGGCATCAGCGGCTAGCATGCCCGTGCGTCGCGGACGGTTCTGAACCGGGCGCCATGGTCTACCTGCCCCCGTTCCTGCCCGGAGGTGAGCAGCGATGATGCTAGATCGCGAGCTGTGACCGTCTGACAGCCTGTCGTGGGGGAACGACCAACACCGCTCGGGTGTACCTGTGGAGGTGAACCGGGATGAGGGATCGCGAGCTGTGAGCATCCGCGCCGCCGGCGGCCACGAGTCCTGAGGCATCCGGACGGCACACACCCTCATGAGGGCAGCGTATTCAGGTTCGGCTCGAGTCGAGCGCCACGGACGGATCGGTGCAGTCGTGCCCACGCGACCGTTGCCGGGACGGCGATGAGCACGCCCAGCAGCCCGGCCAGCGCGATCGTCGCCGTCGTCGAGCCGATGATCTCCGCCACCGCCCCACCGATGGCGACCCCGATGCCCTGGGACACCCGCAGGCCGGTTCGGATCACCCCGAACGCGCCACCGCGGATCTCGTTGGGCACAACCGTGTTGAACGTCGCGCTGACCGTGATCTGGTAGGCCCCGAAAGCTCCGGCCAGTGCTAGCAAGACAATCGCGATAAGTACGTGTGGCGTTAACGCGAAAGCGATGAGTGTTGCCGACGAGAGGGTCGCCAGCACGCCCATGACCCGCACGCGGTTCTCCGCGGTGACGAACCGGGACAGGACGTAGGTGCCGACCACGAAGCCGAGCGGGTCGGCCGCGAGCAGCCAGCCGACCGCCGCGTCGGGGGCGTTGAGCTCCTCGGCGAGCGGCGCGACCAGGCCTTCCGGGATCACGACCAGCCCGACGAGCCAGGACAGCGTGAGCAGCAGGCGCATCCGGCGGTTGCCGAACACCCACTTCGCCGCGTCGAACCAGCCGTCCTCCTTGTTTCCCGCGATCCGGCGGTTCTTCACGTACCGGTGCACCACGACGGTGCTCACCAGGAACGTCAGCGCGTCGATCGAGAGCGCCCAGCTCGTGCCGATCGCGACCACCAGCACGCCGCCGCCGGCGAGGCCGAGCAGCATCAGCGTGTTGGTGGTGATCCCGCGCAGGTCCTGGCTGCGCAGGTAGAGCTCGTCGTCGGTGAAGACCTCGCGGGTGACCGCGTTCTGCGCGGCCGCGGCCGGCGACTGGATCAGGCCGATCGAGAACACCAGCACGCACAGCAGCGCGATCGGCATGCCCGGGATCGCCATCAGGCCGACCACGACCGCCTGCGACAGCGTGCAGGTGACCATCAGGCGGCGGCGCGGGAACCGGTCGGCGAGCTGGGACAGGCCGAGCCCGCCGGCGAGTGCGGAGAGGAACGTGAGCGCGTAGGCCGTCGCGGCCAGCAGCGCGGAGCCGGTGCGGTCGTAGACCAGGATGGTGAGTGCGACCTTGGCGAGCTGGTCGCCGAACACCGACTGAGCCTCGGCGAACCAGAGCGCGCGGAACTCCGGAACCGCCAGTACGGCGGAGAAACCCGGCGCCCGTTGGCTCAACGTCAACCCCCGTGTCGACTCCGTCGGCTCTGACCCGCCAATCTGGCGGGCGACCGGCCCCCGTACGCGTCGACCGGCAGCGCTCGACACACGCGGTACGCGGTCAACTACTTCAAGCCCTCGCGATGATGTTCACTTCGTCATCATCACGTAGCTCAGAGTACCGGCACCTGTGACGACCGTGGGCATCGGTAGTTCGTCGGACCGCGTTCCCAGATGCCAGTTGTACCCCTTTCGGCGTATTCCGGCGCCTGTTTAGGCAGCTCAGCGTGGGTGTCTAGCGTAGTCGTAACTCTGTGGCCAGCTCCGCTTCACGGTCGCAGCGACCTACTTTCCTTGGAGGAGTTGCAACAGATCGTCAGCGATGTCCGCTTCCTGCTCGCGGTAGTGGCGTGCCGTTTTCGCGACCGAACCGGCCAATGTGTCCGCATTTTGTCGGGCGCCGCGAACCTGCCGCTGCAGCGACTGGCCGAAGCTGTCGAGCGCGTTGGCGAAGCCGGTCTCCTTGCCGATCAGGCCGAAGCTGTCGTCGGCGATCGAGCGGACCTTGTGCAGCTCCTTGGTGCGCAGGGCCGCCAGCTCGTCGGCGATCGAGCGGGCGCTGCGCACGTAGCCGGACAGCGCGTCGGGGTCGACGACGAAGCCGTCGCGGTCGCCGCCGCCCTTCCCGCCGCCGCCCTTGCTGTCGTTCCGGCCGCCCTTGTCGTCGTCCTTGCCGTTGTCGCGCATGGCCTCGACGCCGCGGCGCGCCTCGTCGAGGTGGCTCTTGTACGCGCCGTTGGTGAAGGTGGACCAGGGCTGGAACGAGTCGCCCCGGCCGGAGATCTCGAATGCCGCCTCGGCGTTGGTCTTCGGGTCGAACAGCTCCCGGTTCGAGTCGAGGTCGAACTGGTCGCGCCGCTCCGGGCCGAGCGCGCCGAGCATGTTGATCTGCCAGAGCCCGTAGGAGTTGTCCGGCGACACGTCGTTGTGCGCCTTCGGGTCACCGGAGGACTCGGCCAGCGCGATGGCGACGGAGGTGGTCAGGTCCTGTCCGCGGAACCCGGCGTCGTGTGCGGCTTGGGCGATCTGCTCGGGCGAGAGCTTGGACACGGCGAGCCTCCACGGCCAGGGATCCGGACGGAACTGTGACGGTCCGAGCGTGCCGGGCGCCGGCCCGCCGGCACCACCGTTGGTGCACGAGCGAGCAGGCCGGTTGCACAGGCGGACACAAGTCGGCCCATCTACGCCATGGTGACGACGACGTTGCCGATCTTCTGGCCGGTCTCCACGTACCGGTAGGCCTCGACGATCTCCTCGAGCGGGTAGCGGCGGTCGACGAGTGGCGCCAGCTCACCGGACGCGAGCAGGTCGCGCAGGTAGACGATCATGGCCTGGTCGTGTCGCGGGATCGGGAAGGCGACCCGCCGGCCGCCGAGCAACGGGGTGGCGACCGCGAGGAACGGGTTCTCCGCCCGCGGCCCAAGCTCCGTTGACAGGTAGGTCCCGCGCGGCTTCAGCAGCGGCCGGCAGCGGCCGAACGAGCTCTTGCCGACCGCGTCGACGACGACGTCGTAGCGGCGGCGGTCGCGGGTGAAGTCGGTGACCGTGTAGTCGATCACCCGGTCCGCGCCGAGACCGGCGACCAGCTCGAGGTGGGCGGTGGCGCAGACCGCGGTGACCCGTGCGCCGACGCTCGCCAGGAGCTGGACCGCGGCCGAGCCGATGGCCCCGGTCGCGCCGTAGACGAGTACGTCCTGCCCGGCGCGGACCCGGGTCTTCCGGATCATCGCGAGGGCGTAGTGCGCGCCCTCGGTCGCGGGGGCGGCCTGCTCGTAGCTCAGCTCCGGCGGGATCGTGGCGAGCGAGCCGGCGGCCGGGACGGTCAGGTACTCGGCGTGCGCGCCGAACGGGCCCTCGACGTAGCCGAACACCCGATCGCCGGGCCGAAAGATCGTGACGCCGGAGCCGACTGCCTCGATCTCGCCGGCGAACTCGTTGCCGAGAACGGTCCGTCGCGGGCCGGTGAGGCCGGTGACGAGCCGCATGAAGAACGGCTTCGCCGCGCGGGCGGCGCAGTCGGTCCGGTTCACGGTGGTGGCGTGGACCCGCACCAGCACCTCGCCGGCCCCGGCCGTCGGCGTGGGCACCTCGCGGACGCCGACCACCTCGGGCGGGCCGTACCTGGTGTGCACCGCTGCTCGCATCGGAATCCCTTCGGCCGGTTGTCCAGGGCGATCACGGCGTGCCAGACTCGCGCGCCGTCCGGTTCCTTCATCGCTCAACCAACTGAAGGTGAGTCGCATGAAGATCGCGTTCGCCGGGGAGCGTGGTGGCACGGCGCCCCTCACCTGGGGACAGCGACATGTACTTCGTACCGGGGACACCGCCGTGCCGCAGGTCAGGGTGGTGCCGGTGCCGGACCTCCCGGTACCGCGCGCGACCGACGCGCTCGCCCGGCTGGTGAGCCGGCACGAGGCGCTGCGCACCCGGCTCACCGGCGAGGACGAGCAGCGGGTGCTCGCCACCGGCACGCTGTCGGTCGAGCTGGTGCGCTGCGGGACCGGCGAGTCGATGTTCGCCGCCGAGCAGGCACGCGAACGACTGGGCGGGCCGTTCGACCGCGGGGACTGGCCGCTGCGCGTGGCGCTCGTCGCGGTCGGCGACGCCGTGCGACACGTGGTGCTGGTGGTCTGCCCGCTCGCGGTCGACCACGACGGCATGGAGCTCGTCGCCAAGGACCTGGCCCTGCTGCTGCGGGGCCCGCTGCCGGCGCGTGCGGCGCCCCAGCCGGTCGACGACGCGCGGTTGCAACGCTCCGACCACGGCGCCCGGCTGACCGGCCGGGCGATCCGGTTCTGGACCGACGAGCTGGGCCGCCTGGATCCCGTGCCGACCCACGAGCGGGGCGGGCGG
>NZ_JBOHGA010000247.1:0-8341 GCF_050699915.1 Actinophytocola sp.
GCTGGGCGGCGGTTTCGGGGTCGGGCTGGCGGTCGCGGTCCGCCGGCTGGTCGGCGCGCCCGGGGACCTGCCCGACGGCTACGAGCCGGTGACGCTGCTGTGGGGCGCGTCGGCCGTGCTGGGCGTGCTGGCGACGGCGTGCTTCGGCGTGTTCGTGGCGGTGGCGTTGGCGCGGCTGCGCTCGGGCCGGTTCACCCCGGCCGACGCGATGGCCCGGCTGCTGCACGGCGACACCGGGCGTGACTCCGGGCGTGACGCCGGGCGTGGCTCCGGGCGGGCGGCCGACGCGGTGCGGGCCTGGCGGGCCGCGGCCTGGCGGCGGGCGCACCTGCACCACGTCCTGCTGACCGCCGCGTTCGTGCTGTCGCTGGGCGCGGCGATGGCGCTGGCCGTGCGGGTGTTCGACGTGTCGCTGCCGCAGTGGACGGATCCGCTGTCCGGCATCGGGTTGCTGTCGCTGGGCGTGCTGGCCGGCGCGCTGCTGCGGGCGGTGTACAACGCGGCGCGGGTGCCCGTGGCGGGCCGGCAGCTGGGCGTGATCACCGACCTGGCGTCCTTCTGGCCGCGGGAGGCGCATCCGATCGTGCCGCCGTGCTACGCGATGAAGGTGGCGCCGGAGCTGGCCGCGCGGACCGTCGAGCACCTTCGCGAGCCGGACACGCGGGTGGTGCTCACCGGGGACTCCCACGGCAGCCTGCTGGTCGCGGTCGCGGCGGCGCGGCTGCTGAACTCGCTGGACGAGCCGCAGCGCCGGCGGATCGGGCTGGTGACCGTCGGCTCGCAGCTGCGGTGGGCGTACTGCCGGGCGTTCCCGGCGGTGCTGCCGCAGCGGGCGCTGGGCACGCTCGCGGGTGAGCTCGGCACGCGGTGGCGGTCGCTGTGCCGGGGGACGGACCCGCTCGGCGGCGCGGTGACGACGTGGAGCCAGCAGGTGTACGGGTCGGACCTGCTGGGCGTTGGCCTGCGCGCGGACGGGACGGCCGGCCCGCTCGCCCCGGCGACGCGGGCACCGTCGGGTGCGCTGGTGCTGGGCCTGGACCACTGGCTGCCCGACCCCGCGGCGGGCCCGGTTCCCGGTCGGCGGTGGGCCCCGGGCGTGCAGGGACACGCCAACTACACCGCGGACCCGGAGTGGGACCGCGCGGTCGCGATGGCCGCGGGCCTGGACCCCGCCGAGCCGAAGCTGGACCCGCTGTTCCCGCCGACGCCCTAGGACAGGCCGTCCTCGTCGAAGTAGACCTCTCCCTGCCTGGGCAGCTCCCAGCCGGCGTTCGCCGACGGCTTCGCCCAGGCGGTCTCTCCGAACGCCCAGTAGTACAGGTTGACGAGCTCGGGAAACTGAACGATGCCGGCGCCGTTGACATGGCCGAGGCGGTGCCTGTGCATCATCGGCCGCAACAACGGCACGAGATCGAGACCCGACCGACGTCCCGCGTAGGCGGCCGTGGTGGCGGCGACGACGAGGTCGGCGAGCTGGAGATGGGGCACGTGGTGGCTGTGCGCGGTGACGATCGGCAGGACGATCCGCTCCGGTGAGACGTACTCGGTGCCGTAGTCGGTGAGCTCCAGCGAGGCGGCGAGCCACTTGCTCTCCTGCGCGCTCCCGCCCCCTGGCTTGTCCGCGATGATCATGCCGATGTCATCGACCTCGCGGTCGCGCAAGTGCATGGAGATCCGCTCGTACAACCACTTCAGCATGATGACGCCGATCTCCGCCTGACTCTTCTGGCGATAGGCGCGGTCGTGATCGACGATGACCACCACCGACTTGACGCCGCGGCGCTGGGCGGCTTCGAGCATGCCGGTCCGCAGCCTGCTGATCGCCGCCACGGGTGCGCTCTTCAGGAACGTTCCCTTGGCGGGCGCCCACTTGATCTCCTCGCCGGCCGGCATGCCCAGCTCGTCGCGGATGCGCCTCAGGTCTTCGGCGAAGCCGGCCACTTGGTCGTCGGGCACGATGACGGCACCGATGGCCAGCAGGTGACCCAGCCCGTCGCGGGGTGGCTCGCGCTGCTGGCTGTCATCGATGAACGCCAGTCTCATGAAGGGATTTCAGCACGGCGTCGGCGATCTCTGCGTGGCCCGACTGGGTGAGCAGGCCCGCCGGGGCCAGCAGGCCGTCGCGGTCGACCCGGAACTCGGCCTCGCGCAGGACCGGGCCCAGGTGCTTGCGCAGGTCCGCCTCCACCGTGGTCAGGTCCGGGGCGTGACGGAAGACGCCGCCGGACAGGATCAGGACGCCGGCGCCGCGCGGGCCCAGGTTGCCGTCGACCAGCTGGAGGTGGCGGCGGACCGCCAGCACCACGGCCAGGCGCGCCAGCTCCAAGTCCACTTCGGACTCTCCGGGTGTGGTCGGCACGAGGTCGACGTGCTCGTGGCGACGCCGGGCCTGCGCCACCAGGGACTCCGGGAAGGACAGACGAGCGGCCTGCGCCTCCGCGACCACGCCGGGCGCGCTCACCCGCATGCCCAGGTCCCCCTCGACGGTCCGGCGGTCGGGCGGCAGTGCCACCGCGTGCTCCGTCGACTCCACTGTGGACACCGCGGAGTACACGTCGGTCGTCGCGCCGCCCACGTCCACCACCAGGACCGCGCCCGCCTGCTCGTCGCGCTCGGCGAGGACGCCGGCCAGCCGGGACACGCCCGACAGCACCGCGTCCGGGGTCACCGTCCGCACCAGCCGGCGAAACCGCGGCCCGCGCGAGAGGCCCTTGCCGCCGATCACGTGCCGCAGGAACACCTCGCGGATCGCCACGCGCGCCGGACCCGGCTCGAGCTCGCCGACGTCGGGCAGCACGTTCGCCGCCGGCACCACCCGCCGGCCGGACAACGACGCCAGTGCCTCGTCGCGAGCGGCCGCGTTGCCGGCCAGCACCACCGGCACGGCAACCCGCGCGAGCCGGGAGGCGTTGTGCAGCAACACCTTCTCGTCACCGCCGTCGGTGCCGCCGACCAGCAGCACGACGTCCGGCGCCGCCGCCCGCAGCACGCGTACCGCCGCCGGGTCGAGCAGGCCCGATGACACGTGGACGACCTTCGCCCCGGCCGAGAGCGCCACCCGGTAGCCGGCCTCGGCGCTGACCAGCCGCTCCTGTCCGACGACCGCGAGCCGCAGCCCGCCGCCGGCCGACGAGCAGGCCAGCACCGATGAAGCGGCCGGCAGCGCGCCGGTCACGGCGGCCACCCCGTCCAGCACCTCCGGCGGCGTGGTCCGGTGCTGCGCTACTCCGAGCACCGCACCGGCCGCCGACACCGCGACGCCCTTGGTCCACGTCGACCCGACGTCGAGGCACAGGAAGGTCAACTCGAGGTGGCCTTCGGGTCCGCTCCGTCGACGGGCAGCTGCGACGGCGAAGCGCCGCGACGCCCGAGCACCGAGTGGCGACGGCTGTAGACGAAGTACACGACCACGCCCAGCACCATCCACGCGAAGAACCGCAGCCACGTCAGGATCGTCAGGTTCAGCATCAGCCACAGGCACGCGAGGATCGCCGCGACACCGATCACCGGCAGCGCCGGCACCCGGAACCCCCGTTGCAGGTCCGGGTGGGTGCGGCGCAGCACCATCACGCCGGCCGACACGAGCACGAACGCGAACAGCGTGCCGACGTTGACCATCTCCTCCAGCTTGCCCGCCGGGAAGAACGTCGCCGCCGCGGCCACGAGCCCGCCGACCAGGATCGTCGCGCGCACCGGGGTGCCGCGCTCGCCCGTGCGGGCCAGGCCGCGGGGCAGCAGGCCGTCGCGCGACATCGCGAACAGCACGCGGATCTGGCCCAGCATCAACACCATCACGACCGTGGTGAGGCCGGCGAGCGCGCCGATCGAGATGAGGTTCGCCGCCCAGTCCACGTCGTTGAGCGCGAACGCCGTCGCGAGCGTCTTGGACTCCCCGTCGTCGCCGGTGGCCAGGTCGGTGTAGGGCACCATGCCGGTCACCACCAGCGCGGTGGCGACGTAGAGCACGGTCACGATCGCGAGCGAACCGAGGATGCCGCGCGGCACCGCGTGCTTCGGGTTCTTCGTCTCCTCCGCGGTCGTGGCGACGACGTCGAAGCCGATGAACGCGAAGAACACCAGCGAGGCGCCCGCGAGCAGCCCGAAGACGCCGAACGCGCTGCTCGACCCGCCCGCCAGCCACGAGAACACCGACTGGTCGACACCGGTGGACGCGGACTCGCCGGACTCGCCCGACGGGACGAACGGCGTGTAGTTCGCGGCCTTGACGAAGGAGAGCCCGAACAGGATCACGAACAGCACGATCGCGACCTTGATCGCGGTGATCACCATGCTGACCCGCGAGGAGAGCTTCGTGCCGACGGCGAGCAGGACGGTGAGCGCGATGATCAGCAGCAGCGCGCCCCAGTTCACCGTCAGGCCGCCGACGTCGAACGAGGTGGTGACGCCGTCACCGAACAGGTAGCCCAGCACGGTCTGCAGGTACGTCGACCACCCCGTCGCCACGGCGGCCGAGCCGACCGCGAACTCCAGCACCAGGTCCCAGCCGATGATCCAGGCGAGGAACTCGCCGAAGGTCGCGTAGGAGAACGTGTACGCGCTGCCCGCGACCGGGACCGTCGAGGCGAACTCGGCGTAGCACAGGGCGGCCAGCGCGCACGCGATCGCGGCGAGCACGAACGCGAGCGACACCGACGGCCCGGCGAGGTCGCCGGCCGTGCGCGCGGTGAGCGTGAAGATGCCGGCGCCGATGACCACCGCCACGCCGAACACCGTGAGGTCCCAGGCGCTCAGGTTCTTGCGCAGCCTGGATTCCGGCTCGTCGGTGTCCGCGATGGACTGCTCGACGGACTTGGTACGCCACAGACCGTTACCGGGCACGGCTCCTCCTCACTCCACCGCCTGATCAAACTCAGACCATAGTGGGAGTAACCGGCCCGTTTCGCATAGCGAAGGTCAGGTCGTGGCGGGCGTGCGGTCCAGGTCGGGTTCGAGGTAGATCAGCCGGGCCGCCGGGACCGCGGCTCGGATGCGTTCCTCGGCGCCGTCGATCTCCGCCGCCACCTCGGCCAGCGGCAGGCCCGGCGCCAGCGCGATCTTCGCCGCCACCAGCAGCTCGTCCGGGCCGATGTACTGCGTGCGGATGTGGATCAGCCGCTGCACGCGGCCGGCGACGACGGCCTCGGCGATCGCGTCGTACTCGCGCGGGGTGGCGCCCTCGCCGATCAGCAGGCTCTTCATCTCGATGATCAGGATGATCGCAATCACGCCGAGCAGGATGCCGATCATCAGCGTGCCGACGGCGTCCCACATCGGGTCGTCGGTGATCACCGAGAGGCCGACGCCGAACAGCGCGAAGACCAGACCGAACAGCGCGCCCGCGTCCTCGAGCAGCACGACCGGCAGCTCCGGGGTGCGCGACTGGCGGATGAAGCCCCACCACGAGACGTCGCCCTTGACCTTGCGGGACTCGACGATCGCGGTGCGGAAGCTGAACGTCTCCAGGACGATCGCGACCACCAGGATCACGACCGCGACGATCGGCGAGGTGAGCGGCTCGGGGTGTTGCAGCTTGTGGAGCGCCTCGTAGATCGCGAACGCCGAGCCGAGGCTGAACAGCATCAGCGCCACGATGAACGAGTAGAAGTACCGGTCGCGGCCGAACCCGAAGGGGTGCTCGCGGGTCGCGCGGCGCTGCGAGGTCCGCTGGCCGAGCAGCAGCAGGCCCTGGTTGGACGTGTCGGCGACCGAGTGCACCGACTCGGCCAGCATCGACGACGAGCCGGTGATGATGAAGCCGATGAACTTCGCGACCGCGATTCCCGCGTTCGCCAGCAGTGCGGCGACGATCGCCCTGGTCCCGCCCCCTGCAGCCACGGCAGCTCCCTCGATAAGTCTGATTTGTCCCGGATCAAGGCGAGAGCCTAGAGACTCGACACACCCGCCGTCTCACTACCCACCGTCGCGGCGAACAGCCGCGACCGTCCTTCGCCGACCGGCGCCAGCACGACGTCCGGGTCGGCCGCGGGTAGCCACATCGACTGGCCACGCCGCAACGTCAGCTCCCGGCCGTCGACCGCTGCCGCACGCACCCCGCCGTCGACGCACACGAGGATGCGCGGCACGCCGCCCTCGAGCTTCACCTCGGCACGCGGTTCGTCGGCCGCCCACTCGATCCGGGACAGCTCGAACTCCGGTGCCGCGGTCCGGTACACCCGCCGCGGCCCGGCCGGCTCGCCGGTGGTGACCAACATGTCGCCGTACCGGAAGTCCAGCACCCGCAACAACTCCGGCACGTCGACGTGCTTGGGCGTCAGCCCGCCCCGCAGCACGTTGTCCGAGTTGGCCAACACCTCGACCGCGGTGCCGTGCAGGTAGGTGTGCAGGTTGCCGGCGGGCAGGAAGATCGCCTCGCCCGGGGCGAGCACCAGCCGGTTGAGCAGCAGCGCGGCCAGCACCCCGCAGTCGCCCGGGTACCGCTCGCCCAGCTCGAGGATCGTGCGGCACTCGAGCTCGAACCCGCCGTGCTCCTTGACGTGCGTGACGCACGAGTCCAGCAGGTCGGGCAGCAGCGCGTCGATCGCCGGCTGCGGCAGCGTGATCCACGTGGTGAACAGCGCCCGCAGCCCCTCCCCGTCCGGCTCGGCGGCGAGCAGGTCGACGTGCCCGGACAGCGCCGGCGTCTGGACCGCGCGCAGCAGCTCGACCGTGCGGTCCGGGTCGCGGAACCCGGCCAGGGCGTGGAACTCGGTCAGCGCGCACACCAGCTCGGGCTTCGCCGTCGGGTCCGGGTAGTTGCGGTTGGCCGCCTCCCGCGCGATGCCGGCCCGCTCCTCGCGCGCGTAGCCCTCCGCGGCCTGGCGGGCCGACGGGTGCGCCTGCAGCGACAGCGGCTCGTCCGCGGCGAGCACCTTCAGCAGGAACGGCAGCCGGTCGCCCCACCGGGCGACGACCGCGGGTCCGAGCTGGCCGGTGGCGTCCGCGGCGAGCACGTCGATCAGCGACCGCCGCGCGCCGTCCGCGTCGACGACCGCCGACGGGTCTCCCGGGTGCGCGCCGAGCCACAGCTCCGCCTCCGGGTGCGGCGCCGGCACCTCGCGGCCCAGCAGCTCGGCGATCGTCGTGCGGGAACCCCAGGCGTACGGGCGGACCCGGTTGTTCAGCAGCTGCATCAGGCCCTCAATCCCGCGGCCTGGCAGGTCCGTAGGTCGTGGTGCCGCCGGTGGTGCCGGCCGCGAGTCCGAGGTAGAGCGCGGCGAGCTGTAAGCGCAGGGCGAGCACCGCGGCGCAGGTCGTCTCGTCGGCGGTGATCTCCTCGGCCGGCACGAGCAGGTCGGCGGCGGGGAACGTGTCGACCGCGAGCCGGCGCACCGGGTCGTTCGGGGTGGCGGAGACGGCGAGCAGGAACACCCGCAACGGCGAGGACTGCGCGGGGTCGAGGTCGTCCGGGTCGGCGAAGATGTCGGCGCCGGCCGCGGCCCGGGTGGCCGCCCGGTGCAGCGCGGTCCGGCTGGTCGCCTGCGGGTAGGACGCCACGTCGCTGACCAGGTCGGTGTGCGTGCCGAGCACCTGCGCGGCGTACCAGGCGACCCCGGTGGCCACGTCGTCCAGGCCCCAGAAAAGCGGGGTGCGCTCGGCGAGGCGCAGCGCGAGCGACTTGGCCGGGTTGACGAACGACTCGTGCTGCATGTGGTCGCGCTCGGCCTCGCGGTCGAGCTCGTCGGCGACCATGTCGAGGTCGGTGCGCAGCAGTTCCAGCGTGGTCGCCGCGATGAGGCCGCCGGCCAGCGCGCGGGTGAAGCCGAACGGCGGGGGCACCGGGATCCGCGGCGGGATCAACACGCACTGGCCGGCCGCGGCGGCGGCGACCGGCCCGTCCTCGGGGGCGGTCAGCACCACGCCCGCGCCGTAGCGGCGGGCTCGGTCGATCGACTCGGCGAGGGCGCCGTCACCCGCGTCGTCGGTGTGCGCGACGACGACGTCCAACGGCCCGAGCCAGGTCGGCGCGGTGTCGGTGAGCACAACCGGCACCGGGCAGGCCCGGCCGAGCAACGCGTGCAGCAGCTTCGCGGCCACCGGGCTCAGCCCGGGCGTGGTGATCAGCACCAGCGCGCGGGGCATGGAGCCGGCGAGCCGGGCGATGCCGGCCTCCTGCGCGGCCTCGACGGTGGCCCGCACCTGGGCACCGGCCATCGCGGCGGCCTGCAGCAGGCCGTCATTGTCGACCTCGGCGATCCGGTCGAGGTCGTCGAGCAGAGTGTCGTCGACCGTTGAACTCACGACGCCCCCTCGCAGGCTCGGTGCCGCCGCTCGCGGTCGCCCTGTGACATTGGTTCGCTCGCAAGCTCGCTCACGACGCCCCCTCGCAGGCTCGGTGCCGCCG
>NZ_JBOHGA010000248.1:0-8318 GCF_050699915.1 Actinophytocola sp.
GCTCTCCGGCGAGGTCGGCGAGGCGGTCGGGGCGCTGCTCGCCGACGGCCCGGAACGCGTGGCGGCCAAGCGAATCGCGGACGAGATCGCCGCGCTGCCGGGCTCCACCGACCTCGCGGCCTCCCTCGGCAAGGCTGCGACCGGCCACTGAAGCCCACCTGAAACCGCTGCCGAGACAGCACTGAAGCCGAACGCCTTCGCATGGTCGCCGGCACGCGCGTGCAGATCGGCGGCGAGAGCGCGAGCAGCCGTGGGCTGGTGATCTCCTGCTCCCCGTAGGCGACCCGGGACAGCAGGGTCAGCTCCGGGCGACCGGGCGGGGACGCTACCGAGGCGGGAGTGCCAGCAGGTCCTCGTGCTCGACCGTGACCCGCAGCTCGCCCGAGAGGCACTGGTCGAGGCGCCGGCGCAGGTAGTCCATCGCCTCCCGCGTCAGGCTCGGGTTCTGCTCGCACGCGGCCGACACCCTGCCCTGCAGCCACTGCGCGGTGAGCGCCGCGTGCTCGGCGCCGAGCCGCCACGTGCTGGGCCGCGTGTGCACCTGCGCGCCGAGGCCCTCGAACGCCTGCCTCGCGAGCGTCGCCGCGTCGGGCCCGAGCAGCCGGCGCTCGCCGACCGTGCGCCGCTGGTGGGCGTTGAACTCCGCCTCGAGCGCGACGTCGAGGTCGTCGACCGGGTCCAGCGACACCCGGCCCAGCACCGACAGCGCCAACAGTGCCGGGCACCCGGCGCCCACGCACGCCGCCGCGAGGCCCATGACCTCCTCGGCGGTCAGCAGGTCGAGCAGCGCGGACCCGGTCACCAGCGAGGTGCCCGTCAGGTCCGCGGCGGTCAGCAGGGTGAGGTCGCGCTCGTCGGTCACGGCCGTCGCCGGGGCCGGCAGGCTGGCCGCCGCGCGCGCCAGCAGCGCCGGGTCGCGGTCGGTGAGGATCCAGTGCTGCGGCATGGGCAGCCGCCCGACCAGCCAGCGGCCCATCGACCCGGTGCCGCAGCCCAGGTCGCGGATCACCAGCTCGCCCTCGGTGAGTGCCGCGTGCAGCGGCTCGAGCAGCTCGGCCGAGCGGGCCTGCGCGTCGGCGCTCTCGCGCAACGCGAGCCACTCCGGTGCGAACTGGGTGGTGGTCACCGCCACGCGGCCTCCCGTGATCGACTCGGACGTACTCCCACCCATTAACACGCGGCCCGCGTTCGGGAAGTTCACCGGGGTGGGATACCCAGGTCAGACCGGCTGCGGGGACCCCGGTAGAACCATTTGGAGCAAGCGCACGTATTCACGGCAGGAACCCGATCTCTCAGGAGGAACGCGTGGCCGTGTTGACAGCATCTCCGGTGCGGACATTGACCGCCGGAGCGGCCGCGCAGGTCGTCCTGTTCATGGCGTTGGCCATGTTCACCGGTATCGGCCCTTCGGGCATGCTGACCGGGATCGCCTATCTCGTGATCGGCTGCGCCGCGATCACCACGGGGCTGCGCCGCTACGGGGCGACCTCGTTCGGCCCGGCCGACCTGGTCACGCTCAGCCGGGCGATCCTCATCGGCGGCGTCACCGTGCTGATCGCCGACATCCCCGAGCCGGTCTCGGTCGCTCCCCTGGTCGTGCTGGCCACCGTGGCGCTGGAGCTGGACGCGGTCGACGGCTGGGTCGCCCGCAAGACCGGCACGGTCTCCCCGTTCGGTGCGCGGTTCGACATGGAGGTCGACGCGTTCCTCATCCTCGTGCTCAGCGCGTACCTGGCCACCGAGGTCGGCCCGTGGGTGCTGGCGATCGGTGCGATGCGGTACGTCTTCATCGTCGCCGGCCGGCTGCTGAGCTGGCTGCGCGCGGACCTGCCGCACAGCATGACCCGCAAGACCGTCGCCGCCGCGCAGGGCATCATCCTCGTCGTCGCCGCCTCCGAGGTGCTGCCCCCGGCGGGCACGGTGCTCATCCTCGGGCTGGCGCTCGCGGCGCTCGTGCTGTCGTTCGGCTACGACAGCATCTGGCTGTTCCGCCACCGCGAAGCCACGTCCGACGTGGCCGCGGAGACCGCCGAGGAGGCGCCCGTCCGCTCGACCCGGCGCCGGATCCTCGCCGGTGTGGGCACCGGCCTGGCCTGCGTGCTCGTGCTGTTCGCTCTGCTCGCCCCCGAGCGGATCAGCCAGCTCACGCCGACAGCGTTCGCGCGGATCCCCATCGAAGCCCTCATCCTGGCCGCCCTCGTGATCGTCCTGCCCACCGTGGCGCGGCGGGTGGCCGCGGTGCTCGCCGGCCTGCTGCTCGGCGTGGTGCTGATCATCAGGTTCACCGACATGGGTTTCAACGAGACACTCGCCCGCCCCTTCGATCTCGTCTTCGACTGGAGCTTCCTCGGACCGGGCGTGGACTACCTCGCCACCGAGATCGGCGACCTCGGCGCGCTCTTCGCGGTGATCGGCGTGATCCTGCTGATCGTCGGGCTGCTGGTGGGCTCGGTCTTCGCCGCGCTGCGGCTGAGCCGCCTGATGGCCACCCGGCGGAACACGGCCACCCGCTCCGTCGCGGTGCTCGGTGTGGTCTGGCTCGTGTGCGCGGTGCTCGGCGTGCAGTTCACCCAGGGCACCTCGGTCGCCTCCCGCCACGCCGCCGAGGGGGTCTACGACGACGTGAAGGCCGTGCGCGCGGGCCTGCTCGACCCGCAGCAGTTCGCCCAGCAGGCGTCGGTCGACCACTTCCGCTACACGCCTGGCGCCGAGCTGCTGACCGGCCTGCGCGGCAAGGACGTGCTCGTCAACTTCGTCGAGAGCTACGGCCGCGTCGCGATCGAGGACCCGCTGATCGCACCGGAGATCGACGCGAAGCTCGACGCCGGCACCGAGTCGCTGCGCAAGGCGGGCTTCCAGTCCAGGAGCGCGTTCCTCACCTCGTCGACGTTCGGCGGCGGCAGCTGGCTCGCCCACGCCTCGCTCCAGTCCGGCCTGTGGATCGACAACCAGCAGCGGTACGACGTGCTGACCTCCGGCGACCGCATGTCGCTGACCAAGGCGTTCAAGCGTGGCGGTTGGACGACCGCCGGGGTCTCGCCGCAGATCACCCAGGAGTGGCCGGAGGGCGAGTACTTCGGCTACGACCGGATGTACACCGCGAACAACGTGCCCTACCAGGGCCCGACGCTCGCCTACTCGCGGATGCCCGACCAGTGGACGCTGGAACACTTCTACCGCACCGAGATGGCCAAGCCGAACCGCGCGCCGGTGATGGCCGAGCTGGACCTCACCTCGACCCACTCGCCGTGGGCGCCGGTCCCGAAGATGCTCGACTGGAAGGACGTCGGCGACGGCTCGGTCTACGAGACGGCCACGAACGGCAAGCGGGGCAAGGACTTCTGGCCCGACCCGACCAAGGTGAAGCAGGCTTTCGGCGACTCGATCGAGTACACCCTCGAGACGCTGATCTCCTTCATCCAGACCTACGGCGACGAGAACCTGGTGATGGTCTTCCTCGGCGACCACCAGCCGGCCCCCATCGTGAGCGGCGAGGACGCGAGCCGGGACGTGCCGATCACGATCGTCGCCAAGGATCCGGCGGTGCTCGAGCGGATCTCCGCGTGGGGCTGGCAGGACGGGCTCAACCCGACGCCGGACGCGCCGGTGTGGCGGATGAGCGAGTTCCGCGACAAGTTCCTGACCGCCTACGGTCCGGCGAAGTCGGGCCAGCTCGCCCACGGCCGGTGACGACTCGCCACTGACCGCCGATCAGGGTGGCCGGCGGGCGGCCGCGTTCCTACTGTTGAGCGGTGCGCTTCCTAGTCACCTCGACGGCCGGGGCCGGGCACTACGGTCCGCTGGCGCCGTTCGTCCGGTCCTTCATGGACGGTGGGCACGACGTGCTCGTGGCTGGACCGCCCGGGCTGCGCGCGTCGGTCGCGGGCGCGGAGTTCTGGGCGGTCGACGATCCGCCGGCGGACGAGCTGGCGGCCGCGTTCGCCCGGGCCTGGAGCCTGTCGCACGACGAGGCCAACGCGCTGGTCGTGAGCGAGGTGTTCGGCCGGCTCGACGCGACCGCCGCGGTGCCCCGGCTGCGGGAGGCGATCACGTCGTGGCGGCCGGATCTAGTGGTCCGGGAGACGGCCGAGTTCGGCGGGGCGGTCGCGGCGGAGCTGCACGGTCTGCCGCACGCGCGGGTGGCCATCGGCCTAGGCACGATGGAGCGGGCGCTGACCGACGTGGCCGCGCCGAACGTCGACGTGCTGCGGCACGCGTACGGGTTGGCCGGGCCGCACCGGCTCCACGAAGCACCGCACCTGACGCTGTTCCCGGCCGGGCTCGAGGACGCCGACGGCCGGCCACTGCGGTTCCGTGACCCGTCGTGGCGCGCGGCCGAGCCCCGCCCGGTGCCGCTCGTGTACGTGACGTTCGGCAGCGTGGCCGGCGGGATGTCGATGCTGGCCGACGTCTTCGCCGCGGCGCTGGCCGCCGTGGCGGACCTGGACGCCGAGGTGGTGCTCAGCGTGGGCCGCGACGCCGACCCCGCGTCGTTCGGTCCGGCGCCGCCACATGTTCGGATCGAGCGCTGGGTGAACCAGGCCGAAGTGCTGGCGGGGGCGTCGGCGATCGTGTGCCACGGGGGCGGCGGCTCGACGCTGGGCGCGCTGGCGGCCGGGGTGCCGCTCGTGGTGGTGCCGCTGTTCGCGCAGGACCAGCACGCCAACGCCGAGCGGGTGGCCGCGGTCGGCGCCGGTGTGCGGACCGAGCCGCCGGGGATCCGCGCGGCGCTGGACGCGGTGCTGACCGAGCCGTCCTACCGGGCGGCCGCCCGTTTGCTGGCCGCGGAGCTGGCCGCCCACCCGAGCACCGACGAGGCGGCGGACGCGCTAGCGGCTCACTGGTCCGGTGTGGACAGATAGCTCCGCTCGTGCTCACGCTGGGACGGGATCGCCGAGGGTCTCAGCTCGGGGTCGGACTCGGCCGGGAGCGGCTGCAGGAGCGGCCCGGCGCCGGTGAGGACCTCGCGAGCGGCGACGATCTGCGTGGCGATCCGCTCGTGGAGCTGCCCGAGCCGGTCGACCTGCCGCCGGGCGTCGTCGACGCGGCGGTCGGCGTCGTGGGTGCGCCGGTCGGCCTCCTCGACGCGACAGTCGGCGGCCGAGGTGCGCAGCCCGGCGTCGGCCATCGCGGCGGTGACTCGCCGCATGCTCTCGGCGGTGCCCGCGTGCAGCAGGTCCTCGGCCCGGCGCCCGGCATCGAGCACGACCCGCTCGGCCTCGGTGGTGGCGAAGGTGACCAGCCGCGCGCAGTCCCCGGCGGCGGCGTCCACACGCCGTTCGGACTCCGCGATCGCCGCGGCGAGGAGCCGGCCGCTGGTCGAGGCCCCGGCGGAGACCAACCGCCCCGCGGCGCTCTCGGCGGCCGCCACCCGCTGCTCGGCGTCGGCCCGTGCGGCGCTGAGCCGACGCGCGGCCTCGTCCCGCGCGTCCCGCATCCGCTGGTCGGCCGTTTCGTCGGCGTTCGTGACGATCCGCCGGCCTTCCTCATCGGCCTCGCCGACCCGCCGCCGCGCTTCCGCTGTGCCCGCGGCGATCGCGTGACCGCTCGTGGCGGCGGCCGCCGCGAGCAACCGACCAGCTGCCTCGTTCGCGCTCATCAGCCGGTGCTCCGCCTCGGCCATCGACGATGCCACCACGTGGCCACTCGTCCTGGCAGCGGCGGTGATCAGCTGCCCCGACGCGACATTCGCACACCTCAGACGGTGTTCCGCGCTCGCCGCCGATGAGGCGACTACCTGGCCGCTCGTCGCGGCGGCTGCGGTAAGCAGACGACCTGCCGTTTCATTCGCGCACATCAGGCGGTGTTCCGCCTCGGCCAGAGACGACGCCACAACCTGACCACCCGTCGTCGCGGTCGCCCTCAGCAGGCGGCCCGACACCTCGTTCGCCGCCGCCACCCGATGCTCCGCCGCCGCCGTGCTCGCGGAGATCACCTCGGTGCTGGTCACCGCGGCCGCCTCGACCAACCGGGCCGACGTCTCGTTCGCCGCTGCCACGCGGCGATCCGCCTCCGCGATCGACGACGCCACCACTCGCGCACCCGCCGACGCCGACGCCGAGAGCAACCGGCCCGACGTCTCGTTCGCGCACCTCAGACGGTGTGCCGACGCCGCGACGGCCGCGGTCACCACATGAGAGCCGGCCGCGGCGGTCGTCTCCAGCAGGCGGGCCGACGCCGCACTCGCCGCTCGTAGGCGGGCCTCGGACTCCTCGCGGGCGGCCAGCTTCTGCTCCGCGATCTCGCGCATGGCGGCGGTCCGGCGGGCGGCCATCGCCACCTCGAAGTCGGTCTCCACCCGCTCTCGGCGGCGGCTTGCCTGCTCGTCCAGCTCCTGGCGCTGCCGCTCCGCCTCGGTGGTCATCACGGCCACCTCCACGCGCGTCTGCTGCAGCAGCGTGTTGTGCTCGTCCTCCATCGCCCGCCGCTGGGTGTCCATCTCCGCGATGGACACCTCGTAGCGGGCCCGCAGCCGTCCGGCCGCGTCCTCCGCCGTCGCCCAGCAGTGCTCGGCCGCCACCCGCGCGCGGGCGGTGACCTCGGCCGCCTCGTCGTTGGCCAGCTCGAGCATCCGCCGCAGCCGGCCCTCCAGCGCGGCCGGCTCGATCGGTGTGCGGCACACGCGGTCCAGCTGCTGGCGCAGCCGACCGTTCTCCATTCGCAGCTCTTCCAACTGTCTGGCAAGGGCCTCGGCCAGCCCAGCGTTCGCGTCCCGATCGGTCGCCAGGATGCGCAGCTCCTCCTCAACGGACTGCACGTACCTGCGCACCGCGCTTCGCCGGTAGCCCCGCAGCACCACGTCGAACCCGGTGCGCAGCGGGACCAGCTCGCTGCCGTCGCCCACTCGGCACTCCCTCCGCAGTCCTTTTTGGACTGTATGTGCGGCTGCCGAAACCTCGTCGTTCCCACGTATACCGCAGTCGCCGCAGCCAGAGAAGGGCCTGCCGAGCATGTGATCGTTTCGGTGCACAAACGCCAGAGAGCGGCTTGCCGGCCCCGCGCCGGCAAGCCGCTCCCACCCCTTGCCGGCTAGCTCACGACAGCTTGGCGCGCAGGGCCGCGACCAGCTCGGCCCGGTTCCCCGCCACCAGCTTCTGCCGCAGCCGAGCGACGTGCTGCTCGACGGTCTTCGGCGAGATGTACAGCCGAGCGCCGATCTCCTTCTGGGTGAGCCCGTCCAGCAGCAGCTCGCCCACCGAACGCTCCCTTTTGGACAGTCCGTCGGCACTGCCGCGGTCGACGGTCGCGACGGTCGCCCGCAGCGCCCGCCCCGCCGCCAGCAGCTCTCTGACCACGGTCGACTCGGTCAGCTTCGCCGCCGCCGCGCCGCACAGGGCCGCGCCCTCCCACGGGCGGCCCGCGTCGGCCAGCGCTACGGCCGCCTTCCGCACGGCCGCCGGGTCGACCTTCGAAACCAGGATCGACGCCCACACCCGCGCGGCGGCGGTCCGCTCCTCCGCGGCGCCCAGCGCCTGGAGATGGTCCGCGGCGAGGGTGGCGACGCCCGGCTCCTCCGTGACGACCGCACGCTGCAACACCCACCACGCCAACGTCGCCGCGGCCCACCTCGGCGAGCCCGCGCGGGCCACCGCCGCCGCCATCACGGCCACGACCGCGTCCCGCTCACCGGGCGCGACCAGCGCGGCGGCCGTGGACAGCTCACCCCACGCGTCCAGCAGCAGCAGCTCCACATCGGCACCCGCGAGGACCGGCGCCACCCGGTGCCAGGCCGCACGCAGCGCGTCGTCGTCGCCGGCCCGCCGGGCCAGCCCGACCGTGACCGCCGCGGCGAGCACTGCGTCGCGACGCAGCGTCGGCCCGTCCCCCGCCGCGCCCAGGCCGGCGCGGGCGTCGGACAGCCGGCCGGTCCGCAGGTCCAGCCAGGCCTTCAGCAGCCGGCGCCGCGTCGTCTGCGGGCGGTCCGGGTTCGCGGTCAACATCTCCCACGCGGTCCGGTCGTCCCCGCCGGCCACGACGACCGTCACCGCCAGGTCGTCCCACCGCCCCGAGGCCATCGGATCCGCCGGCACGCTGGCGACGGCCAGCCCGGCGAGCCGCCGCGAGGCCGTGTCGAACTCGCCACGCAGCGCGGCCAGAGTCGCCGAGACGCCGTCCAGCAGCACGATCAGCCCGCGCGGCACGGCTCCGGAGACCATCTGCCGGGCGGTCGCCAGGTCGTGCTCGGCCGTCTCGACGTCCCCGACGAGGCTCGCCGCGAGCGCACCCCGGCCACCGGCCAGCGCGCCGGGCGCGCCGTCCAAAGTGGAGGCGACGGCACGCCACCGCTCGGCGGCGTCGAACAGCGCGCCGTCCGCGGC
>NZ_JBOHGA010000249.1:0-8243 GCF_050699915.1 Actinophytocola sp.
CCGCTGGGCGGACCGCGACCCGGCCGCGGCCGCGCGGTTGTCCGCCGTCCGCACCCGCCTCGCGGCGATCGCCGAGGAACGGCGGCTGCCGATCGAGAACCTCCTGCAGCCCGACCTCGTGCGCCGAACCTGCTGGCGCCCGCCCGAGCCGCTGTCCACCGACACCGTCGCCGACGCGCTGCGGATCGGCGGCGCGCGCGAGTGGCAGATCTCGCTGACCAGCGACGCGCTGTCCACCGCGCTGAACGGCTCCGGCTGAGCCGGTGGCCGGGCGGGTCCGGATCGGTACCTCGGGCTGGGTCTACCCACCATGGCGCGGGCGGTTCTACCCGACCGGGCTCGCGCACCGCCGCGAGCTGGAGTACCTGTCGAGCAAGGTCAACTCGGTCGAGATCAACGGCTCGTTCTACGCGCTGCAGCGGCCGTCGAGCTACCAGGCGTGGCACGAGCAGACTCCGGACGACTTCGTGTTCGCGGTCAAGGGCGGCCGGTTCATCACGCACATGAAGCGGCTGCGGGACGTCGACGCGCCGCTGGCCAACTTCTTCGCGTCCGGGGTGCTCGCGCTCGGCGAGAAGCTCGGCCCCCTGCTGTGGCAGCTCCCGCCGACGCTGGCGTTCGACGCGGACCTGCTCGACGCGTTCTTCGACCTCCTGCCGCGCACCACCACCGCGGCCGCCGAGCTGGCCGGCCGGCACGACGAGCGGCTCGAGGGTCGCGCGTGGACGGTCACCGACGCCGACCGGCCGCTGCGGCACGCGCTGGAGGTGCGCCACCAGAGCTTCACAGACCCGGCCTTCCTCGACGTGCTGCGCGCGCACGGCATCGGCCTGGTGGTCGCGGACGCCGCGGCCGAGTGGCCGTACCTGGAGCACGTGACCGCCGATTTCGCCTACGTCCGGCTGCACGGCAGCACCGAGCTCTATACCAGCGGCTACACCGGCGAGGCGCTCGACGAGTGGGCCGGACGGCTGCGCGGCTGGACGGAGCAGGGCGTTGATGCGTATGCCTATTTCGACAACGACGCGAAGGTGAAGGCGCCCGGCGACGCGATCTCGTTGGCGAACCGGCTGGACCTTGCCTGGTAGAAGGCCTTCCTGACGCGGTCCGCGTCCGGGTAACTTCGTTGTGTTGCCGAGCGGGGAGGTGCGTCCAGTGCTGGAGCCGCTCGCCGAGAACGACCCGCCTCGGGTGGGTCCGTTCGCGATCGAGGGCCGGCTGGGCACGTCGGGTCACGTCTACTTGGGACGTGACGCGGTAGGGGTCGCGGCCGCCGTCACGGTCGTCCGGGTCGAGCAGGCCGTCGACCCGCGGTTCCGCCACCGGTTCGCGGCCGAGGTCACCGCCGCCGGCCGGGTTCGGCACCGGCACGTCGCCGCGCTGATCGACGCCCACGCCGACGCGGACCACCCGTGGCTGGCCACCGAGTACGTCGATGGGCCGCCGCTGCGCGAGGTCGTGGCCGAGTGGGGACCGCTGCCGGTCGCCGAGGTGCTGCGGGTGACGGCCGGTGTGGCCGGGGCGCTGGGCGCGATCCGCGAGGCCGGGCTGGTGCACGGGTCGCTGTCCGCGGACACCGTGCGGCTGACACCCGAGGGGCCGCGGGTGATCGGCTTGGGGGTCGGCGAGCACGCCGGCGCGGCGGCCGACGTCGTCGCGTTGGGCAAGCTGGTCACGTTCCTGGCCGGCGCCGAGGACGAGCTGCCGGAACCGTTGCGCTCGTTGGTGGTGCGGTGCCGGGCGGCGGATCCGGCGGACCGCCCGACCCCGGCGGCGCTCGCCGCGGCGGCGATCGCCGGCGAGTCGCTCGCCTACGAGACGGCCAGCCCGCCGGAGAACCCGCTCGACCTCTCGGCGGGGATCCCGAGCGACGCCATCGTCGGACCCATCCCGGCGGACGCGGAGCCGGAGACCGGTGTCGTCGCGGACCCGCTCGCGTACGCGCCGGCCGCCCCGCCGGAGAACCCGCTGGACCTGTCGGCCGGCATCCCCGGCGACGCCGTCGTCGGCCCGATCGACGCGGACGCAACCGTCGAGGACGAGCCGGCGGCACCGCTCGCCTACCCGGCCACCACGCCACCCGCGAACCCGCTGGACCTGTCGGCCGGCATCCCCGGCGACGCCGTCGTCGGACCCATCTCCGCGGACGCGACCACCGAGGAGCTGAGCACGCAGCCCGCCTACGCGGCCGCCGCGCCGCCGGCCAACCCCGTCGACCTGTCGGCCGCCATCGCGGGCGACGCCGTCGTCGGGCCCATCGACGCCGCCGCCCCCGAGGAACCGAGCACGTCGCCGTCCTACGCGGCCGCCGCACCGCCCGCCAACCCGATCGACCTGTCGGCCGGCATCGCGGGCGACGCCATCGTCGGACCCGTCGACGTCACGGGTGACGCCGCCGCCGAGGACGCGCCGAGCAAGTCGCTTGCCTACGCGGCCACCGCGCCTCCCGCCAACCCCGTCGACCTGTCCGCCGGCATCGCGGCCGACGCCGTCGTCGGACCCGTCGACGCCACCGCCGAACCCGCCGCCGAACCGAGCGAACCGCTCGCCGGCGCGGTGGCGGTCGCTCCGGCGGAAGCGTCCGTCGAACCGAGCGGCGGCGTCGCGGTCGTCGACGCGCCCACCGGGACCGGAGTGGTGACCGCGCCGCCGATCGACCCGCACGACCTCGCCGCCTTACGCGCGGCGGCGGACGCGATCGAGGCCGAGGCCGCGCCGGTGGCCGACGCACGGCCGAGCGGCGCCGCCGCGCGCGTCATCGAGCCCGTCACCTACGGCGCGCCCGGTAAGGACAAGCCGCGCAGCGCCTCGCCGGCGCCAGGACGTCGACCCAACCCGCGAAGACGAAGACTCGTCGGCGCCGTGGTCGCGGTGCTGCTCGCCGCCGCGGCCATCACCGTGCCCCTCCTCCAGGACAACACCACAGACGGAACCCCCGTGCCGGCGCTCGAGAGCGTCACGCCCGCCGCCGGGGACGACCCGACCACCAGCCGACCCGCCTGCTCCGGCGCCAGGACCATCACCGCCAGCGGCTCCTCCCTTCAGCACGACGCCATGCTCACCATCGCCGAGCAGTGGACCGGCCGGTGTGCGGGCAGCACCCTCGACTACTCCCCCGACGGCACTCCCGACGGCGTCGCGCGGTTCGCCGCCGGCGAGGCCGACTTCGCCGTCGTCGACCACGTGCTCGGCGAGAACCAGGGCGAGATCGCCGCCGCGGCCGCCCGCTGCTCCGGGATCGGCGCCCCCGCCGACAAGAACCTCGTGCTGCAGCTGCCGATGGTCCTCACGCCCGTCGCGGTCACCTACCACCTGCCCAGCGTCGCCGAGCTCCAGCTGGACGCGCCGGCTCTGACCGCGATCTTCAGCGGGCGGCTCACGCGCTGGAACGACCGGGCCGTCGCCGAGCTGAACCCCGGCGTCCGGCTGCCGGCGACAGCGGTCACGGTGGTCGCCCGGGCGGACGAGGCGCAGAGCACGCAGACGTTCCAGCAGTTCCTGACCGCGACCGGCGGCTGGCGCTCGGGCTCCGGGCCGGAGTTCGGCGGCCGGGCGCAGCTGCCCCAGCAGTCCGACGCGGACGTGCTCGCCGCGGTCCGGTCCGTCGAGGGCGCGATCGGCTATCTGCCCTTCCCACTGGCCCGCGCGGCCCAGGAGCCCGTCGTGATGATCGCCACCGGCGACGGCAAGGGCATCATCCCGGACGCGGACGCCGTCCACGCCGCGGTGGACGCCGCCCTGCACGACACCGCCGACCTCACCGCGTTGCCGGACGCGATCTACCGGGCGGGCGCCGACCAGGTCGGCGACGGCACCCCGCCCTACCCGCTGGTGCACGTCGGCTATGTCATCGCCTGCACGCAGTACCCGGACCAGGGCACGACGGCCGCGATCCGCGACTTCCTGCTCACCGCGCTCGCCACGCAGGTCCAGTCGGTCGACGGCTACCAGCTGCCGTTCGGCGACCTGCGACTCGTCCTCGTCGACCTGGTCGAGCGGACCTACTGAGCGGACTCGCCGGGCCGGCCTACTGGGCCGGGCTGATGACGGGGCGCGCCGGCAGGTGCACGGTCACCGTCAGCCCGCCGCCGGGCACCGCCTCCGCGCCGACCGTCCCGTGGTGGGCGAGGACCACGGCACGCACGATCGCCAGCCCGAGCCCGGTGCCCGTGTGCGCGGTCCGGTCCACGCCGCCGCGCCGGAACGACTCGAACAGCTCCTCGACCCGCTCGGGATCCACCATCGCGCCCGACGAGCTCACCCGCAGGCTCGCGAACCCCGCCGCCGAGCCGCTCCGCACGTCGATCCAGCCGCCGTCGACGTTGTGCCGCACGGCGTTCTCCAACAGGTTTCCCGCGACCCGCTCCAGCAGCGCCGGGTCGCCCGCGGCGGGTGACGGTCCACAGTGGAACGCCGCGGTCAGGCCGCGCTTCTCCGCGTCGGCCGAGATCGGCGGCCAGGCCTGGTCCACGACCGCGGCCAGGTCGACCGGCTCGACCACGCCGATGCCCATGCCGTCGGTGCGCGCGAGCAGCAGCAGCGCCTCGACCAGGTGCCCGGCGCGCAGCGTCGCCTTGCGCACCACGCCGGCCATCCGGCGCAGCTCCTCGTCGTCGGCGTCCGGATCGGACAGCGTCACGTCCAGCTCGGTGCGGATGACCGACAGCGGGGTGCGCAGCTCGTGAGAGGCGTTCGCGACGAACTGGCGCTGCGCGGTGAACGTCGCCTGCAGCCGGTCGAGCATCGCGTCGAACGTGTCGGCCAGCTCGGCCACCTCGTCCCGCGGACCGTGCAGCGAGATCCGCTCGCCCAGCGACTCGGCGGACAACCGTCGCGCGGTGCCGGTGACGTCGCGCAGCGGCTTGAGCACCCGGCCGGTGAACGTCCAGGCCAGCAGCGCGGTCGCGAGCACCACGCACACGAACGCGACCGAACCCGCGAGCAGCACCCGCAGGCGCGTGTAGTCGCGCAGCGCCTCGGCGAGCTGTTCGGCCCGCACCGGCACGCCCTCGACGACGACGGTGGTGCCGGTCGGCAGCGTCGGCACGGTGACCGCGTTGCCCGCGAGCATCCAGCCGAGCCACAGCAGCAGGACCGCGACCATGGCGACCAGCGCGGTGGCGAGCAGCGTGATCCGGGCGCGCAGGCCGGGACCGCGCCGAGGGCCGTTCACCCGGACTCGGCGGGCACCGCGGGTCCAGCCGTGCCGGCCGCGGGCACCCGGTAGCCGGACCCGACGACCGTGTCGATGATCCCGGGCTCACCCAGCTTCTTGCGCAGGGTCATCACGGTCACCCGGACGGTCGTGGTGAACGGGTCCGCGTGCTCGTCCCACACCCGCTCCAGCAGTTCCTCGCTGCTGACCACCGAGCCGGACGCGGCGAGCAGGACCTCGAGCACGCCGAACTCCTTGCGGGTCAGCTCGACCGGCTCGCCGGACCGGGTCACCGTGCGGCGGGCGGGGTCGAGCTCGAGGTCGCCCGCGCGCAGCACCGGCGGGGTGACCGGAGTGGACCGTCGGGCGAGCGCCCGCACGCGCGCGACGAGCTCGTCGAAGGCGAAGGGCTTGGCGAGGTAGTCGTCGGCGCCGAGGGAGAGCCCCTCGACGCGGTCGGCGACCGAGCCGGAGGCGGTCAGCATGAGCACCCGGGTGAGCTGCCCGGACGCGACGATCTCGCGGCACAGCTCGTCGCCGGACATCCCCGGCAGGTCCCGATCGAGCACGACGACGTCGTAGCGCGTGACGGTGGCCTTCTCGTGTCCCTCGTCCCCACCGAGCGCGACGTCGACGGCCATGCCCTCCCGCCGCAACCCCCTGGCGACGGCCTCGGCCAGGGCCTCCTCGTCCTCGACGATCAGAATCCGCACGCTACAACGGTACCGACAGTGCCGAACGAGCCTCGGCGACCCAGGTCAGCACGCCGGTCGCACGGCTCGCTAACGGGCCCGGGCGGCCTTCACGTTCTCGGCGATCGGGCTCAGTCGCAGCCAGGACGGGAGGCCGCGGATGATCCAGCGGGCGCCGGTCAGGTCGATGGTGCCCGCGCGGACGGCGTCCAGCAGTTCGATCTCGCCCAGCCACATGCGGTACAGCGTCGGCAGGTCCGCGGCGAGCACGGCGTCGATGTCGAAGCCCGGGTCGGTGTAGCAGACCGACGCCTCGCCGGGCTCCAGCACCAGCCAGTACTTCCGCCGGTGGTCGGCGATCTCCACCTGGATCACCGCGCGCTTGTCGATGTCGCCGGTGTCGATCCGGCCGTGCATCCACCACATCAGCAGCTCCGGGTCCAGCTCCTCCGGCCGCGGGTCGCCGAACGCGTACCGCGCGCCCCAGTCGGCCAGGCCGAACACGAGCGGGCGCAGGTCCTCGCCGGCGCGGGTCAGCGCGTAGCCGTCCTCCGTGTGCTCCACCAGGCCGGCGTTGTGCAGCTGCCGCAGCCGCCGCGACAGCAGCGCTCGGGACAGCCCCGGCAGCCCGCGGGCCAGCTCGTTGAACCGTGCCGCGCCGCCGCCGACGACCATGTCCCGGACGATCAGCAGGGTCCACCGGTCGCCGAGCAGCTCGACCGCTCGGACCACCGGGCAGTACTGCGCGTAAGGCCGCATGCGCGCTCCCGTGAGTTCAGTTTCTGTACTACTTCGCGGGCGCCGCAGTTCTTAGCGTCCACTACATGACAATCGCTCAATCCCGCTCAACCAGTACGTATCCGATCCCGTTACGAGCCGATGACGCTCGGTTCACCGAGCTCGCCGCCCGCATCGGGGCGGTCGCCGCCGAGCACGCCGCCGAGCACGACCGGGACGCCACGTTCGTCACCGAGGCCTACGCGGCGATGCGCGAGAACGGCTACCTGGCTCTGACTGTGCCGGAGGATCTCGGCGGCCTCGGCGCGAGCATGCGCCAGGCCTGCTACGCGCAGGCCGAGCTGGCCCGCCACGACGGCGCGACCGCGCTGTCCGTCGCGATGCACACCTACCTGACGCTCGTGCAGGGCTACCGCCGGCGCAAGGGCGCGCCCGACGCCGAGGGAGTGCTGCGCCGGATCGCCGCCGAGGGCATCGTGATCGCGACGAGCGGCGGCTCGGACTGGCTCTGGCCGACGACCACCGCCGTGCCCACCGACAACGGATACCTGGTCAACGGCCGCAAGATCTTCTGCAGCCAGTCGCCGGGCGCCACGGTCGTCGCCACCTGCGCGGTGCTCGGCGAACCGGGCGTCGACGCGGACGTGCTGCACTTCAGCATTCCGCTGTCCGCGCCCGGGGTCCGCATCGTGGAAACCTGGGACACGCTCGGCATGCGCGGCACGGCCAGCCACGACGTCGTGCTGGAGGACGTCGCCGTCGCCGCGGACAAGATCGTCGGGCACCGGCCCTACGGCGAGCTCGGCGCGCCGCTGCTCGCCGCCACCGTCCACTTCGCACCGGTCGTCGGCGCGACGTACTTCGGCATCGCCGCCGGCGCCCGGGACGCGGCCGTCGCGGCGGCCTCGGCCGGGTCGCGCGGCCCGCGTCCGCTCGGCGACCTGCCGCGGGTGCACCGCCAGGTCGGGCTGATGGACACGAAGCTGCGCGTCGCGTGGTGGGCGCTGATGGGCGCGCTCGAGGAGCTGGGCGAGGACTACACGGCCACGCCGGAGGCGCTCACGACCGTGATGGTGGCCAAGCGCCAGGCGGTCGTCGAGGCGATCGAGGTGGTCAACCTGGCGATGGACGTCATGGGCGGCCGCTCGTTCTTCAAGCGCTTCGGCATGGAACGCGCCTTCCGCGACGTGCGGGCCGGCACGTTCCACCCGCTCACCCCGGAAGGAACCCTCAGCTACGCGGGCAAGCTGGCCCTCGGCGACCCCGGCGACACGGAGTAGTCAGACGAGCTGTGCCAGCAGCTCGACCTCGAGGCCGGCCCGGGTGCGGCCGCGGCTGGAGCCGTCATGACACGTGAGGCGGAGTGGGGCACGACCGTCCTCGCGGGGCTGGCGGTCGCGGGGTGCTGGGCGGTTCCGGGCCGCACCGTCCAGCCCGGCACGTTCGCGCGGACGAGCATCCTCGTGCTGTTGTGGGTGCTCGCGGCCACGCCCGGGGTGTTCGCCGCGAAGGTGCTGCTCGCCCGCCGGCTGCGCCCGCACCGCCTTGTTCTGCGGGCCGGCGGTCGGTGGCGACGGTGGCGCTCGCCGTCGTCGCGGCGGCGGTGATCGCGGCGGCCCGCGACTCTCGCGCTGATCCCCGCCACGCGACCTGGCCGC
>NZ_JBOHGA010000250.1:0-8240 GCF_050699915.1 Actinophytocola sp.
CTGCCGCTCCGCTCACGCCGGCCGGCCTGCGCGGCGCCGGCCACGAGCTGGCGACGGCAGCGCCACCACCAGCGGCGCGTACAGGTGCCCAGGGCCGGCCACAGCAAGCCGCAGACTGGCGCTCCCTCGGCCTCGATCGTCGAACACCAGGTCGCCGGCATCAAGAGCGCTCCGCGTCGCTGACGCGATGGTCGCAAGCGCCCACTCTTGACACCGACGCCCCGGTGCTGCGAGACGGCCTGTACGAGGGAGCCGGCGGGGGACTGGACCGTCAGGGGAGCAGTGTCAGCACCCGGACGTGGCGCGGCCGGACGACCGTGAAGTGCCGCCGGTCGAGCGTCGCCACCTCTGCGACGTTCAGACGCTCCGCCACGGCCACCACGGCGGCATCGCTCGTGCCTAGCGGCAGGTCGGCGTACTGCTCGACGAGCTCGGCCATGCGTTCGTAGTCGCTGCTGGTCAGCTCTATCGGTATGAAGTCGCCGGCCGCCAGGCTGCGCAGGAAGCCCGCTTCCACCCGCGGGTCGTAGCGGCCGATCAGGTAGCCGACCTCCGCGACGATCGGCGACGGGACGAGGATCCGCTCGCGGTTCAGTCGCAGGCTCGTGAACAGCTCGACGCAGCGATGATGGTTCTTGTCCCGGTGCAGGGCAGCCGCCACCAGCGGCCCCGTGTCGCAGATGACCACGGGTTACCGGCCGAAGCCCTCTCGAAGCAGCTCGTCGACGCGCTCACTGGTGTCCGGCTCGCCGGCGGCAGCCCCGAAGAAGGCCGGCGGCCAGGGGCGCTCATCCGACACCGGTCGCAGATGGCGCCGCATCTCGGCCAGCGCTTCGCCCACCTGGTCCTCCGGCAGGTCCTGGACCAGGCGCATCAGCTCATCACGATCCGCGCTCACGACGGCTAGTCTACCGGCGAGCCACGCCCGGACCGATCGTTCAGCCGCCACGGCGTGCCAAACCAAGCTCAGCGGGCATGAGCGCGCCCATGTCTTACCCATGCAAAACGTCGCGAAATGACGTCAAACGACGACCACACCGGAACGGCGCTCTCGTTGCCACGTAAGGGGAATGGCGAACGACGAGAAGTGCCGAGACATGATCATCCGACCATAAGGTTAGGGGTTCGAATCCCTTCGGGCGCGCTGTGCCTGGTTGAGGCAAGCCGTGGGGCCGATCCTGATGGATCGGCCCCACTTTTTCGTTTCATCGGTCCGATGTGGACGTTGTCGATGTGGGTTAGATGCCGCCGGGTGTGGTGTCCCTGCCCGGCATGGGATCGATCATCATGGCCTTCCGGCGCTCCCGGACCGCCGACGCGTCCACGATGCGCTTCTCCGCCTTTCGTAGCTGTCGCAGTTCCCGCCGTGCGGCCCGGTCTGCCTTCCCGCCCCGGGCGAACCACGCGACCGCGACGATGATTGCCAAACCTACGACTATGACTATCCCCCAGATACTCATGACTCCATGATGCCGAGAGGCTTCGCTTGATCGCCAAGTGATTTCGTGAGCTGCGACGAGTGTCGACAGTGAGTGATCACCTTGTGGTTGACTGGCCGCGTGGTCGAGCCGTGGACCGGTGACGGATGGGCGTGCCTGTCGTCCGAGTTGGTGTTCTCCTCTGGGTGGTTCGACGTGCGTCGGGACCTGGCTCGGCGGCCCGACGGGTCGACGACCGACTACGACCACGTCGTCGCCCCGGCGGCCGTGACCGTGCTCGCCGTCGACACGGGTGGGCTCGTCGCGGTCACGCGGCAGTGGATCTACGTGCACGCGGAGCCGCAGTGGCGGCTGCCCGCCGGGCGGATCGACGCGGACGAGAGCCCGGCCGCGGCCGCGCGGCGGGAGCTGCGCGAGGAGACCGGCATCTCCGCCGACGAGCTGGTCGGGTTGGGCACCATCAACTGCGCCGACTCGTTGACCAACCACCGGGACCACGCCTTCCTCGCCACCGGGTTGACGGCCGGGGAACCCGAGCGGGAACCCGGGGAGGTCGATCTCCGGGTGCACTGGGTCCCCTTCGACCAACTGGTGGGCATGGTCGTCGACGGCCAGCTGCCACACGCCGGAAGCGCGTTCGCCGTGCTGCTGGCGAAGACGAGCGGGCTCGTCGAATAGCGTTTCCTGTTTCCTCGTAAAGCCGGAAACACGCACCTCATTGTTCCTGTGAGCAGCGACGGTAATTCTCCTTGGTAAGGCGCTCGAAGCGCCGAATTCCCAACCTAGGAGAAATCATGTCCTTGACCCGTGCTGCCCAATTCTCGGCCCGGCTCGCCGGGCTGCTCGCCGCCCTCGCCATTCTGGTGTCCGCCCCGCTGCTCATGGCCGGCTCCGCGGCCGCCGAGGGCACGCTGTCCGCGCCGCCGCTGACGAACAGCACCGACGGTCACGACTGGGGTGACGGTCACGACTGGGGCGATGGCCACGACTGGGGTGACGGTCACGACTGGGGTGACGGCCGCGGGGGCGACTAGCCCGGAGAATTCGCGTCGCGGGTCCACCGGAAATCCGGCGGGCCCGCGCGCGAGAGACATTGCCTCCGGCAATGTCGAGGTGCTCTACTCGCAGGGGGAAAACCTGGGGAGGGCCCGGTGGACGAGACATTCGGTGCTTTGTTACGACGAATCCGGACCGACGCCGGTATGTCGTTGGGCGAGCTGGCCCGGCGGATCAACTACAGCAAGAGCCAGGTCAGCAAGATCGAGAACGGCCTGCAGCGACCGAACGCCATGTTCGCGCGGCTGTGCGACAAGGAACTGGACGCTGGTGGCGAGCTGATCGTCGCGGTCCGGCGCGGGAGCGCGCCGGCCGCTCCCGAACCGCCGGTCGTGGGCGACGACGAGGTGTGGGTCATGGAGCTCGACGAGTCCGGCGAGGTACGCGTCAACCAGCTGCCCCGCCGCCACATGCTGACCGGCGCCGGCGCCGTCCTGGGCCTCGCCCTCACCCGCGGCCGCCGCGTCGCCGCCGACGAGCACACCTTCGCCGTGCTGCGCGACGCCTTCGAACAGCACCGCTCACTCGGCCGGATGGCGAGCCCGCGGGCCGTGCTCGCCCCGGTCATCGCCCACCTGCACACGCTGCGCGTGCTCGCCGCCGACAACACCGGACCCATGCGGAACGACCTGCTGCTGCTCGCCTCGCGGGTGGCCGAGTACGCCGGCTGGATGAGCCAGGAGGCCGGCGACGACACCGCCGCCCTGCGCTGGACCGACCGCGCGGTCGCCTATGCCGACGCCGGCCGCGATCCGCACCTGGCCAGCTTCGCCCTCGTCCGCCGCGCCGAGATCATGATGTACCGGCACGACGCGATCAGCACCGTCGAGCTCGCCCGCCAGGCCCAGCAGGACCCGGCCGCCGGCCCGCGGATCCTGGGTCTGGCCGCCCGCTGCGAGGCGCAGGGCCACGCGCTCGCCGGCGACGCGACGGCCTGCGAGCACGCCCTGGACCGCGCCGCCGAGCTGCTCGCGGTCTGGCAGTCCGACGACGCCCCCGTCCTGGGCTCGGCGAGCGTGTCCGACGAGATCCCCCTGGTGTGGGGAAGCGCCCTGCTCGAGCTCGGCCGCATGCGCGAGGCCGCCGAGCTCCTCGACCGGCAGGTGGCCGGCATCCCGCCCGCGGCGCGCCGCGTCCGCGCCCGCTTCGGCACCCGCCGGGCGCTCGCCCACGCGCTGAACGGCGACATCGACCAGGCCTGCGTCGTGGCCCGCGAGGTGCTCGACGACGCCGCCCAGGTCGACTCCGCCACCATCCGCGTCGACCTGCGCGAGCTCGCCCGAACCCTGTCCCGCTGGCGCACCCACGCCGACGTCCGCGAGCTCTACCCCGACCTCGTCACCACGCTGAACACCCGCTGACGAGCGCACTTCCGGCGCGATCCACACCGCGACTGTCCTAAGGATGACGGTGTCACAGAGGACTTCCACGCCGCCCGCAGGTGCCTCGACACCGAGGTCGGCAAGATCGACGGCGAGGGCGTGATCAACGCAACCCCCTGGTCGCCCCGCCGCTGCTCGCCGAGATGCTGAAGATCCCGCCACCGAAGATCTAGAGCGCGCCGGCGCAGGTGCACGCCAACCCGCTCAGCTCGGTGCGTACCTGGTCCGCCTCGGGGAGGCCGAGGCGGGTGTAGTCGGTCAGGGCGTCGTGCCAGTGGGGGGTGGCCGGCTCGTGTTGGCCGGTTTCGTGCAGGACCTCGCCGATGCGGTGGTTGGCGCGGGCTGCTTGTGCGCTCTCGCCGGTGCCGGCGGCCATGTCGAGTGCGGCGCGGAAGGCGTGCAGCGCGGCGCGGTCGTCGCGGCGGGCCCAGGCGGTGGTGCCGCGGTCGAGGTAGAGCTGGGTGCGCAGGTTGGGGTCGATGACGAGGTCGGCGACGCGGCGGGCCTGCTGCTGGTAGCGGGTGGCGTCGTCGAGGCGGTCGGCGAGGCGGTGTGCGTTGCCGATGTTGTTGAGGGCGTAGGCCTCGACGGCGCGGTCGCCGATGGAGATGGCGAGCTCGCGGGCCTCGAGGTGTTCGGTCAGTGCCTCCTCGACTCGGCCGAGGCGTTGGTGCACGCCGCCGAGGTTGTCCAGGGCGTGCGCGAGGCCCTGGGTGTGTTCGATCTTGCGGAGCAGTCGCACCGCGTCGGCGTGTTGGCGTTCGGCGAGGTCGAGGTGGCCCTGGACTTCGCTGGCCACGCCGAGGTTGTCCAGGGCGTGGGCTTGGCCGCGTTCGTCGCCGATGCGTTCGTAGCGGTCCAGTGCGGCCGCGAAACACCGGGCCGCCTCGTCCTGGTCGCCGAGGTTGTGTGCCGCGGAGGCGAGCGCGACCAGGGTGCCGGCCTCGCCGCGCGGGTCGTCGAGCGCTTCCCACAGCGGCAGTGCCTCGGCGGCCAGCGTCCGCGCCTCGGTCGACGCGCCGGAGCGGCGCCGGGCGATGGACAGCCGCCAGAGCACCTCGGCCAGCCAGCGGGTGTCGCCCGTGCCGGCCAGCACCGACCGCGCCCGCTGCAGGGTCGCGTTCCAGTCGCGTTGGTGGCCGCCGGTGTAGAAGTAGCGCCACAGCAGGATCGCGAGCTTCCAGGTGTGGTCGGGTCGGTCGTGCGCGGCGGCGTGGTCGATGGCCGCGACGAGGTTGCGCCGTTCGTCGTCCAGCCAGCTCAACGCGGCCGCCTGGTCGGGGAACCGCAGCGTGGTCGGTGAGTCGACCTTGTGGGACGGCTGGTGGTCGCGGTCGAACGGGAACAGCGCCGCCATCGCCGCGCCGGCCGAGGACAGGTAGAAGTCCAGCAGCCGCTCGTCCACGTCGCGGGCCGGGACGGGCAGTGCGGTGGTGACGTAGTCGCGCAGTGGGTCGAGCATGTGGAACCGCTCGGGCACGGACTCCTCGATCAGGCTGACCCGGTGCAGGTCCTCGAGCAGCGCGCGGGCGTCCGGGACGGGCGAGGCGATCAGCGCGGCGGCGCCGTGCGCGGACAGGTCCGGCCCGGGCACCTGGCCGAACAGCCGGAACAGTTCGCGCTGCGGCTCGGTGAGCTGCTGGTAGGACACCGTGCACGCGACCGTCGCCGTGTCGGTGAACGAGCTGTGCGCCGACATCGGTGACGCCGCGCGCAGCAGCTCCACCAGATGATCCAGCGGCCAACGCAGATGACGGCGGAACTGCGCCGCGACCAGGTGGATCAACAACGGCACCCGCCCGCACCGGTTGATCACCTCGCGGACCTGGTCGATCCGCCCGCGCACCCGGTCGGGGCTGACGAGCTTGCCGAACAGCTCGGCCGCCTCGTCGTGGGGCAGCGGCTCGAGGTGGACGTGCTCACTACCAGCCAACCCGCCCAGCTCGCGGCTGGTCACCACCGCCAGGCAGCCGGCGACGCCGGGCAGCAGCGGCTCGATCTGCGCCTCGGAGGCGGCGTTGTCCAGCACGACCAGGGTTCGGGTGTCGGTGAGTTTGGAGCGGTACAGCTCCGAGCGGGCCCGGGTCGAGGGCGGGATCGCCTCCGGGGGCACGCCGAGGTCGGTGAGCAGCCGTTCCAGCGCGTCCGCCGGGTCGGTCGGGGCGACGTTCGGGGTGAACCCGTTGAGCTCGACGAACAACCGCGCGCCGGGGAACTGGTTGGCCAGCAGGTGTGCGGCGTGCACGGCCAGCGCGGTCTTGCCCACCCCGGGCATCCCCGAGATCCACAACACCGCCGGCTCCTCGCGCGCCGACCGCGCGGCCTCGTCGACCGCGGCCAGCTCCTCACGCCGCCCGGTGAACGGCGCCAACCTGGCCGGCAACGACGACAGCCGCTCCCCGTACTGCGCGATCCAGGCCATGTCCCGCAGCTCGCGGGCGGTCTCCATGCCGTACTCCTCCAGCGCGTCGCGCGTCTGGTGGAACACCTCGACCGCCCGCACCTGGTCACCGTTCGCGATCAGCGCGCGCATCAACATCGCCGCGAGCCGCTGCTGGGACCGCTCCTCCTCCCACACCGGCCGCAGCCGGTCGCGGATCACCCGGTGCCGCCCGGCCGCCAGCTCCAGCGCCGCGAGGTCGACCAGCGCGTCGACCCGCGCGTCGTCCAACGGCGCCATCGCCGTGCCGCCGACCCGGTCGATGTCCAGGTCCGACAGGAACCGCCCGCGCCACAGGTCCAACGCCTCGGTGAACAGCCGCACCGCCTCGGCCTTGTCCGCCCGCCGCGCCTTGTCGCACAGCTGCCCGAACCGGACCGTGTCGATCAGGCTCTCGTCGAGCCGCAGCACGTAGCCGGTCGGCGTCTTGCCGATCACCACCCCGTTGTCGCCGTCGGTCATCCCGGCGTCCTTGAACACCCGCCGCAGCCGCGCGACATAGCTGGTGATCAGGTCGGACTTCGGCTGGTCCTGCCCCAGCCACACGTACTCCTGCAGATACTCCCGCGACACCGCGCGGTTCGCGTTCAACAGCAGAATCACCAGCACGTACCGCTGCTGCAGGTCACCCGGATCCACCCGCACACCGTCGTGCCACACCTCGAACGGACCGAACAACCGAAACATCGCGTCTCCCACAGGGCTCGCCGGAAGACTCCAGGCCCCTCAGTGAATCGCATCGCCCTACAGCGTCCGGCGATTTCATCCGCGCAGTCAACAATTGGTCCAGATCTGGTGCGGGCGGGCGGGCCATCCTCGGTTCGAGGAGGAGAGATGCCCGAACAGATTTTGCCGTTCTACGTGGTGTGCGACCAGTCGTACTCGATGACCGACCACCTCGACGCGTTGAACGACGGGCTCGCACAGCTGCACCGGGCGGTCGGCACGGACCCCGTGGTCGCGGACAAGACCCGGTTCTGCCTGATCGGCTTCTCCGGCACCGCGGAGGTCCTGCAACCGTTGTGCCGGCTCAGCGACGTTCTGGAGATCGTCGGCCTCACCACACAAGCGGGCACCAGCTTCGGCGAGGCCTTCACCCTGCTGCGCGACACCATCGAGAACGACGTCGAACTACTGCGGGCCGACGCCCACCGGGTGTACCGGCCCGCGGTGTTCTTCCTGTCCGACGGCCACCCGACCGACCCGGCGACCTGGCCGGCGGCCTACGAGCGGCTGGTAGCCCCGGACTGGCCGCCCCGACCCAACATCATCTCGTTCGGCATCGGCGACGCGGACGCGACGACGATCGGCCGGATCGGCACGTTTCAGGCGTTCATGAGCCAGGGCGGAGTCGGCCCCACCGCCGCCCTGCACGGCTTCGTCCGGGCGCTGACCACGTCGGTGGTCCGGTCCGGCGGCATCGCGCAGGAGGGTGGCCTGTTGCTCCAGCTGCCGGAGCAGGTCACCGGGTTCACCGCGCTACAGGTGGATCCGGTGCCATGACTCTCGAGTCCATTCGTGCGTGGGGGGACCGGGGGGTCTATCGCCCTCGGGAGCTGGAGCCGCCCTCGCTGGCGGCGGGTGCGCCGTGGCGGCTGGGCGCGGTCGCCGCCGTGCCGGACACCGTGCTCGAGGCCGGCCGGGTCGGCGGGCTGGAGGTGCGGGCGGTGTCGACTCGCGGCTCGGCGCATCGCTTCGACGGCGTGGTGCGCCAGGACGCCGTCGCCGTGTCCGAAGTGGACGAACGGTGGGTGCTCGCCGCGGTCGCGGACGGGGTGGGCGGCGCGGCCGACGCGCACCGGGGCGCACAGCTCGCGGTTCGGCATGCGCTTGACCACCTGGCCCGGACGCTGCGCGACGCCGAGTCGGCCGACCTCGCCGGCGCCCTTCGGGCGGCGGACCGGGCGGTGCGCGGGGCCGGGC
>NZ_JBOHGA010000251.1:0-8205 GCF_050699915.1 Actinophytocola sp.
GGCGACGCCGGGCCGGCGTCCACCGCGCGCGACCTCGCCGACGCGGAGGCGCTCCTGCCGGCCGACGACGAGCTCGCCGCGCGGACGTCCGCGGCGCTGATGGAGCTCGGCCAGACCGTGTGCACCGCCCGCTCGCCGCGCTGCGCGGACTGCCCGATCCACGACGCGTGCGCGTGGCTGCGGGCCGGCAAGCCCGCCTACGCCGGGCCCGCGAAACCGGTCCAGCGTTTCGCCGGCACCGACCGGCAGGTACGCGGCCGGCTGCTGGACGTCCTGCGGGACACGTCGATGCCGGTGCCGAAGGCGCAGCTGGACATCGTGTGGTCCGACGCCGGCCAGCGCGACCGGTGCCTGGCCTCCCTGCTCACCGACGGGCTGGTCGAGCAGACCGCCGACGGGCTGTTCGCGTTACCCGGCGAGCACTGAGCCAACTGGTAACACGTTGCTTTGGTAATTGGGGAACTCTTGTCACCCCGCGTCCCGGTGACTAGCGTCGAGAAGGCCAGTCACCGATCTGGGGCCGAGTGCCCCTTGTCGAGGGAGATCGAGATGGCCGTATCTCGCCGCGCCCTGATCCGCGGCGGCTTCACCGTGACCGCCGTCGGCGCTCTGGGTGCCACGATTCCGATCACCGCCGGTGCCGCCGGCGAGGAGAACGCGAAGGCCGCCGCGCGGCCGACCCTGCACGGCTGCGACGAGTGGGGCGCGCGCCCGCCGAACGGCACCATCTCGGTGCTCAACCACGCGCCGACCTACATCGTCGTGCACCACACCGCGGGCGGGAACTCCAGCGACCTCTCGCTGGAGCACGCGTTCGCGGTATCCCGCGGCATCCAGAACTTCCACATGGACGGCCGCGGCTGGATCGACTCCGGCCAGCAGTTCACCAACAGCCGCGGCGGGCACGTCACCGAGGGCCGGCACCGCAGCGTGGAGATCCTCGACGGCGGCAGCCAGCACGTGCTGGGCGCGCACGTCGGCGACCACAACAGCGAGACCATCGGCATCGAGAACGAGGGTCTCTACTCCACTGTGGACGTCACGCCGCAGCTGTGGGACTCGCTCGTGCAGCTGGTCGCCTACATGGCCTCCCAGTACGGCGTGCCGACCGCGAACATCAAGGGACACCGGGACTTCAACGCCACCGAGTGCCCCGGCGAGGTCCTCTATGGACGGTTGCCGGAGCTGCGCGACGCGGTCGGCGGCGTACTCGGCGCGGCGGTCACCAACCCGGCGACCTGGCCGCTGCTCAAGCCCGGCGCGAGCGGCGCGAAGGTTCTTGCCGCACAACACCTCCTGCGGGCACGTGGCGCGAACGTGCCGCTCGACGGCGTGTTCGGCGCGTCGACGTTCGCGGCGGTGCGGACGCTCGCGACCGGTCACGGCGTGGCCTACGAGCCGTGCTACGCCAGCCGGACCGCGGACGAGAGCGGCTACATCGGGTCGACGACCTGGCCGCTGCTGGTCCGCACGGTGCGCGCCGGCGACGCGGGCCACGACGCGCAGGCCGCCCGCGCGCTGCTGACCAGCCGTGGCGAGTCCGACCGCGAGTTGGTGGTCGACACGGCGACCTGGCAGCGCCTGCTCGCCTGACGCTGTGGGACCCTGCGCGCATGGCGCAGGCGCTCGAGTTCTGGTTCGACGACGCGGCCGATGCCGCCGTGCGCGGGCTGTGGCGCAGGCTGGACATGGCGGGCGTGCCCAGCCTCGCCACCCGCACGCACGGTCGGCACCGGCCGCACGTGACGTTCGCGGTGGCGGGCGCGATCCCGCCGCGGACCCGCGAGACGCTGCGCGAGGACCTGCGGCTGCTGTCGATCCCGAACCTGTGGCTGTCCACGCTCGCCGCCTTCTCCACGAGCGAGACGGTACTGATGCTCGCCGCGGTCGTGGACACCGAACTGCTGGCCGTGCACTCCGCGGTGCACGACGTGCTGGCCAAGAAGGTCAAGCAGCCCTCCGCGTACTACCTGCCCGGCTCGTGGGTGCCGCACTGCACGCTCGCGCAGGGCATGGAGCCGGCCCAGATGACCGCCGGGTTCGCCGCGCTGTACCCGGTCGAGCCGATCAAGGCCCGGGTCACCGAGATCGCGGTCGTCGACAGCCACACCGGGGAAGCCGAGGTGCTGGTCAGCGGCTGAGCACCGCGGAGAGGAACGCCTCGACGGCGCCGCGGTAGACCTCCGGCGCGGCGCGGTGCACCACGTGGCCCGCGCCCGCGACGACGAGATGGTGGCCGCCGCCCGGGGCGCGCGCCGGCAGCTCGGCGAGCTGGCCGGGCGGCATGGCGGTGTGCTCGGCCTCGATCGCGAGCAGCGGGCAGCGCACCCGCTCGACCATCGGCCAGTAGTCGCGCCGGCCCCACTCGGCGGCGATGTCGTAGAGGTCATCGAGGTCGGCCAGCAGGTGGTAGCCGTCGTCGCGCTCGACGACGCACTCGACGAAGTAGTCGCCGAGCTCGCCGAAGAACTCGCGGACGTGCCCCAGCGCGGCGAACGGGACCGGCCAGGAGCCGAAGTAGGAGCGCCACGGATCGACCGTGCGGCCGCGCTGGTCGGGTGCCATGTCCTCGACGACGACCGCGCGGACCAGCTCGGGGCGCGCGGCGGCGAGGCACCAGGCGTGCAGCCCGCCCATCGAGTGGCCGATCACGATGGCGGGCTCGTCCAGCAGCTCGGCGGCGTCGGTCACGAAGTCCTCGGTGGTCCAGCCGCCGCCGCGGTACGGGCTGCGGCCGTGCCCGCGCGCGTCGAGGCCGACGACCCGGCCGTACCGGGTGAGCCAGCGCGCGACCGGCCACCAGGTCCGGGCCCGGCCCATCAGGCCGTGCAGCAGCAGGATGGTCGGGCCGGTGCCACCGAAATGGACCACGTCCGGTCGTGTCGTCACCACGGGAGTGTCATATACCGGTATCACGGCACGTCGGCCAAGATGGTCGGAACGTTCGTCTAGTCACCGGGAGCAGCAACGATGCGTCACGGCACGGCCCGCGCCGCCTGCCTTGCCCTGGTCGCGCTGGGCCTCACCGCCTGCACGTCCGAGCCCGAGGAACCGCCGAAGCCGCCGGCCCCGACGAAGGCGGTGGAGGCGGAGCCGGGCGCGGACGGCGTCGGTGACCCGTACTACCCGCAGGACGGCAACGGCGGCTACGACGTGACCGGCTACCACGTGTCGATCAGCTACGACCCGAAGAGCCGGCAGCTGACCGGCGACACCCGGGTCGCCGCGAAGGCGACGGGCGACCTGGAGCGGTTCAACCTGGACCTCAGCGGGCTGAAGGTCAGCGCCGTCGAGGTCGACGGCGAGGCGGCGAAGTTCGAGCGGCAGGGCGAGCACGAGCTCGTGGTCACGCCGGCGGCCTCGGTCGCGGACGGCGCGGAGTTCACGGCCCGGGTGCGCTACGCGGGCGTACCGAAGGGTCCGGAGGAAAGCTCGCTCGGCGACAACGGCTGGCAGCTCGCGCAGTCGGGCGGCGCCTTCGTGGCGGGCGAGCCGCACTCGGCCGCGACCTGGTACCCGGCGAACGACACCCCTCGCGACAAGGCGACGTTCAAGCTGGACGCGCGGGTGCCGAACGGGTGGAGCGTGATCTCGAACGGCCGCGAGAAGCCACCGACTCCCGGCGACGACGGCTGGACGACCTACCACTGGGAGGAGCCGACCCGGATCGCGACGTACCTGACGACGGTCGGCATCGACAGGTGGAAGTTCGATCGTTCGACGCTGCCCGGCGGGATCCCGGTGGTCAGCGCGTACGCGCCGGGCGTGGAGTACAAGCGCGACGTGGAGTCGGGGCTGCCGGAGATCATCGAGTTCCTGTCGTCGAAGTTCGGGCCGTACCCGCAGAGCGCGGCGGGCGGGATCTACATCAACGAGGACATCGGGTTCTCGCTGGAGACGCAGGGCCGGCCGATCTACGCGTCGTGGGCCGAGCTGACGGTCGTGGTGCACGAGAACGCGCACCAGTGGTTCGGCAACTCGGTGTCGGTTCAGTCGTGGTCGGACATCTGCCTGAACGAGTGCTTCGCGAGCTACGCCCAGTGGCTCTGGGACGAGGCGAAGGAGGGCGTGAACCTCGACGACCAGTACCGGCAGGAGGCCGCCCGGGCGAACAACCGGCTGTGGGGCGGGAAACTGTACGACATGGGCGCGGGCAACGAGTTCACGTCGGTGTACGACAAGGGCCCGATGGCGCTGCACGCGCTCCGCCGGGAGATCGGGGACCGGGCGTTCGACCGGGTGCTGCGCGAGTGGCCGGCTCAGCATCGGGACGGGAACGCTTCGTGGCCGGAGTTCGAGCAGTTCGTGCAGAAGGTGGCGGGCAAGGACCTGAGCGGCTTCTTCGGCGCCTGGTTCCACGCGGACACCGAACCGGCCGAGAAGTACCTGTACCCGGGCTCGCTGGCGAAGTAATGGTCCACTGAGGACTCGTTGGGTCATCGCCGTCCGCTGACAGCGCCGGCGCCGTTGGCTGACGGCTGTCGACGACCCCGCCCCAACGTCGGTCAGGGGAGGATGACTTCCGAGACCAGTGCCTTGTGGTCGGTCCCGGGGACATCGAGAACCGCGTAGCTGCCGAAAGCGCAGCGGTCGTCGATGAGGATGTGGTCGATCGTCACCGGCGGGCCCAGTGGCCAGTTCGACCAGGTCGCCGACAGACCGTCGCCTCTGGACTCGGCCGCGTCGGCGTAGCCGCGGTCCAGCACGGCGCGGAAGGCGGCGTGGTCGAACGACGCGTTGAAGTCGCCCGCCAGGATCCGGACACGCTCGGCCGGGCGGGGCAGGTCGGCCAGCTCCTTACGCCACGTGGCCGCCGTGTTCGTCCGCACGCCCGGCTGGATGTGCACCGCCGTCAGCTCGATGTCGTCCGAGCCCGGCAGGTCCACAACCATCGACGGCTGCGCGAGCGTCGACTCGTCCATCAGCGACACCTGCCGCAGCGGAAACTTCGACAGGACACCGGTTCCCGAGCCGGTGCTATCCTCGTCGTACACGCGGTTCGGCAGCTGCTTCGACAGCCCCAGCCGCTCGAGCGCCGCGTCCGCGTTCTGGGTCAGCTCCGGCATGATCAGCACGTTCACCTGTTGCTCGCGCACGAGACGGACGACGGTGTTCGGGTCGGCCCGGCCGGCGTACAGGTTGATCGTCATGATCCGCAGCCGCTCACCGTCCACGGACGGCTGCTCCTCCGAGAGCAGTCGCGGCACGAGCAGCGTGCCCAACGCGATCGCCAGCAGCAGCACGGTGAAGCCGACCACCCGCCGACGCAGCAGCACACACAGCAGACCCAGCACCAGCCCGAACGCCGCCACGTACGGCGTCAGCGCCATCGCGGCGACCAGCGCCTCCAGCGTCTCGATACCGATGACCCGCAGCACCACGTACGCGACGAACACCAGCGCGAGCGTGACCAGTACGAACCCGAGCTTGTGACCGCCGATGCGGCGCCGTGGCACCTCGACGTCGAATTCCGGTTCGGGCGGGAGCTCCTCGATCGGGGACCTACGCACGCCCATGCTCCTGGTCGGAGTCCATGGCAACCAATATGCCCCAAAACGGGCCCCGGCACGGCGAAAGCCGCATCACCACGCCGTGGCGATGCGGCCTTCGACCATTTCGAGCTATGCGGACTCGGAGTCCTCGGCCGACGAGTCGCCGCCGGAGGCGGCCATGTCGACCGGCGGGGAGTCCGGCACGTTGCCCGGCTTCGGCTCGCCGCGGAAGGTGAACGTCGCCTTGTCGGTCGCCGTACCCTCCTCGCCGTCCCAGCCCTCGACATCGCAGATGATGATCTGGCCCGGCTGGATCTCGCCGAACAGGATCTTCTCCGACAGCGCGTCCTCGATCTCGCGCTGGATGGTGCGGCGCAGCGGCCGCGCACCCAGCACCTTGTCGAACCCGCGGGTGGCGAGCAGCTTCTTGGCCGCCGGAGTGAGCTCCAGCGCCATGTCCTTGTTCTTCAGCTGCGTCTCGACCCGAGTGATCATCAGGTCCACCATCAGCACGATCTGGTCCTCGGTCAGCTGGTGGAAGACGATGATGTCGTCGATGCGGTTGAGGAACTCCGGCCGGAAGTGCTTCTTGAGCTCGTCGTCGACCTTCTGCTTCATCCGGTCGTAGCTCTGCTCCCCGCCGCCGGACGTGAAGCCGAGGCTCACGGCCTTGGAGATGTCCTGGGTACCGAGGTTCGAGGTGAAGATGATCACCGTGTTCTTGAAGTCCACGGTGCGGCCCTGACCGTCGGTCAGCCGGCCGTCCTCCAGCACCTGCAGGAGGGTGTTGTAGACCTCCTGGTGCGCCTTCTCGATCTCGTCGAACAGCACCACCGAGAACGGCTTGCGCCGCACCTTCTCGGTGAGCTGGCCGCCCTCCTCGTAGCCCACGTACCCCGGAGGGGCACCGAAGAGCCGCGAGGCGGTGTACCGGTCGTGGAACTCGCCCATGTCGATCTGGATGAGCGCGTCGTCCTCGCCGAACAGGAAGTTCGCCAGCGCCTTGGACAGCTCGGTCTTACCGACACCGGACGGGCCGGCGAAGATGAACGAGCCGGACGGGCGCTTCGGGTCCTTCAAGCCGGCGCGGGTGCGGCGGATGGCCTGCGACACGGCCCTGACCGCGTCCTCCTGGCCGATGATCCGCTTGTGCAGCTCGTCCTCCATGCGGAGCAGACGCGTGGTCTCCTCCTCGGTGAGCTTGAACACGGGGATCCCGGTCCAGTTGGCGAGCACCTCGGCGATCTGCTCGTCGTCGACCTCGGCGACGACGTCGAGGTCGCCGTCCTTCCACTGCTTCTCCCGCTCCGCCTTCTGACCGAGCAGCTGCTTCTCGGAGTCCCGCAGCTTCGCGGCCCGCTCGAAGTCCTGCGCGTCGATCGCGCTCTCCTTCTCGCGGCGCACGTCGGCGATCTTCTCGTCGAACTCGCGCAGGTCCGGCGGTGCGGTCATGCGGCGGATCCGCATCCGGGCACCGGCCTCGTCGATCAGGTCGATCGCCTTGTCCGGCAGGAAGCGGTCGTTGATGTAGCGGTCGGCCAGGGTGGCCGCGGCGACCAGGGCCGGGTCGGTGATCGTGACCCGGTGGTGCGCCTCGTACCGGTCCCGCAGGCCCTTGAGGATCTCGATGGTGTGCTCGAGCGTCGGCTCGCCCACCTGGATCGGCTGGAAGCGGCGCTCCAGCGCGGGGTCCTTCTCGACGTACTTGCGGTACTCGTCGAGCGTGGTGGCGCCGATCGTCTGCAGCTCGCCGCGGGCCAGCATCGGCTTGAGGATCGACGCGGCGTCGATCGCGCCCTCCGCGGCGCCCGCACCGACGAGCGTGTGGATCTCGTCGATGAACAGGATGATGTCGCCGCGGGTGCGGATCTCCTTGAGCACCTTCTTCAGGCGCTCCTCGAAGTCACCGCGGTAGCGCGAGCCCGCGACCAGTGAGCCGAGGTCGAGCGTGTAGAGCTGCTTGTCCTTGAGCGTCTCGGGCACCTCGCCCTTGACGACCATCTGCGCGAGACCCTCGACGACGGCCGTCTTGCCGACGCCGGGCTCGCCGATCAGCACCGGGTTGTTCTTGGTGCGGCGGGACAGCACCTGCATGACCCGCTCGATCTCCTTGGCCCGCCCGATGACCGGGTCGAGCTTGCCCTCACGTGCCGAAGACGTGAGGTTGCGGCCGAACTGGTCCAGCACCAACGACGAGGACGGCGTGCCCTCGCCGCGGCCGCCGGTCTCCGCGGGCTCCTTGCCCTGGTAGCCCGACAGCAGCTGCAGAACCTGCTGGCGTACGCGGTTGAGGTCGGCGCCGAGCTTCACGAGGACCTGGGCGGCCACGCCCTCGCCCTCCCGGATCAGGCCGAGAAGGATGTGCTCGGTGCCGATGTAGTTGTGACCGAGCTGCAGCGCCTCCCGAAGCGACAGCTCGAGGACCTTCTTGGCCCGGGGGGTGAAGGGGATGTGCCCGCTCGGCGCGTGCTGGCCCTGGCCGATGATCTCCTCGACCTGCTGCCGCACGCCTTCCAGCGCGATCCCCAACGACTCCAACGCCTTGGCGGCGACACCCTCACCCTCGTGGATCAAGCCCAGGAGGATGTGCTCGGTGCCGATGTAGTTGTGGTTGAGCATCCTGGCCTCTTCTTGGGCCAGCACAACCACCCGCCTCGCGCGGTCGGTGAACCTCTCAAACATCTGCACTCCTGACTGCTGCGCCGGCGGCCCT
>NZ_JBOHGA010000252.1:0-8192 GCF_050699915.1 Actinophytocola sp.
GTGCACGGGATAGCCGAGCGCCCGCAGCCGCTCCACGTCGCGGCGCACCGAACGGTCGGTGACGCCCAGCTCGGCGGCGAGCTCGGTGGCGGTCCAGGACGGCCGGTGCTGCAGCAGCGCCAGCAGCCGCAGCACCCGCCCGGTCGTCGACTCGACGGTCACGCGGTCATCGTCTCAGCGATCACGGACCGATCCTGTCCGCAATATGCGGCAGACTGCAACCATGACCGAAGTTCAGATCACCTTCGACTGCGCCGACCCCGCCCGCCTGGCCGCCTTCTGGGCCGAGGTGCTGGGCTACCAGCTGGACAGCCCGCCGCCGGGCTTCGCGACCTGGGACGAGGCCCTCGACGCGCTGGGCGTGCCGACCGAGCACCGCAACGACCGCTCGGCCGTGGTCGACCCCGAGGGCAAGGGGCCGCGGCTGTTCTTCCAGAAGGTGCCCGAGGCCAAGCAGGTCAAGAACCGCTTGCACCTCGACGTGCGCGCCGCGCCCGGGCTCCAGGGCGAGGAGCGGATGGCGGCTCTGGAGGCGGCGGCCGAACGGCTCATCGCCCACGGCGGCACGCAGCTCCGGCGCCACGAGCCCGCGCCTCCGCTCGAGTTCGGTCACCTCATGATGGCCGACCCCGAGGGCAACGAGTTCTGCCTCGACTGATCAGGCGTTCAGGTCGGCGCGCAGGATGCCGTAGAGCGCGACATCCCGCCGCCGGCCGCCGCGCAGCTGGGCACCGCGGACCACGCCGTCCCGCTGGAAGCCGGCCTTCTCCAGCGCGCGCTCCTCGGCCACGTTGTCCACGCCCACACCGGCCTCCACCCGGTCCAGCCCGGTGGTCGCGAACAGGTGCTCGACGAGCATCCGCTGCGCGGTGGTCCCCACGCCCCGACCGCGAGCCTCGGGCACCAGCTCGATCCCGATGTTCCAAGCCGCGCAGCCGAACGTGGCGCCGTAGCTCACCGCACGCCAGCTGACCATGCCGAGCAGGTGGCCGGTCTCCGCGTCGAGCACCACACCGTGCGACGGCGTCTGCGGCGGCTCCGGCACCACCCGGTCGTCCCGGTCGATCGCGAAGGCGCCGTCGGACGCGGCCGCGACCACCCGGCCGTCGGCCGGCCGCGCCACCGCGAGGACGACGCCGTCCCGCTGCCCGAGCACCTCCCGCTCACCCTCGTACCTGGCCAGATCGGAGCGCAGCAGGCTGTACATCACGAGGTCGCCGAGCTCGCCGCCGCGCCTCGTGATGCCACGGACCCGTCCCTCGCGATGGAAACCCGCGCGCTCCAGCCCACGGCAGGCGGGCACGTTGTCCGGGTCGGTGACGGCCTGGATCCGGTCCACCTCGGACATCGCGAACAGGTGCCTGGCCAGCAGCAGGCCACCGCGGGCGCTCAGGTTGCGGCCGCGCGCGTTCGGCAGCAGGTGGAAGCCCTGGTTCCAGCCGATGCCGCCCAGCTCGGCTAGGTGGGGCACCGGCCGCCAGCTCATCGAGCCGAGCAGCTCGCCGGTCTCGAGGAGCATGAGGCCGGCCCAGAAGCGGGGCACCTCGATCGGGGTGGGCCGGTCGTCGGGGTCGGAGTCGAACTTGTTGTCGCTCTGGGCCGCGATGGCCTCTCGTTCGCCGTCGAACAATTCCACGAGCGCGACTTTGTCGTCGCTGGCCAGGATGGTCCGCCGGGCAGGTCCGGCATCCACACCGGTCATCTGGTCACCACCAACAGGTCTGGTTAGACACACGCTGACGAGCGGCATGCTAGCGCCGAACGCGGCTCCATTCGACCGCCGCGACGAACCCGGCCAACGTGCCCAGCACGGCGAACACCGCGATCGCCAGCGACGGGGAGCTGAACTGGGCGACGACGCCGGCGAGCGCGGCACCCAACCCCTGCGTCGCGCGCACGACGGCCACGGCCAGCCCGTACGCCTGACCGCGACGTTCCGCCGGCACGTTCCTGGTGAACGTCGCGACGGCGACCGCGTCGTGCCCGGAAAACAGACCGGACAACGCGCACAGCACGACCGCGATCGCCAGGCCCGGCACGAGCCCGAACGGCAGCAGCACCGCGCTGGTGGCCACGGCCAACGGGCCGAGCAGGACCAGCCGCCGGCGAGGCGCCACCAGCCGGGTCATCAACGCCGAACCGACCGCGGCGCCGGCCGGCTGGGCGGCGAGCAGCAGCCCGACCGCGGCGGTGCCGACGCCGATCTGTGCCGCATAGGGCACGGCGAGTCCGGCGGGCACGGTGTAGAGGCCGGCCAGGCAGCCGTAGGAGATCAGCACCCGCAGCGGCCGGTCCCGCCACACCAGGCCCACCAGCGTGCGGAACGCCGCGATGGTCGGCTCCGCCCGCGCCGCCGCCGAGGTCGGCGGATGTGGGCCCAGCCCCGCCGCGATCAGCGCCGCGGCGAAGAGGAACGTCCCCGCGTCGATGAGCAGTGCCCACTGCGGCCCCAACCACGCGACCAGCGGCGCGCCCACCGCGTACCCGCCGAGGATGCCGGCCTGCAGCGCGGTGTAGGTGACGCCGACGGCGACCTCGTACCGGTCGCCGGGCAGGATCGTCGGCTCGATCGCCGCGCGGGCTGCCTTGTACGGCGAGCTGATGAGCGGCACCGCGAACACCAGCGCGCAGACCGCCCACAGCGGCATGCCGGGAATCGCCATGATCGCCAAGATCCCCGCGCGGGCCAGGTCGCAGACGACCATCAGCGTGCGGCGCGGATACCGGTCGGCGAGGGCCGCCAGCAGCGGACCGCCGGCCAGCTCCGGGATGAGGGTGAGCGCGTAGGCCAGCGCCGCCAGGGCCGGCGACCCGGTGCGGTCGAACACCAGCACAGCGAGCGCCACCCGAGCCAGCTGGTCCCCGGCGATGGAGAACAGGTGCGTGATGAACAGGACGCGGAACTCCGCGACGGCGAACACGTCGCGGTACGTGGCGGTACGCCCGCCATCCTCGACCAACGCCCCGACCCCCGATCACCCGCGGTCCACGAGGGTTCAACAGGGTAACGACGGCTCAGCGGGTGACGAACACCGCCACGGTGCGCGGTGGCACGGTGAACGTGCCGTCGCCGCTCTCGTAGGTCGACGTGCGCACCACCGGGTCAGATCCGTTGGCCTGCACCGGATGCAGCCGGTACCGGCTGCCGGCGAGCGTGGGCACCCGCTGGCTCGTGGCCTCGTCCGAGGCGTTGAACACCACCACGATGCCCTCCGCCCGCGGGTCCAGGTCCGGGCCGGCCCGGTCGTCGAGGTGCATGACGATCACGCCAGGCGTCTGGTCCGGCCCGCCGGTCGGGAAGCTCATCCGGCGCTGCACCAGGTCCGCGGAGCCCAGCCGGAACAGCGGCGAGGAGAACCTGATCGCCAGCAGGTCCAGCGCCCGCTCGTGGGCGCCGCGGATGTCCGGCTGGCGCGGTTCGAGCGCGGGGTCGGACAGCAGCGGGCGCATGTGGTCCCACTTGGACTCGTTGTCGCCGCGCGGCGGCAGGCCCGAGCCCCAGGTCGACTCCCGGTAGGTCCAGTCGACCCGGTTGAACCAGTCGCCGGAGTTGTAGCTGTTGCGGTCCAGCGACTTGGACCGGAGCAGGTCGTTGCCCGCGTGCCAGAACGCCGGCCCCTGCGCCAGGGCCGTGGTGGCCAGCGCGACCGTGTTCATCCGCACCCGGTCGGCCATCGAGGTGGCCTGCGGCAGCTTGTACTGCAGCACGTCGAACAGCGTCTCGTTGTCGTGCGCGTCGACGTAGGTGATCGTCTCGCTGGGATCGCCCGCGTAGCCCGCCGGCTGTCCGTTGTAGTCGATCTGCGAACCGGGCACGACGGCACCGTCGCGGTTGACGAACCGGTAGTCGCGGAGGTTGCCGGCCAGCCCGACCTTGATCTGGTCGTGGTAGAGCAACAGCCGCGCGCGCTGCTCGGCGGGTGTCCCGTTCACCGCCGCGCCGTTGGGATCGGTGAACAGCCCCGACGCGTAGCCCTGGATCCTCGGGTCCTCGTCGAACGGGCCGCCGCCGCGCACGGCGTCGCGCAGCCGGTCGGAGAACGTGCCGATCCCGGTGTTCGCCATGTTCAGCTGGGTGGCCTGGACGAAGCGGGCGTCGTCGGCCACCTCGCCGAAGTTCCAGCCCTCGCCGTAGACGTAGACGCGCTTGCCGTCCACTCCGTCCTCGCGCGGCGTCAGCGAGTCCAGCGCCCGCCGCACGGCGAGCATGTCGGCCTTGGCGTGGTGCCCCATCAGGTCGAAGCGGAAACCATCCACCTTGTACTCCCGCGCCCAGGTGACGACGGAGTCGACCATCAGCTTGCCCATCATGCGGTGCTCGGTCGCGGTGTTCGAGCAGCAGGTGGACGTCTCCACCGCGCCGGTGGCGGACAGCCGGTGGTAGTAGCCGGGCACGATGCGGTCCAGGACCGAGTTCGCGTCCTGTCCGGCGGCCGGGGTGTGGTTGTAGACCACGTCCATCACCACGCGCAGCCCCGCGCCGTTGAGCGCGCCCACCATCTCGCGGAGCTCGCGGGTGCGGGTCGTGCCGTCCGGGTTGGTGCTGTAGGAGCCTTCCGGGGTGGTGTAGTGCAGCGGGTCGTAACCCCAGTTGAAGCCGTCGGTGTCGCGGATCGGGTCGAGGCACGCCTGCTGGTCCTCGGCGGCCGGGCCGAACGACTCGAGGTCGCACGGCGGGGTCTGCTGCGCGGAGCGGCGCTCCTCGATGCTGGCGATGTCGTTGGTGGGCAACAGGTGCACGGAGTTGAGGCCCGCGTCGGCGAGGTCGCGCAGGTGACGCATGCCGGCGCTGTTCCGGTGCTCGAACGCCAGGTACGTGCCGCGGTGGGCCGGCGGCACGGTCACGTCGGAGGCGGAGAAGTCGCGCACGTGCAGCTCGTAGATCGTGGAGTCCTCCGGCTGGGCGAGCCGCGGCTTGCGCAGCCTGTCCCAGCCTTGGGGTTTCAGGCTCCGGTCGTCGAGGTCGACCAGGACCGAGCGTTCGGCGTTGGTGGTGAGGCCCAGCGAGTACGGGTCGGTCACGACGTTGGTGACGACCTCGTCGAGCGCGGGTACGTACACGGTGACCTCGAACGCGTACCGTGCCCCGCGCTCCCCCCTCGCGTGCCAGACGCCGTCGCCGTCACGGGTCATCGGGACCCGGCGACCGTCGAGTACGAGGCCGACCCGCTTGGCGGTGGGCGCCCACAGCGCCAGCGACGGCCGGCCGTGGCGCCACACGGGCCCGAGCCGCTGGTCGTTGGCGTACAGGTCGTCGAGCACGCCGGGGAGCTGCACGCCGGTCGCGTCGGCCAGCCTGCCGTCGTCGTCGTAGGCGGCGACCGCTACCTGCCCGGTGAGCAGGTCTTCGAGGTTCGCGCCGGGGACGCGGAGTGCCTCGTAGGTGGCCAGATGCGGGTACTTCTCCCGGAGCTCCGCGGGCAGCTCGGCCAGGTCCAGCGGCAGCGCGTCCCCGCTGACTCCGTCCGGTGTGGCCACCAGCCCGCCCTCGGGGGCGTGGTGCAGGCGGAAGGTCCAGCCGGTGGTGTCGTCGGGCAGGTCGAGCGCGATCACGTCGCGGCGAAGCCACTGGGCTCGGGCGGCCTTGAGGTCCGGCGGGGCGAGTCCGGCCGAGACGGTCAGCACGTGCGTGGCCAGGTCGTAGGAGAACGACGTGGGGTCGCCGTCCTGCGCCACCGCGAAGCCGATGTTCGCGCCGTCCCGCGCGCCGCCGGCGCCGTAGTTCTCCGCCCATGACAGCCCGTGCGCCACCTTGACCTCGTGCTGCCCGGCCGGGATGGCGGTCGTCGAGTAGGTGAGGACGCCGTCGCCGTCCGGGTCCTGCAGCCAGGAGCGCATGCAGTCCGGCGCCCAGTCGCCCGGGCAGCCCAGCTCGCTCTGGAAGCTGCCGGGCGCGGTGACGATCGGACCCTCCGCGTCGCTGGTCACCCAGTGGGTCGTGGCGTCGTAGTAGAAGGAGACGGGTCCGCCGTCGGACGTGTAGGAGACGTCCGGCCCACCGGCCACCCCGCCGGCGCCGTAGTTCTCGTCCCAGGTGCCGTTGATCGCGGCCTTGTACTGGTGCTCGCCGGCCGGCAGCCCGAACGTGCCCTTCCACACGCCGTCCGCCGCGTCGAGGCCGAGCCGGGCCTGCGCGCAGTCCGGCTGCCAGTCACCGGGGCAGCCCATCTCGCTGCTGTGCGTGCCCGGCACCGACACCGTCTCCGGCGCGGCGGTGTGGTCGGCCCCGGCGGGGACCGCCGGGGTCAACGCGATCGCGGCGGTCAGGGCGGCGATCAGTACTGCGGGGCCGGCCAGTGCCCGGCGACTCTTGTTCGTCACGGCGACTCCCGACGCTGGGCCCGGTTGGGCGGAGGTGCGGCACAACAACTCTGCCCGCGGATCCGCCCGCGTCAATCGGGCGATCGGCCTCGCCGGGGCCGCGCTGGATGGGCGCGACTCCCCTGACGGTTCGCGAACAGCGCCACGGTCAGGGCGGCGAAGCCCGTCGGCAGCAACACGACCGTGAGCAGGTCGACCCTCGTCCGGGCGGCGCCGGCGAACCGCGTGCCGGTGGCGGTCGCGGCGGTCATCTCGGTTCCGCCGTGACGCGCTCGCCGCGGACGTAGACGGCGAGAATCCGGTGCAGCGCGGCGGGATCGGCGAGTGGGTCGCCGTCGACGGCGAGCACGTCGGCGTCGTAGCCGGGCTCGAGGCGGCCCTTGCGGTGGCCGAGCCCGCACACCGCGGCGGCGTGTGACGTGCTGGCTCGCAGGGCCTGCACCGGCGACATGCCGAGCATGCCGAGCTGGGCGATCGCGAAGCGCAGCACGTCCGGCGGCTTGATCGGGCCGATGCCCGCGTCGGTGCCGGCGTTCATCCGCGCGCCGGCCTCGTACAGCCGGCGGCTGTTGGCGACCAGCGCCGGGAGTCGCGCGGCCATGCCCGGCGGGATCGTGGCGTCGGGCACGGGGGCGATGCCGAGCGTCATGCCGAGCGTGATCCGGCGGTCGACGATCGCCTGGACCAGGTGCTCGGGAGCCGGGTCGACGCCGTCTTGCGTCATGAAGGAGACGTGCTCGAGGCCGTCGACACCGGCCTCGATCGCCTGGGCGACGGCCGGCGTGCCGTGGGCGTGCGCGGTGACCGGCAGGCTGTGCCGGTGTGCCTCGTCGACCGCGGCGCGCAGCTCGTCAAGGCCGAACTGCGGGAGGTCGGGCCGGGTGCCGGGAGTCAGGTGGCCGCCGCTGGCCATGATCTTGACGACGTCCACGCCGCGCTCGGCGTGCTCGCGGACCGCGGCACGCACGGCCTCGGCACCGGTGACCGCGCCGCCGAGGTAGTGGCAGTGGCCGCCGGGTGTGGTGACCGGCGGGCCGGCGGCGACGATCGTGGGCAGCGTCGGGTCGGCGCCGTCCCGCAGCGCGAGGCTGAGGTAGCCGCGGTCGCCGAGGTCGCGCACGGTGGTGACGCCGCCGCACGCGGCCTGCCGGGCCGCGATGGTCATCGCGGCGAGCGCGGCTTCGTCGTCGCGGCCGGCGAGGCTCGCGACCGGATCCGCGCTGGAGTCGAATGCCAGGTGCACGTGGGTGTCGACGAGACCGGGCAGCAGTGTCGCGCCGGCGAGGTCCACGATCCTCGCGCCGGCGGGCACGTCCCCGTTCGACTCGACGGAGACGATGGTGGCGCCGTCGAGGACGACGACCGGGTCGGGAGTCAGGGTGGCGGCGGTGCCGTCGTAGAGCCAGGCGGCGCGCAGGGCGGTGAGGGTGCGGCGTTCGGTCGCGGTGGTCATGCCCGAAGCGTCGCCTTGGGACGGTCCGCGCCGCGTCGTGACGACTACTCAGCCGAGGTACTCATCTCCGGCCGGCTCGCGACCACCCACGCGGCGATCTGTGCGCGGTTGGCGAACCCGAGCTTGTCGAGGATGTGCTGCACGTGGTTCTCCGCGGTCCGCTCCGAGATGTGCGCGGCCGCCGCGATCTGCCGGCTCGTCAGGCCCTGCGACACGAGCACGGCGATCTCCCGTTCGCGCTTGGTGAGTGGGCCGGGCGCCGTCCCGGACAGCGACGCGGCCAGCGCCTCGCACCGGCTACGCAGCGGAGCCATGCCGAGCCGGGTGGCTTCCGCACCGGCCGACGCGGCGAGCGCGGTGGCCTCCGCCCGGTCGCCCGGCCGCCGGCGCCGGGCGAGCACGCGGGCCAGCTCGAAGC
>NZ_JBOHGA010000253.1:0-8147 GCF_050699915.1 Actinophytocola sp.
GGCTCGGGCGGGGCGGGCGCGCCGAGCGCCGACGCGGCGGACCGCAGCTCCGCACCCAGCGCCGCCGCGATCGAGACCGGGGACTCGCCCGCCGCCAGGCCGCGCACCACGCGAGTTCCTGTGTGGACGGTCGTGCGCGTCATCCACTGCGCGGTGGTCCAGCCGGCGTTCACCGCCACGCGCAGCATGCCGGCGCCCTCATCGAGGAATTCCATGTCACACTCCGAAGATCACCAGGTGGATCAGCCCGGCACCGATGCCGAGCACCCCGCCATGCACGAACAGCAGCCACTCGTCCTGCTTGATCGCCGAGCGCAGCAGCTCGTTGAACTCGTCGTACCGCAGCTGGCGCATCTGCCGCGCCACGAATCGGTTGATCTTGACCGCCTGCTGCTTGCCGAACTCCGTGTCGCTGAACGCCGTCGCGAACTCGACCGCCTCGCTCGCCACCGCGTCGCGGATCCGGTCGTACCGCTCGGTCCCCATGCCGACCCGCACCGCCGAGCGGGCGAAACCCACCTCGCTGTCGATCGCCGGCCGGAGCGAGGTCTCCAGCATCTGGCGGGTCCGGTCCGAGCGTGGGCCGAACAGCAACTCGTCACCGATGTTGCGCATGTTGATGATGTCGTCGGCGATGATCGTCGCCATCACGTCGCTCACCTCGGGCTGGCGGCGCAGGAACAGCCCATGGAAACGGAACGGGCCGACGCGCCGCGGGAAGACCGGCTCGAAGATCAGCTTGATGCCGATCCAGTTCGCCACCCAGCCGATCACCGCCCCGCCGAACGGCAGCACCCACCACTGCGGCACCGCCTCGATGATGAACACCAGCCCGACGCCCAACGGGAACCCGAGGTAGAAGCCGAAGTTCTGCATGAACCTCAGCTCCTTGCGCCCGACCTCGCGGAACATGTCGTTCATCAGTTCCGGGTGCTCCTCGAAGTGCCGGATCACCAGCAGCTTCGCGTCGATGAGGTCCTCGATGTGCTCGCCGATCTGCTCGGTCAGCCCACGCACGATCGACGGCAGCCGCTCCTGGATCCTCACGTGCACGGCCTCGCGCACCACCGGCGGCAGGTCGTGCCACAGGCGCGGGTGCTCGCGTTCCATGATCCGCTCGACCACCGACCGGATCTCGCCGCGCGCGGTGGCCGCGATGTGGTCGGCGATCTTGTCCGGCTCGAACTCACGATAGAAGTCGGCGATGCCGCCGACCTTCAGCAGCGCCTTGTCCACCGAGATGCTGGCCATCTTGGACACCCGCGACGGGATGATGCCCTGCCAGCCGAACCGCCCGTCGTGGGTGATCGCCGGGATAACCTGCACCCGTCGCGGCAGGTAGGGGTACAGGAACCGCAGGCCCGGCACCCGCAGGCCGTGGAACCGCATCGGCTGGAACAGCATGAGCACGCCGGTCCAGTTGGTGATGTAGCCGATGACGCCGGTGAACAGCGGCACGGAGATCAGGTGCGTCAGGAAGCGCGGATCACTCCACATCGTTGACCTGCCCCTCGTCGCGCCGATGGACCAATGGTCATCTGCCGACGATCTTTACGCAAACGCCTCGTTATCCCGCACCGAGCAGGATGAACGGACGGCGCAGCGGGTCCGCGGCAGTCGCCTCGGCGAGGGCGCGGGCCGGCCGGGTGCCGGACGCGAGCCTGCGGTGGTAGTCCGTCATCGTCTCGGCGAGGTCGATCGCGGAGCTCGTGTTCGCGAGCCTGCGGTGGTAGTCGGTCATGGTGAGCGCCGCCGACCGGTGCCCGACCCGGTTCACCGCCGCCACCACCGTCCGCGAGCCGCTGGCCAGCATCGCACCGGCGAACCCGAGTGGCTCGTCGCCGGGCCGGATGTGCGACAGCGCCAGCTCGCAGGCCGCCAGCACGATGTGCTCCGGCGGCCGGTGCAGCCGGGCGACCTCGTGCGCGAGCAGCCCGCCGTCGGCCAGCTCCAGCCGGGAGAACAGCGCGTTCGCCGGCTCGTGCGTGCCGTGCGCGGCGATGTGCACGAGCTTCGCACCGTCCATCGCGGACAGCACCGCCGCGCTCGTGGCCCGCTCGCCGTCCAGCACGATCGCGTCCGGGTACACGGCCGCGAGCTGGTCGAGCTCGGACACCGCCTCCGGCAGATCCGGCCCGCACACGAGCACCACCCGGCCCTGCGTCGTCGACGCCTCCGCGGCGGACACCCACGCGGTCGCCGAAGGCGCGACCGAAACCGCGCGCCCGCGAAGTGTCGGCAGCGACTCCCACGGCACCGAGTACAGGCCGCCGAACGGCACGACGACGAGCTCGCGGTCCTCGAGCAGTGACATGGGGATGCCGCCGTCGCCGAACAGCCGCCGGTCCAGGGCCTCGATGCGGCTCAGCGCCGACTGCGAGACGGCGTTGACCAGCGGCGCGATCAGGTCGTCCGGCGCGAGCGCGTCCAGGTCGGCGTGCAGCTGCCGGGCGATCTCGAGCACCTCGGCCTGGCGGCCCAGCCGGAACAGCCGCGTCCGCCCGCCGCTGACGACCACCGCCGCGAAGTCCTCGCCCGGCCCGGCGAAGCTGATCATCGTGCGGTCTCCGAGCCGGTCGATGACCTCGTCCGACGTGCACACCGGCCGCGGCTTTCCCCAGTGGCTCGTGTGCCAGCCCAGCCGGCTCACCTCGCGCTGCAGCGCGGAGATCCGCCGCTCCAGGTGCGCGGTCGGCCGCCGCTCCAGCCGGTACTGCTGGACGGTCCGGGTCACGGTCCGCAGCTCGGTCACCGCGGCCGCGAGCTCCGGGTCGTCGATCGCGGGCTGCGGCTCGTAGCGGTACACCTGCGCCCGGGTGCGCTCCTGCCAGTCGAGCAGCCGGCGGCCGTCGGCGTCGGACCGCGCGCTGTCCAGGACGAGGTTCACCGCGAGCCGGGCGAGCTCGAAGCCGTGGACCGCGGTGCCGCACACCAGGTCCAGTCCGCCCATCCGGTCGCGGACGGCGCCGAGCTCGGTCAGCCCGGCCTTCGCCTGCGCCAGCACGCGCCGGCTCTGGCCGCGGGCGAGCGCCACCTCCGCCCGACACAGCCGCAGCAGCATCCGGTGGTCGATCGGCGCGATCTTGCTGAGCGCCGGAACCTGCTCCAGCAGCTCCTCGGCCGCCTCGACGCCGCGCCGGCGCAGCGCGAGGCGGACCGCGAGCATCGTCGCCATCGCGGCCTCGTCGGTGAGCCCGGCGACGAACAGCTTCTCGGCGAGCGCGGCCGCCCGGGCCGGGGTGGCGTTGCTCGTCTCCCCGGTGAGCGCCGCCTCGACCTCGGCGCGCAGCCGGGTCAGCGCGGCGACGTCGGCCCACGGACCGCTGCCCCGCTTCAGGAAGTGGCTGCGCGCCGACGCGGCCAGCTGCTTGGCGGCCGTCAGGTCGCCCTGCAGCAGCGCGGCCGCGGCACGCGCCACCTCCGCCTCGGCGAGATCCTGGCCGATCCGGTGCTCACGCAGCTCGGGCAGCGCCTCGTCGAGATGACGAGCCGCCTCGTCGGCGAGCCCGGCGGCGAGCAACGAGCGAGCCTGGTCGATCTTGGTGCGTGGCACCAGCCCGGGGGCGAGCTCGCGGAACGCCCGCTCGGCGCCCTCGAAGTAGCGCAGCGCGTCCGGGATGACGCCGCCGAGCTGGGCGATCTCGCCCAGGTTTCCCTCGGCCTTCGCGGCCAGCAGCGACAGCCCGTGCTCGGCGGACAGGGCCATGCAGCGCCGCGCGTCCGCCTCGGCCGGCCCCGGCTTGCTCGCCGAGATGTAGGCGAGACCGCGGTTCATGTACGCCCGGGCCAGGTTCTCCGGGTCGCCGGCTGGGCCGCCGAGGGTCCGCTCGTGCAGCGGGATGGCCTCGTCGAAAAGCTCGATCGCCTCGTGGACGTGCCCGGCACGCAGCAGGATCAGCGCGTGCTGCTGGTTGGCGACCCCGAGCAGCGCGAGCTTGTGCGGGCTGTCGGGCATGCCGTTGACGAGGCTGCGCGCGGTGCCCAGGTGCACGAGTCCGTCGGTGATCGGCCCGGTCTCGGCCTGTACGTACGCCATCGACAGCAGGATCCGGGTGCGGACCGTGATCGCACCGAGGTCCTTCGAGTCGACGGGGAGCATGCGCAGCGCCCGGCGCAGCAGCTTGACGGCCGCGGCGGGACGGGCCCCGGCCGCGACCTCGACCGCCCGGTGACGTAACTCGGCTGCCGCCTCGACACTGGCGCCGATCGCATCGCCGTTGGCGGCTGCGAGTCGGCCCGGTCGCGGCTGCGGAGCACGTCGGTCGCGCGCACGGGGCATGGGTCAATGGCAGCACACCGCCGCCCCCACCTGTCCAGCAGGTGAGGGCATGTCGCGGTGTGCTGTTGCGGTACGGCGGTCAGTTGCTGCGAGGCGCGCTGTTGTCGTGCTGCCCCTCAGCGTCGGCGAGCTTCTCGCCGAGGCTCTCGCCGGCGATGCTGCCCTCGTGGTAGCCCTTCGGTGAGACACCACCACCGGCCGGGGCGATGCTGCCCTCGTGGTAGCCGGTCGGATGGTCGGTGGAACCGCACTTCGCGCACCTCTGGCGCGGGTCGACCGGGGGCTTCGGGCCTGTCGTGGCAGGCTGCTCGGACATTGCTGTACTCCCCTTTCAGCAGACGTCTGCGTCCTCACCTTGACAAGAGGCAAGCGACCACAGCGAGATACAGACAATATCTGCCAAATGGAGTATGAGGGGCCGTTCGGGCTACAAGTCGACAGTTGGGGTCACGACCGTCCGTGACTGCTCAGCGTTCATGCGCACCAACAGCTGGGTGGTTCCGCGCGGCACCTCAGTGAGGACGAAGCGGCCGCCCTCGTCGGCGGTGGTGGTCGACGAGCCGTGCTCGGCGACGCGGACCTCGACGCCGTGTGCGCCGGCCGGAACCAGCCAGCCGTCGATGCGTTGCCGCTCACCCGTGCGGGTGACGTTGACCATGACGGTCAGGTCCCCGACGAAGAACGTGATCGTGCCGGGCAGACCGCCCCGCACGCCGGTCAGCGTGCGGTTGTCGGCCCACCGGGCGACCTCGATGTCGACGTTGTCGATGTCATCGAGGGCGAGCGCGAACTGGGCGCGCTCCACCAGGCCGGGTGGCATGGGATCGAGCTCGTTCACCAGCCGGGCCACCTGGGTCATCAGCTCGTCGTCTGGGTGGTGAGTTCTCATGATCCACTGTCCCCGTTGTACAAGGTGCGCAGATTGTTGAGGCAGCGCCCTCTGGTCGGTCCGATACTGCCGTGCGGCATGTGCAGCGCCTCGGCGACGGCGCGGTACTCCGCGCGGCCGGCGAGGACGGTCAGCCGCAGCAGCTCCTGGCAGCGCTGCGTCAGTTTGTGGAACGCCGACCAGATCTGCCGGTCCCGCTCGTCGCGGAGCACCAGGTGCTCGGGCGACGGGTCGGTGGTCGGCAGCTGATCGGCTACTTCTGTGGACAGCTCGATGTGGCCGGGCCCGCGGTGCGCCACCCGCTGCGCCTCGCGGCGGGTGGTGGTGATCAGCCAGCCGGCCAGCGCTCGCGGCTCGGAGAGCCGGTCGATGTGGCGCAGCAGCGCCAGCCACACGGTCTGCACCACGTCCTCCGCGCTGGCCCGGTCCAGGCCGTTGCTGCGCGCCACGTGCCATACCAGCGGCGAGAGCTCGGCGACGAGGATGTCGAAGGCCGTGCGGTCACCCTGCTGCGCGGCGATCATGCATGCCGCGTGCCGGTCCCGTCCGTCGAGCCCCTCCCAGGGCTTGGCCACGCTCGTGGTCTGCAGTTCGGTCACCGCGTCCCACCCCGCTCCGTGGGTTGAGTTCCAGATGGCTCCAGGTCCATCGTGCCAACCCCCATGCCCTCGCGTCTCCGCGTATTTCTGACTGCCCGTCGGGCCTACTCAAGCTATAGGTCGTCTCGGTAGTCAAGAGCGTGACCGGAGTGGCCAGATACGGGCCATTCGGGTGGTTACCGGCGGGTTCATCCCGAGCCGCCGGAGACGAGCAGCAGCAGCGCGCCGAGGCCGAGGATGACGCCCGCGAGCAGGACGCCGAACCCGCGGCCGAGCACGGCCCGCACGGATCGGGCGCGCACCGCGAGCAGGCTGGCGGCGATCCCGGAGACGAGGACGACGAAGGTGCACACGGCGGCCGCGAGCACCGCGGTGCCGGTCAGCCCGGACCGGCCGAGGACCGCTGGGCCGAATGCGAGGACGACGAGGCAGCCGAGCGCGCTCGCGACGAACGCCAGCACGGCGGCCAGCAACACGAGCGCGCGGGCCGTGCCGAGGCGGGAGACGGTTCGGCTGTCCTCGGTCACGGCCGTCACTGTATTGGCCTCACTCCTCGGGCATCACCAGCCAGCAGACCAGGTAGAGGACGGCGCCGGTGCCGAAGCCGAGCAGCGTGGCCGCGACCAGGCCGATGCGGACGAGGGCGGCGTCGACGCCGAGCGTGGTGGCGATGCCGCCGCACACGCCGGCGACCATGCGGTCGGAGCGGCTGCGGCGCAGCGTGCGGACGGGGCGGGTGTCGGTGTCTGTGTCGTTCATGAGTCCAGCCTCGCCGGTGCGCGGGCGCCCGGCATCCGGGATCGACCCTGGCCGGACCCCGGTTTCGGGTCAGGCGATCTCCCTTACCCGTAGGCTTTCAGGTGTGGTGGACGCGTCGTGGGCGCCGGTGGGCTCGCCGGCGGAGTTGGCGGGCTCGCTCGAGCGGGTCGGCTACCTGGCGGACGAGGGAGTCGCGACGGCGGCGTTCCTCGCGTTGCGGCTGGGGCGGCCGCTGTTCTGCGAGGGCGAGCCGGGCACGGGCAAGACCTCGCTCGCGACCGCGCTCGCCGAGGCGCTCGACGTGCGGCTGATCAAGCTGCAGTGTCACGAGGGCATCGACTTCACCCAGGCGCTCTACGACTGGGACTTTCCCCGCCAGCTGCTGCACCTGCGCGCGCTCGAGGCCGCCTCACACGGTTCGCTGGACTCCGAGGAGGCGGAGCGGTCGCTGTACAGCCGGCGGTTCCTGCTGGCCCGGCCGCTCCTGCGGGCGCTGGAGGAGTCGCCGTGCGTGCTGCTGGTGGACGAGGTCGACCGCGCCGACGACGAGTTCGAGGCGTACCTGCTGGAGGTGCTCGGGGAGAGCGCGGTGACGGTGCCGGAGCTCGGCGAGGTGCGCGCGACGGTGCCGCCGCTGGTCGTGCTCACGTCGAACCGGACCCGCGAGGTGCACGACGCGCTGAAGCGGCGCTGTCTGTACCACTGGCTGGAGCACCCGGCTCTCGCGCGCGAGGTGGCGATCCTGCGCCGCCGGCTGCCGGGACTGTCCGCGGAGCTGGCCACTCAGGTGGCGAGCGCGGTGCGGCGGCTGCGCGAAGTGGAGCTGCTCAAGCCGCCCGGGGTGGCGGAGTCCATCGACTGGGCGGAGGCGCTGGGCGCGCTGGGTCGCACCGAGCTGGACGCGGCTGCCGCGGCGGCCACCCTGGGCGCGGTGCTCAAGTACCGCGAGGACGCCCAGCGCGTCGTGGCGACGGGCCTGGACCAGATCCTCGCCGGCTGAGTAAATCGGTCGCCTCTCGCGTCGACGTGCCGCATAGTTGTGCCCGGTGCGCGCCGAACAGAGGAGGACACCGTGAGGACCGTGACTCGGGGGAGTACGCGGTAGACCCGGTGTCCCCGCCCGGATGGTGGCCTCGTGCCGACGCGAGCCTGTCGCGGTGCTCGCCCACGACGGCCGCCGTCCGGTAGCCGGGAGCCGTCCCCTTCAGCTCCGAAGTGGGACGGCTCCCGCATGTTCCGCCGGTGCCATGACAGGCCCTGAATTCCGGGGTACATTCCATGCGAATTAAGCCGAGGTTCATCTCGGTTGGATATCTGCCGGCGCTGACCAGTATTTGTCCAAATGTCAGGTTCTAGCCCGTTCGGACAATTCCAGAGCTGTGTGTCACGTGACGCAGATGGATTCTCTTGCCCGTGTGAGCCTCCGTTTTGTCGGGGTAGTCGGGGAATTCGCCGGCGACCGTCGACCCGGGTGTCGGATGGGCATCTGGGCAGTCGGGACGAGAGGAACCGGAGAGATGGAGTCACACGTGGTTGCAGACCTCGTGGCGATGCTGATCTCGCTGATCGGCTGAGACCTTCCACGACTGGGGGTAGGGTCGGCCGGCCGGGTGTCCAACCC
>NZ_JBOHGA010000254.1:0-8092 GCF_050699915.1 Actinophytocola sp.
CGGCCGATGCGGCCGGCCCGGCGGAGCCGAGCGTGCCCGACGAGGGCGACGCGGTGCCGTCGGCCGAGCGGGCGCGCAACCGGATGGCCGCGTTCCTGCGCGGTACCCGCGAAGGGCGTGCGGCCCCGTGAGCCGCCGTCCAGCTGTGGTTGACGTCGAGTGGACCAAGACAGGGGTGTCATGGACGAGTCCAATTCGGGTGACCTGAACTGGTTGCTCGACGACCTGGTCGTGCGGGCGGTCGGTGCGCAGTACGCGGTGGTGCTGTCCACGGACGGGCTGTGCGTGGGCCGGTCCCGGAGTCTGAACCGGGAGGACAGCGAGCACCTGTCGGCGATGGCGTCCGCGTTCCAGAGCCTCGCCCGCGGCGTCGGGCGGCATTTCGGCGGAGGACAGGTCCGGCAGACGGTCGTGGAGCTGGATCACGCCTTCCTGGTGGTGACGGCCGCGGGCAGCGGGGCGTGCCTGGCGCTGGTGGCGTCCGACGACGCGGACATCGGCATGATCGCCTACGAGATGAATCTGATGGTCAAGAAGGTCGGCAAGTACCTGGTCGCGCAGCCGCGTGTGCCCGGCAATTTGTGACCGCGCAGACCATGAAGCACGGTCGGGATTCCTGGTACGACGACGATGCCGGTCCTCTGGTGCGGCCGTATGCCGTGACGCGTGGCCGTACCAAGTCCGCCCGGCACGACCTCAACCTGATCACGCTCGTGGTGACCAGGGCCTACGAGAACGCGGCGATGGAGCCGGAGTACATCCAGATCCTGCGGATCTGCCGGTTCCCGCTGTCGATCGCGGAGATCAGCGCGAAGCTCGGGTTGCCGCTCAGCGTGATCAAGATCCTCGTCGCAGACCTGATCGAGGAAGGGCTGCTGATCTTCAGCTCGCCTCCCGGCCCGATGAACACGGAGACCCCGGACATGAAAACCCTGCAGGCGGTACTAGATGGCATCCGTAGGCTCTGAGACACCGGCGCAGGCGTCGCTCGGGACGTCGGCGCTGAAGGTACTGATCGCCGGAGGGTTCGGCGTCGGCAAGACCACGCTCGTCGGCTCGGTGAGCGAGATCCCGCCGCTGCGCACGGAGGAGATGATCAGCGCGATCAGCGGGGGAGTGGACAACCTCGCCGGCGTCGAGGGCAAGAACACCACCACCGTGGCGCTGGACTTCGGGCGCATCACCGTCAACGAGTCGCTGATCCTCTACCTGTTCGGCACGCCGGGCCAGGAGCGCTTCTGGTTCATGTGGGACGAGCTGGCGCTGGGCGCGCTGGGCGCCGTGGTGATCGCCGACACCCGTCGACTCGACGGCTGCTTCGCCGCGGTGGACTTCTTCGAGCGCCGCGGCATCCCGTTCATCCTCGCGGTGAACAACTTCTACGGCGAACAACTGTACACAGTGGACGAAGTCCGCGAGGCGACCGACCTGGACACCAACGTCCCGATCATCCAGTGCGACGTCCGCCACCGCGAGTCGAGCAAGGCCGTGCTCGCGGCCCTGCTGGAACACCTGATCGCCATGAAGTCCCACCGCTGAGCCCTGGCCAGCCGACCGTTGTTCAGCACGGCGGCCAGGAGTCGACCAGCCGCTCGGACTCTTCGCCGTCCACCAGCCGACCGATGCCCTGCTGCTCAGTCCGAAGTAGACGGATCCGCGGTCTGGGCGGTCAGCGGCCGTTGACGCCTCGGCCGGTGGCCAGTAGGCCGAGTGCCAGTTCGAGCTTGTCCTGTGGTCGCTGCAGGCTGCGGCCCGTGAGGGACTCGATCTGCTTCATCCGGTAGATCACCGTGTTCCGGTGGCAGAACAGGGCTTCCGCCGCATGAGTGGGGGAGCCGTCGGTCACCAGCAGCGCCGCCAGCGTGTCCAGCAGCGTCTCCGACAGCTGCGCCGGCTGGTGCAGCAGCGGGCCGACGGTCTCCGCGATCAGCACCGGCAGCACCTCCGGGCTGCCGGCCAGCAGCACCTCCGGCAGCCGGTCCGAGAGTGGGACCAGCCGCTGCGTGCCGCGAGGCAGGGACTCGGCCGTTCGGGACGCCAGCTGGTAGGCCGTCGCGAAGCCGGCCAGGCCGTCGGTGCACGGCGCGAGCCCTACGCGGCCCGCGACGCACGGATCGAGGGCCTCGACCAGTTGGGACACGGTGAGCGCGCCACTCGGGATCAGCCCGAAGAAGTTCCCGCCGCGCACGTGCCAGTGCGAGCTCAGCCCGACCCGCTCCAGCCGGTCCTCGGGCGCCCGCAGCGGTTCGTCCAGCGGATCGTTGAACGGCGCCACCACGCACACCACGGCCTCGTCCGGCCCGATGCCCAGCTCCTCGCGCGCCTCCCGGGCGAACTCCGGGTCCGCGCCGCGACCCTCCACGAGCCCGTCGAGAAAACTCTGCTGCCGCTGCAGGTTCTGTCGCTGCAGCCGGTTGCTCTCCCGCCGGTAGGCGTCGACCAGGATCGCGTTCTGCACGTCCAGCGCCGCCCACAGCTTCTGGCCGGCGACGACGAGCAGGTGCTCGTTGAGCTTGTCCCCCCAGCCCTGCCGCAGCAGCGCCTCCCACAGGGTGCGCGTGCCGAGTGTGTACGCGTTGAGCACCCGGTCCATCGGCACGCCCTGGCGCGCCCGCAACCGCCCGGTCTCCCGCCACACGTCGCTCGCCTTGTGCTCGGGGTCGGCCCGGCCGGCCATCGCCTCGATGCCGCGGCGGATGTGCTCCCGGATGCTCGCCCGCAGGTCGGCCTGCCGGGCCGGCCGTTGCTCGGACCAGTACGGGTCGCGCTCGAGCAGCGTCAGCGTGATGTCGTCGGCGATCGCGTCCGCCTGGTCGATCAGCGACGCCCAGGCGTGCTGGATCTCCCGTTCCATCGCAGGCGTGGGCGGTGGCACCCGCGGTGGCGGGTCCGCCGCGCGTCTGTGCGCCACGTCCATGCCGGGAAGCCTCGCACTCCGGAGCACAGATGTACCAGCCTTCTAGACCGAATTGAGTCGGTTCGCACGAGTGATTTTGTGCGAGGCGCCTATGTCACTCGTCGTGCTCCGCGACCAAAGTGGTGCCCACCACACAGCCCAGTGTAGGGAGCCGCGCGTTGCCGGACGTCGACGGAACTGCCGCCACAGCACCGGGTTTCGAGATGTCCGGGATCTCCGTGACCTTCGGCGGTCTCGTCGCGCTGTCCGACGTCACTCTCGAGGTCGCCCCGAACCAGGTGCTGGGCGTGATCGGGCCCAACGGCGCCGGCAAGACGACCCTGTTCAACGTCGCCTGTGGCTTCGTCCAGCCGGACACGGGCGAGCTGCGGTGGCGCGGCGAGCGGCTGACCCGACTGCGCCCGCACCAGCTCGCCGGCCTCGGCATCTCCCGCAGCCTGCAGGACCTCGGCCTGTTCGACCACATGACCGTGCTCGAGAACGTCATGGTCGGGGCCAACCGACACGCGCGCACCTCGTTCTGGTCCTCGCTGTTCTCACTGCCCAGCCACACTCGCGAGGAGCGGGCACTGCGCACCCGGGCGCTGGCGGTGCTGGACGAGCTCGGCGTCGCCGACCTGGCGGGCCGGCTGCCCGCGAGCCTGCCCTACCCGGTCCGCAAGCGGGTTGCGCTGGCCAGGGCGCTGGCCGGCGAGCCGGACCTGGTGCTGCTGGACGAGCCGGCCAGCGGGCTCGCCGACGACGAGATGGCCGAGATCGGCGAGCTCATCCGCGGGCTGACCGACCGGATGTCGGTGATGCTCGTCGAGCACCACATGGACCTCGTGATGAGCGTCTGCGACGACATCGTGGTGCTCGACTTCGGCAAGGTGATCGCGCGCGGCGGGCCCGACCACGTCCGCGAGCACCCCGCCGTGCTGGCCGCCTACCTGGGCGAGGACGTCGGCGAAGGCGTCGCCGAAGAGCCCGCCGAAGAGCCCGCCGAAGAGCCCGCCGAAGAGCCCGCCGAGCCGTTCGGGAGGCCGTGATGCTGACCGTGACGGACCTGGCGGCCAGCTACGGCCCGGTGACCGCGCTCGACGGGGTGAGCTTCGAGGCTCCCGAGGGCGAGATCACCGCGGTGCTCGGCGCGAACGGCGCCGGCAAGTCGACCTTGCTGCGGACGATCTCCGGGCTCGTCCGGCCGACCCGCGGCCGCGTCACGCTCGCCGGTCGGGACCTGGCCACCGTCCCGGTGGAGAGCATGGCGAAGATCGGGCTGGCCCACGTCCCCGAGGGTCGCGGGGTGATCACCGAGCTGACCGTCGAGGAGAACCTGCGACTAGGTGCGCTTGGCCGGGGCGTCCGGCCCAAGCTCGACGACCTGGCCCGCGCCTACTCGCTGTTTCCGATCCTCGCCGAGCGGCGCCGGTCCTCGGCCCACGTGCTCTCCGGCGGCGAGCGCCAGATGCTGGTGATCGCACGGGCACTGCTGGCGCGGCCCCGCGTGCTGCTGCTCGACGAGCCGTCGCTGGGGCTCGCGCCGCGCATCGTGGTCCAGATCTTCGACCTGCTGAAGACGCTCGTGCGGGCCGACGGGCTCACCGTCGTTCTCGTCGAGCAGAACGCCCGCAGCGCGCTGTCCATCGCGGACCGTGGGGTCGTGCTCAACCTCGGCCGTCTCGTGGTGTCCGACGACGCCGCGGCGCTCGCGAAGGACGAGCAGCTACGCCACGCCTACCTCGGATTCTGACCGGCGACAAGGGGATCCTCGTGCAGCAGCTGTTCACCACCGTCCTCACCGGACTGACGCTGGGCATGGTCTATGCCGCGTTCGCGCTGGCGCTGGTGCTGATCTGGCGGGCGACCCGGATCGTCAACTTCGCCCAGGCGCCGATGGCGATGATCACCACCTACATCGCCCTGGTCCTCATCGACGCCGGGTTCTCCTACTGGCTCGGCTTCGTCGCCGCCCTGGTCAGCGGCCTCGTGCTGGGCGCACTGGTCGAGCGGTTCGTGATCCGCTACGTCGACCCGAGATCCGAGATCAACCCGGTGATCCTCACCCTCGGCCTGTTCATCGTGATCCACGCGCTCGCCGCACTGATCTTCGGCGCCCGCTACCGCTCGTTCCCCGCCCCGTTCGGGCTGCGCGGCTTCGAGGTCGGCGACACGACGATCGCGCTCACCGGGTTCGGGATCTTCACCATCCTGTCGGTGGTCGCGGTGATGGTGCTGCTGGTGCTGCTCTTCCGCGGCACCGACGTCGGGCTCAAGATGCGCGCGTCCGCGTTCAACCAGGAGGTGGCGCGGCTGCTGGGCGTGCGGGTCGGGCGGATGCTCACCCTCGGCTGGGCGCTCGCCGCGGTCGTCGGCTCGCTCTCCGGCCTGCTGATCGCCGGCGGTGGGCTGGTTCATCCGTCCTACATGGACGGTGTGGTGGTGTACGGGTTCGTGGCCGCGGTGCTCGGTGGGCTCGACAGCCCGGTGGGCGGGGTCGCCGGCGGGCTCATCCTCGGACTGTCGCTGAGCCTCGTCAGCGGGTACGTCGGCTCCGAGCTGGTACCGCTGGCCTCGCTGGGGATCCTGATGGCGGTGCTGCTGGTTCGCCCGGGCGGCCTGTTCGCCCACGCCCGCGCCCGGAGGGTGTGACATGGCCAGCGACACGAACACCGACACGACGACCGGGACCACGCCGGAGAACTCGTCGCACCCGCCCGAGCGCGCACCCCGGTCGCGACGGCCGCTCGCGCGCGTCGGCGCGTACTTCGGCGCCACCCCGCTGCGCCGCCACGTGGGAGTCGCGGTGCTCGGCATGCTGCTCGTCGCCGTGGCACTGGAGAGCACCGACGCGTTCCGCAACGGCCAGCTCGCGGCGATGGCCTACTACGGGATCGCCGCGGGCGGACTGACCATCCTCATCGGACTGAACGGCCAGATCTCGTTGGGGCACGGGGCGTTCATGGCGATCGGCGCGTATACGGCAGCGTTGCTGCTGCAGGGTGGCGACCCGTTGCCGCTGGCGGTGATCCTGGCCGCGGCCGCCGCCGTGGCGCTCGCGGCGGGCGCGCTCGTCGGGGTGGCGGCCGCCCGGCTGCACGGTCCGTACCTCGCCGGCGCCACGCTCGCGCTGGCCGTGGCGATCCCCGGGATCCCGCTGTACTTCGGCGAGACGCTCGGCGGCGAGCAGGGGCTCAACGTCGGCGTGCCGGAGATCCCGGACTGGTTCGCCGACGCGGTCTTCTTCCTGACCGGACAGGACATGAGCCGCAGCCGCTACCTGGGCTACCTCGGCTGGTTCTGCCTGATCGTCACGTTCGTGCTGCTGGCCAACCTCGCTCGCGGCCGGGTCGGCCGAACCTGGCGGGCGGTGCGGGACAACGAGGTGGCCGCGGAGCTGGCCGGCATCAACCTCGGTCGCGCCCGGGTGCTCGCGTTCGTCGTCAGCGCGACCTGTGCCGGGCTCGCGGGCGGGCTGATGGCGCTGTCGGCGCGCATCGCCGCGCCGAGCGGGTTCACGCTGACCCTGTCGCTGCTGCTGTTGTCCGCGATCGTCCTGGGTGGACTCGGCAGTCTTGTCGGCGCGCTGATCGGCGCCGCGCTACTCACGTTCCTGCCGCAGCTCGTCACGGGCCTTGGCCAGGACATCGGACTGTCCGACGTGCGGGCCGCGGAGCTGGCCCCGCTGATCTACGGCCTGGTGACGGTGCTCGTCGTGCTGTTCGCCCCGGCCGGGATCGTGGGCTGGTTTCGCGCCGCCCGTCGTCGCCGCGCCGAACGCCGGACTTCGTAGTCATCCAGCAAACGCACCATTGGAGGCAACACATGAGGCGATGGTCGAGAACCGGCGTGGTGATCACCACGATCCTGACCGCGGGTGCGCTGCTGGCCGCCTGCGGCGCGGGCGACGAGCGCGAGGACGCGCCGGCCGAGGGCTCCACGGTCGGCGTCACCGACGACACGATCAAGATCGGCGCGCACTTCCCGCTGACCGGGGTCGCCGCGCCGGGTTACAGCGAGATCCCCAGCGGGCACGAGGCCTACTACGACTACGTCAACGCCAACGGCGGCGTGCACGGCCGCAAGATCGAGTTCGTGGTCCGCGACGATGGCTACAACCCGACCAACACCAGCCAGGTCACCAACGAGCTGGTGCTCAAGGACGAGATCTTCGCGATGGTGAGTGGGCTCGGCACGCCGACGCACAGCGCGGTCGTCGACTTCCTCAACGGCGAGAAGGTGCCGGACCTGTTCGTCTCCTCGGGCTCGCTGCAGTGGGGCGACGCGCCCAAGGACAAGCCCTTCACGTTCGGCTGGCAGCCCGACTACGAGATCGAGGGCAAGATCGTCGGCGAGTACGTGAAGGAGAACATGCCCGACGCCAAGGTCGGCCTGTTCCTCCAGGACGACGACTTCGGTCGCGACGGCGAGAAGGGCGTGCAGCGGTACCTGAAGGACCAGATCGTCGAGGTGCAGCGCTACACGTCCGGCAACACCGACGTGGCGCCGCAGATGGCGGCGCTGCAGGCGTCGGGCGCCGACTTGATCCTCGGCTTCAACACGCCGTCCTACACGGCGCTGAGCCAGCTGGTCGCGCTGCGGTTGGGCTACAAGCCGAAGTGGTTCTTCAGCAACGTCGGCTCCGACCCGGCGCTGGTCGGCTCGCTGTTGGCCCGCTTCTCCGAGGGTGCCGTGAAGGACGGCTCGCAGCTGCTCGACGGCGTGATGACGACCGAGTACATCCCGGGGACGGACGTGCCGGACGACCCGTGGATGAAGCTGTGGCAGAAGGTGTGGGACGCCCACGGCAAGGACGGGGACCTGACCAACTACCGGGTCTACGGCATGTCGCAGGCGTACACCTTCGTGCAGGCGCTGCAGGCCGCCGGCCCCGACCTGACGCGCGAGGGCCTGGTGGCGGCCGTCGAGAGCGCAGGTGGCGACTTCCAGGGCCCGGCGTTGGCGCCGTTCCGCTTCTCGAAGGACAGCCACCTGGGCATCTCCGGGATGCAGCTGGTGGAGATCAAGGGCGGCGTCGGCGAGGAGCTCACCCCGGTCCTCGTCTCGGACCTCGGCGACGCCCCGATCGAGGAGGACGACTCGGCCGCGTCCGACAGCCCGCCGGAGAACGGCCTACCGAACGAGAAGGCGGTCGAGTAGGTCAGTGGCTCGCGGCCGGTCCGGTGCCCCCCGGAC
>NZ_JBOHGA010000255.1:0-8076 GCF_050699915.1 Actinophytocola sp.
CCGCTGCCGTTGCCGGTGCTGCCGTCGCCGGCCGTGCCGCCGGCCGGTGGGTTGGCGGGGCTGCTCGGGTCGCTGCTCGGGGGTGGTCGCTGATGTTGGTGCGCGCGACCAAGGTCCGGCTGTTCCTGTTCGCGCTGATCGCCGTGGTCGGCATCGGCTATGTCGGCGGAACGTACGCGGGGCTGGACCGCTTGCTGTGGCCGAGTGGGTACCGGGTGACCGCGCAGTTCGCCGACTCGGGTGGGATCTTCGCGAACGCCGAGGTGACCTACCGGGGCGTCACGGTGGGGCGGGTGTCGTCGCTGCGCCTGTCCGAGGACGGCATCGACGTGATCCTCGCCATCGACGACTCCGCGCCCCCGATCCCGGCGAACGCGTCGGCGGTGGTGGCCAACCGGTCGGCCGTGGGCGAGCAGTACGTCGACCTGGTCCCGCGTTCGGCGTCGGGCCCGTTCCTGGGCGACGGCTCGGTCGTGCCCCGGTCCCGGACAGCCCTGCCGTCCTCGCCGGAGGCGTTACTGTCCAACCTGGACTCCCTGGTGACGAGCGTGCCGCGCGACTCGCTGCGCACCACGGTGGACGAGCTGGACAAGGCCTTCCGCGACGCGGGCCCGGCGCTGCAGCGCCTCCTGGACGGCGCCGGAGCGCTCACCGCTTCCGCCACGGAGCACCTGCCGCAGACCGGATCACTGCTCTCGAACGGCCGGGTGGTGCTGTCGACGCAGGCAGCGCAGTCCGCCCAGATCCGGTCGTACGGAGAGAACCTCCGCCTGCTGGCCGCGCAACTGAAGAAGTCGGACCCGGACATCCGCCGCGTGATCAGCGGCGCGCCGGCGGTGGCCGCGCAGGTGAACGACTTCCTGCGGACGTCGGGCCGCTCGCTGAGCCTGGTGATCGCGAACCTGCTGACGACCACACAGATCACCTCGTCGCGCACCGATGCGCTGGAGCAGCTGCTGGTGGCGTTCCCCATCGTGACGGCGACGGCCCCGGGCGCGAACCCGGACGGCACCGGACACCTGGGCCTGGTGCTGACGTTCAACGACCCGTTCTCGTGCACCCGCGGCTACGAGGGCACGAAGCAGCGCGGCGCCGACGACGTCCGCGACGTCCCGCCGAACCAGCAGGCCTACTGCGCCGAACCACCCGGCAGCCCCATCGGCGTGCGGGGTTCGCAGAACGCCCCGTTCGGCGGCCGCCCGATCTCGGTCCCACCGCCGGCGTCGGCCCCCGTGCCCGGCGGCGTGCCCGGCATGCCGGCCCTCCCCGGAACCCTCACCATGACCGGCGGCCGACCGACGTCGCTCGCATCGCTGCTGGGCCTCCCCGGCTGACCCGCCGGCTCAGTCAGAGCCCACCACTTGCTGAATCGGCTCGGCCTGATCGGTCCCGCCACGCGGCAGATGCCCGATCTTGTTCGCGAGCCGTCGCAGCTTCTCGTCGGTCACGAGCACCTTGGACTGGTTCATCGTGATGCCGGTCAAGTAGACGTTGCGGTCGATCCAGTAGTAGTAGAGCGCACCCTGTTCGACGTCCAGCACAGTACGGACGAGGATCCCGCCGTCGAGCCTTCTGGCGTAGGCGTTCAGCTTCGACATGACCCATTCGAGCTGCCGGCCGGCTCGTTCGTACTGTAGTCGGCGCAGCTCGCGGCCCTCGCCGCGGAAGAACCGGTTGAGCCGGACATCGTCCAGGACGTCGAGATGGAACCGGCAGGCGTTGTCAACGTAGTAGCCGACGAAATGGAGGTCGTCCGCGTTCATCTGGGGGCGGCACAGCTCCGCGACCTCGTCGTCGCTCGGCGAGCACGCGCGGAACTTCGTGAGCGTCGTCGGCGCGCTGTCGTCGCCCAGGTGGTGAACGCTCCCGCGGCTGGTCCCTCTCGTGGCGACCAGTGCGAACTCACCGCCGGTACGGTCCAGGACCACCGCGTAGCCGGCGACGCCGGACAACACCAGACCGAGGCACACCACGAGGATGGCCAGCTCGGTCCGCTGCTCCGACCGGGCGACCAGGCTCAAGATCCCGGTGGTCGTGATGGCGACGCCGAGCACGACCATCGCGATGTCGAGGATCAGGCTCAACCGCCGTGTCATGAACTGCAACGTCCCGACAAGCACCGCGGCCACAACGACGACTCCGAGCACGATCCCTGCACGGCCGAGCTGGTAGTTCTCGTCCTTGATGTACGCGATGAGCCACTCGACCCCGACGGGAACCGCCACCATCGCCACCATCGCCGCCAGAATTCGCCGGTGCATCAGACCCCCAGGTCGGCCGCGTGAACCCTACGAGTCTGGCATGACGGGGCCCCGGGAACACTGGAAGGTCTCCCCGGGAGGGCCTATGCCGTGAGGATGAGACCGCTCGTCGGCACGCCCGTCCCCGCGGTCACCAGGACGTGTGACACGTCGGGGAGCTGGTTCGCCGCCGTGCCGCGGACCTGGCGGACCCCCTCCGCGATGCCGTTCATGCCGTGGATGTACGCCTCCCCGAGCTGCCCGCCATGGGGATTGAGCGGCAGGCGACCGTCCAGTTCCAACGCGCCGTCGGCGATGAAGTGACGTGCCTCGCCTCGGGGGCAGAAGCCCAGCTCCTCCAGCTGCACCAACACGAACGGCGTGAAGTGGTCGTACAGGACCGCCACCGAGACATCAGCCGGACCGATGCCCGACTGCGCCCACAGCTGCCGCGCCACTAACCCCATCTCCGGCAGGCCCACCAGCGACCGCCGGTAGTACGAGTTCATCGAGAACTGGTCCGGCCCGCTCCCCTGCGCCGCCGCGGCGATCACGGCGGGCACGACCGGCAGGTCGCGCGCACGGTCCACAGTGGTCACCACCAGCGCGACGCCGCCATCGCTCTCCTGACAACAGTCCAACAGCCGCAACGGCTCCGCGATCCAGCGGGACGCCTGGTGGTCGGCCAGCGTGATCGGCCGGCCGTGGAACCACGCGCGCGGATTCGAAGCAGCGGCCCGGCGGTCGGCCACCGCCACCCGGCCGAAGTCCGCCGACGTCGCACCGAACTCGTGCATGTACCGCCGCGCGAACATCGCCACCGCGGCCGCCGGCGTGCCAAGGCCCATCGGGTAGTGCCAGCTGTTGTCGATGCCCATCGAGGAAGCCGAACCAGCCGCCGCGGCCTGCACCCGGCCGAACCGGCTCCCCGACCGCTCGTTGAACGCCCGGTAGCACAGCACCACCGACGCCATGCCCGTCACCACCGCCAGCATCGCCTGCTGCACCACCGCGCACGCCGCCCCGCCGCCGTGCGGGATCCGGCTGAAGAACGACAACGCGGGCACGCCGAGCTCGCGCGCCACGGCGACCTCCGCGCTGGCGTCCATCGAGAACGTCACCATGCCGTCCACATCGGACGGCGAAAGTCCAGCGTCAGCTAGCGCCGAGCGGGAGCACTCGGCGGCCAGCTGCAGCTCGCTGCGCCCGGAGTCCTTCGAGAACTCCGTCGCGCCGATACCGACGATCGCCGCCGAGTTCATCTCGTCACCCGGACCGTCCCAGTGAGATGGTCGCCGAGACTGTTGCGGGCCACCACCTCGACGACGCAGTCACCGTTCGAAACCGACACCACCCGACCGGTGAAGGTGAGCGTCTCGTAGGCGTAGCAGGGCACCCCGAGCCGGATCGAGATCTGTAGCACCAACGCCGACGGGCCCGCCCAGTCCGTCACGAACCGCTGCACCAGGCCCGTGTCGGTCAGGATGTTGAGGAAGATGTCCTTCGACCCGCGCGCGACCGCCAGGTCCCGGTCGTGATGCACGTCCTGGAAGTCGCGCGTCGCGAGCGCGGTCGACACCACGAACGTCGGCGTCACCTCGACCACCAACGGCGGCAAGGCATCCCCGACGGCAACGACGCTGGTCATCGCGCCCGCCACACCGGCATCGTCAACGAGTCGTCGACCCGCACGAACCCGGCGACGACCGGCAGCCCGACCCGAACCGACGACGGCGCCACATCCACCAGCTCGGCGAGCATCCGCACCCCCTCCTCCAGCTCCACCAGCGCGACCACGAACGGCAGCGACCGCCCCGGCACCGGCGGGTGATGGTGCACGACATAGCTGTAGACCGAACCGCGCCCGGACGCGACCACGAACTCCGGCTTCGTCTCCCCGCACGCCGGACACATCGGCCCCGGCGGGTGCCGCAGCTCACCACACCCGCCGCACCGCTGGATCCGCAGCTCGCCGCGCGCCGTGCCCGCCCAGAAGAACTCCGTGTCCCGGTTGACACTGGGGCGAATGACATCCGGTGCAGCACCAGCGGCAGGGCGGAACTTCAGGATGCGGAACAGCATCGACGCCACCGGCTCGTCACCGACGTACCAGGTGCTGCGGGTCGTCACGAACCAGCCCTCGCCGAGCGACGTGCGCTTCGGGCCGGTCACGGACTCCAGGCTCGACGTGACCTCGACCGTCTCACCCGGACGGAGGTACCGGTGGTAGGTCTGCTCGCTGTTCGTCGCCACCACCGACGTGAAGCCGGCCTCGTCGAGCACCGACACCATCGCACCCAGCGGGTCGTCGGAACCGCGGTCGCCGTACAGGCCCGGCATCGTCCAGACCTGTGCCATCGCCGGCGGCGCGACGAGTCCGTCATGGACGGACGAGTAGCCGGGGTCGGTGTAGACCGGGTTCCGGTCGCCGATCGCCTCCACCCAGTTGCGGATCATCGGCAGGTTCACCGGATCACGGCCGGCGCGCCGGGCGGACTCACCGCGAGCCGCCACCGCGCGGGCGGCCTCGGAGATCGGCTCCGTCATCGCGGCACCCTCGGCAGGTCCAGGCCGGCGACCGCGATCAGCTCCCGCTGGATCTCGTTGACCCCGCCGCCGAAGGTCAGCACCAGGTTGCGCTTGGCCTGCACGTCCAGCCAGCGCGACAGCTCCGCCGTAGCCGGGTCGGCCGGGTCGCCGTGCGCGCCGACGACCTCGGCCAGCACCTCGCCGATCCACTGCAGCCGGTCCGAGGAGAACACCTTCGTCGCCGACGCGTCCGCGATCGACACCGCCGACCCGGCCGCCGCCACCTGCCAGTTCAGCAGCTCGTTCACCCGCAGCGAGGCGAACGTCCGGGCTAGCGCCCGCCGCACGTCCGGCCGGTCGAGCAGGTCGCGCGCCGCCGCCCAGTCGAGGACCCGGTGGTACAGCGCGGCGATCCGGCCGGCCGGGCCGAGCATGACTCGCTCGTGGTTGAGCTGCGTCGTGATGAGCCGCCAGCCCGCGTTCTCCGCGCCGACGAGCCTGGAGTGCGGCACCCGCACGTCGGCGTAGTACGTGGCGTTGACGTGATGCGCGCCGTCGCAGGTGATGATCGGCGTCCACGAGAAGCCCGGGTCGCGGGTGTCCACGATGAGGATCGAGATCCCCTTGTGCCGCGGCGCGCTCGGGTCCGTGCGGCAGGCCAGCCACACGTAGTCGGCGTCGTGCGCGCCGGTGGTGAAGATCTTCTGCCCGTTGACGACGTACGAGTCGCCGTCTCGCACCGCGCTCGTGCGCAGCGCCGCGAGGTCGGTGCCCGCCTCCGGCTCGGTGTAGCCGATCGCGAAGTGAAGCTCGCCGGCCAGGATCCGCGGCAGGAAGAACGACTTCTGCTCGTCGGTGCCGAACTCCTGCAACGTCGGCCCGACGGTCTGCAGCGTCACGTACGGCAGCGGCACGTCCGCGCGCGCCGCCTCGTTGACGAAGATCTGCTGCTCCAGCGGACCGAACCCGCGACCGCCGTACTCGACCGGCCAGCCGACGCCGAGCCGGCCGTCCCGGCCCATCCGCCGCACCAGCGCGCGGTAGACCTCGCCGTGTCGCTCGATCAGCAGCTCCGAACGCTCCGAAGTGGACAGCAGACCGTCGAAGTAGGACCGCAGCTCCGCCTGCAGCGTGCGCTGGCCGGTGGTCGGCTCGATGTCCATGCGCTACCCCGCGATCCGCGCGCCGAGCCGGCCGAGGCGGTGTTCGACGCCGCCGACGAGCCGGACGAGGTCCCTGGTGGCCGAGTAGTACCGGTGCAGCGGGTAGCTCGCGTCCACGCCGATGCCGCCGTGCAGGTGGTGGCAGGTCCGCAGCGCCGCGGGCGCCTGGTCCGCGAGCCAGTACCCGGCCACCTCGAGGTCGGTGTCCGCCAGCCGCGAGCAGGCCGCCAGCGCGGCGAGGTGCAGCGTGCGCGCGGCGATATACACGTCCGCGATCTGCTGGGCCACCGCCTGGAACGTGGCCAGCGGCTTGCCGAACTGCTCGCGGGTGCGCACGTGCGCCGCGGTGAGGTCGAGCGCGCCGGCCACCAGCCCGTCGCCGAGCGCGCACGCGCCGGCCAGCGCCAGCCGGTGCAGGTCGGCCGCGGCCCCGGCGCCGAGTACGCCGGCCGGGACGTCCGCGAGCCCGACCGTGTACTCCGGCGCGCCGCTCGACGTCGGTGTCCTGCTCAGCGTGACCCCGGCCGCCGACGGGTCCACGAGGTACACGTCGTCGCCGGCCGGGACGAGGATCCGGTACGCCTCGTGCGCGTACGGGACCCCGACGAGCCTGCCGGACAGTGTGTCGCCGGCGGTGTCGCCAGTGGAGACCGAGCCGCGCAGCCCGGCGGTCAGCAGCCGGTCTCCGGCCGCGACACCGGCCAGCAGTTCGTCCTGCTGGGCGGGCGTACCGCGGCGGACCACCGGCAGCACCCCGAGTGCGAGCGTGCACAACGCGGGCACCGCCGCGGCGGCCCGGCCGACCTCGGTCAGCAGCACCGCGACCTCCGGCACGCCGAGCCCGTCGCCGTCCAGTCGCGCCGGGAGTGCGAGCGCGAGCAAACCGGCGTGCCCCAACGACTTCCACGCCGCGTTCGCGGCATCTACACCGTCCACACCGGACTCACGGGCCAACGTGTCGCGGGTGAGCCGGGCGATCGCCAGCTGGGTCTCGTCGAGTGCGAAGTCCATCAGCGCTCCCTGGGCAGGCCGAGGATCCGTTCGCCGACCAGATTCAGCAGCACCTGCGTGGTGCCGCCGGCGATCGAGAGGCACCGGGTCAGCAGCAGCTCCTGCGCCTCCGGCCTGGCAAGCGCGCCCCCCGCGCCGAGCAGCTCGACCGCGGCCTCGGCGACGTCCTGCCGGTGGCGCACGCCGACCAGCTTGCACACGCTGGAGGCGGGCCCGGGGTCGTGCCCACCGAGCCGGCGCAGCGTGGCCCGGTGGTCCACAAGGGACACCGAAAGTCCCTGCGCCACCAGGGCACCCAGCCGCTCCCGGACGCCGGGATCCGTGTCGTCCCGGTGCGCGGCGAGCAGCCGCTCGACGCCCTCGCCGAGCGAGGAGCCGGCGCCGATCGCCACCCGCTCCTCGGCCAGCGTCGTGCGTGCGAGCGCCCAGCCGCCGCCGACCTCGCCGACCACGCAGTCGTCCGGCACGAACACGCCGTCGAGGAACACCTCGTTGAACCGGGCCTCGCCGGTGATCTCGCGCAGCGGCCGGGTGGTGACCCCGTCCGTCCGCATGTCCACCAGGAAGTACGTGATCCCGGCGTGCTTGGCGGCGGCCGGATCCGTGCGCGCCAGGCAGATCGCCCAGTCGGCCTCGACCGCCGCGGACGTCCACACCTTCTGCCCGTCCAACCGCCAGCCGCCGGGCTCGCGGGTCGCCTTCGTGCGCAACGACGCGAGGTCCGAGCCGGCGCCGGGCTCGCTGAACAGCTGGCACCAGCGCAGCGTCCCGCGCAGGGTCGCCAGTACGAACCGCTCCTGCTGGGCGACCGTGCCGTGCCGCAGGATCGTCGGCACCGCCCACGCGCCGACCACCAGGTCCGGCCGGCGGATCCCGGCGCGCGCCAGCTCCTCGTCGATCACCACCTGCTCGCGCGGCGTCGCGGCGAGGCCGTAGGGCATCGGCCAGTGCGGCACGAGGTAGCCGGAGTCGGCGAGCCGCACCCGACGGTCCTCTTCGGACAGCTCGGCGAGCGAGCGGGCGAGCTCCCGTGCCTTGGGCCGGGCGTCGCCCTCGGCGCCGGTGTCCACGGTCAGGGTCCGGCGCTCTCCGGCCAGCGCGAGGTCGGCCACCCGCCGCCGCCAGCGGGCGCC
>NZ_JBOHGA010000256.1:0-8033 GCF_050699915.1 Actinophytocola sp.
CTCCGGACGGGCACCAATCGTTGTTGTCGATTGATCCCGTACAGGCGGCGCCTCTGAGCGCCCGCGAACAGTGGTCAAGGCAAGTCTCGCACAACTAGAGATATGGATAAGGGGGGCCGGTGGAACTCACGGCACCTGCCATCGATCCTGGGGCGACCGCGTGGGTGCTGGCGAGCACTGCTCTGGTGCTGCTCATGCTGCCCGGGATCGCGGTCTTCTACGGCGGCATGGTTCGAGCCAAGCACGTGCTCGGCATGTTGATGCAGAACTTCACGGCGCTGGCGCTGGTGGCTGTGCTGTGGGTGCTTGTCGGCTTCTCGCTCTCCTTCGGCGGCAGCAACCCGTACGTTGGCAGCTTCGCGCATGCCGGACTGGAGAACCTCGACCGTGCCGCGCTGCACCTGCCCGACCTGCAGATCCCGCCCATGGCGCTCGCCGGCTTCCAGATGATGTTCGCGGTGGTCACGGTCGCGTTGATCACCGGCGCCACCGCCGATCGCTGGCGCTTCGGGTCGTACGTCAGCTTCGTAGTGATCTGGACCATCCTGGTCTACGCACCGGTAGCCCGCTGGGTGTTCTCGCCTCAGGGGTGGGCTGCACAGCTCGGCGCCTTGGACTTCGCCGGCGGTACGGTGGTGCACACCAACGCCGGCGCGGCGGCGGTCGCGATGGCCCTGGTGTTGGGTCGCCGCCGGGGCTGGCCGGATGTCTCGATGCGCCCGCACAACGTGCCGCTGGTGCTTCTCGGCGCCGGGCTGCTGTGGTTCGGCTGGCTGGGGTTCAACGGCGGGTCGGCGTTGCGCGCCGACGCGCTCGCCAGCGTCGCGGTCGTGAACACCGTCGCCGCCGCGGCGGCAGCGGTGCTCACCTGGATGGCCACGGAGCGGGTGCGCTACGGCAAGGCCACCACCCTGGGCGCGGCCTCGGGTGCGATCGCCGGACTGGTCGCCGTCACCCCCGCCGCCGGGTTTGTCAGCCCGCTCGGGTCGCTGGTGATCGGCGCGGCGGCCGGCGGGATCTGCGCCCTGCTCGTCGGCTTCAAGACCTGGATCGGCCTCGACGACTCGCTCGACGTCGCGGCGGTGCACCTGGGCGGCGGCGCCGTCGGTTCGCTCTGCGTCGGACTCTTCGCCAGTAAGGCGATCAACCCCGCCGGCGCCGACGGGCTGTTCTACGGCGGCGGGTACGCCCAGCTCGGGCGGCAGGCGCTCGTGGTCGCCGTGGTCGCGGTGTACTCGTTCGTCGCCACCTATGCGATCGGCGCCTTCCTGGACCGCCTGATCGGCAACCGGGTCAGTCCCCGCTCGGAGTCGATCGGGGTCGACCTCACCCAGCACGGCGAAGCCGCGTACCAGCTGGATCCGGCCGATCCGTTGCACGTTGCCCGTTCCGAAGCGCCGCTGGTGCCGCGGCCCGCAGCGGCAACCCGGCCGGAGTCCGCCTCGCACCACGCCGCGCCCTTGCCACGGCCCGGCTCCCCGTACCCGGCGAGACCGGAAGCGGCACCGCCGAACAGCCGGTTGTACGGAACACCGACACGACACCGGGATGGAGGAGAGGGGTCGCGATGACCGGCGGGAGGTTGCACGAGGTGCGGCGGCCGCACATGCGTCGCGGCGTTCGGATCGTCATGGTATTCGTGGCCCTTGCCGCGTTGATCGCCCCGATGGGGTATCTCTTCTCCAGCTTCTGGTCAGTCACCGGACAGAGCGAGAGCGAGGTCGCGGACGAGCGCCGCGCGGTGCGGTACCTGAAACCGCTGATCCGGCTGATCGGCGCGCTCGCGGAGGCGCAGTCCAGGGCTGTCGACGGCGAGTCGGTCGATGTCGCGGGGTTGCGGGCCGCGATGGCGAAGGTCGACGCCGTGGACCGTCAGCACGGAGTCGCCCTCCGTGCCCAGAAACGTTGGTCCACGTTGCGGAGGCAGATAGTAGCGGGGTTCGGTGAGACCACGGGCGGTGATCAGGCCTACCGCGCGTACGGCGAGTTGACGACTACGGCACTCGCGCTCGTGGCCAAGGTGGGCGACGTCTCGTCGCTCGCCACGGATCCCGAGTTCGACGCCCACGCGGCCCTGCTGTGCGTTCCGTTGGTGGTGGTCCACTCCGGCCAGGTCGCCGATCTGGTGCGGTCCGCGAGCACGCCGACCGGCGGAGGCGGTCGGGCGGCCAACGGGTCGACGGTCGCCGCGGGCCGGGTCGCCGTCGCGCTGGACAGGGTGGCCGCCGCGGGGGAGACGATCCGCGAGGGCGTGCGGGGCAGCGAGGGCGCCGTGGCCGAGGACGGGGAGGCTCTCGCCGCGCTCGACGAGTTCTTCGCCGCGGTGGTCGCCCTGCTCGAGGTGGCGACACCGGCCACCGCCGGGGAGAAGGTGGCGCCGGCGGAGGTGGACCAGGTGGGTGAGCGGCTTCGCAGCGCCGCGCTGCTGCTCGGTGATCAGATACTGACCAGGCTCGACTCCCGGCTCGAAACACGCGCGGACGGTCTCGAAGACCAGCGCATCGGTGCCGCCATCACGATGGCGGTCGGGTTGCTGCTGGGGACGGCGCTGCTGTGGACCAGCCTTCCCGGCTACCGGGAGCCCGAGGAGGACCCGGCCGCACTCCCGGAAACCGGTGGCGATCTCACGGGACCGCCGGACGCCGGACAGGACTCGATGGACGGGATGGTCCCGGCGGAGTTGGTCGACGCCCGGGAACTGCTGAGCAACGAGGAACTCCTCCACATCGGGCGCGCGGTGCGCTCGACCCGAGGGGAGCCCGAAGATGGCGTTCACTAGGACGGGCGTCCGGGACAAGCTCAACCTGCTGCTCCTCGCACCGCTGCTGGCGATCGCGTTGCTGGCGTTGCCGTTTGTGGCGTCCCGGGTGGACGACGCGCGGACCGCGTCGCTCACCGCCTCGGCCGCGACGAACGCACGGCACGTCGCCGGCCTGCTGTACGCGCTGCAGCGTGAGCGTCTCTCCGCGGTGAACCACCTCGCTACCGCGACCGACAACCAGCAGAGCCCGCTGGCGCGGCAGCAGGTGGCTGTGGACGACGCGGTGGCGGACCTGCGCGGTAGCGTCGCCCCGGGATCGTCCCGCCAACTGGTCGAGGCGCTCGACGAACTGGCCAAGCTGAAGCGGACACGTGCCCTGGTGGCCGGCCGCAAGGCGGGCCTCAGGCAGGTGTACGACGACTACCGCCGGGCGACTGACACACTGCTGCGCGCTCTCGGGTTGGATGGGCCTGCCGGTGCATCGACCGGCGCGTCCCGCCAGATGCAGACCCTCGACGCCCTGCTCCGCGTCACGGAGCAGAACAGCCGGATCGGCGCCACGCTCGTGGTCGCCGCGGTCGACCCGGCGGCCGGTCGGGAGCTGCTGGTGGAGGCTTCCGCCCTACAGGGGCTGCACCGGGACCGTTTCATGCGGGTGGCGCGCGCCGGTCAGGTCGAGATGATGCGACTGCTGGACGAGGGCGAGTCCACGGGGTTGCTGCGAGGTCTCGCCGAGCGGGTACCGGTCGCCAAGCACGGTCTGGGTGCGAGGTTCGCGGCCGAGGCACGGGGGATCGCCGAGTCGCAGGCGGTGCTGTGGCACCTGCTCGTGGTGCGCACCGTACGCGATGTGGAGGGCGCCGCGACCACGCGGGCCGGCGGGGCGCGGGTCGCCGCCTGGGCAGTGAGCGCGGGCACACTGCTGATCTTCGCGCTCGCAGTCGCGCTGGGTGTCTCGGTGAGCCGCTCGATCGCGCGGCCGCTGCGCCAGCTGACACGCGCCGCCCGCGCTGTCGCAGAGCTCGCCAGCACCGAGCTGGCGCGTGTCTCCGACGAAGAACGCGTGGACGACCTGCCGCCCCGGCTCGCCGCGATCGCGGTGAGGTCACGCGACGAGGTCGGTGACCTCGCGGCCGCGTTCAACCGGGTCCAGGGCACCGCCGCGCTGCTGTTGGAGCGGCAGGTGCTCACCCGCGGTAACGTCGGGCTGATGTTCGCCAGCGTGGCCCGGCGGACCCAGAACTTGGTGGGAAGACAGCTCCAGATGATCGACCAGATGGAGCGAGACGAACAGGACGCCAAGCTGCTTGGCGAGCTGTACCGGCTGGACCACCTGTCGATGCGGCTGCGGCGTAGCGCGGAGAACCTTCTGGTCATTTCAGGAGCCCCCGACGAAGCCAGGATCGCGGGGCCGGCGCGGCTCGCCACAGTGCTGCGCTCCGCGCTCGCCGAGATCGAAGACTTCCAGCGGGTCCGGCTCGTCTCGTTCTTCGACGTCACGGTCGGTCCCGATCTCGTACCGGATCTGTCGCAGCTGCTCGCCGAGTTGCTGGAGAACGCCACGACGTACTCACCTCCCGGCACGGTCGTGGACGTCTCCGCGAAGCAGACCGGCGAAGGCTGCCAGATCGTCATCGTGGACCACGGCATCGGCATGCCGGCCGAGCAGATGGCGGGAGAGAACAGGCGGTTCGTGCAGCGTGAACGGCTGGACATCGCCCCGACCACGGTGCTGGGTCTGTTCGTGGTGGGCCGGCTCGCCCGGCGTCACGGCCTGACGGTGGCGCTGGAACCGACCCCGGGCGGTGGCGTCACCGCCGTGATCGGCGTGCCCGGGTGGCATCTGATGACCAGCGACCTGCCGGCCACGCCGGTTCCGAACCACCACGGGCGGCATGTCGATGCGGGCATGCCTCCCGCGCTGGTACCGGCGGCGCCGTCCCAGGTGAGGGACCACGCGGGCTTCGGGTGGTTCGCCAACGACGAGTCCACCACGCGGCCTTCGCCGGTCGCGGTGTCGGCGTCACCGCCGCCGCGGCGGCCGTCACCGAGACCATCGCCTTCGCCGACGCCGCGGCCAGTTACGCCCGCTGGCGACCCGGCCGCCGCGCCAACGACCCGAAACGGCCTCACACGCCGGGTGCCTGGCGCCAACCTCGGCGCGGTCGCGCGGTCGAAGCGGCCCGTCGGGGGACAGCAACGGACCACACCGGCGTCGGCGCCTTTCCGGGATCCGGAGCGCGAGCGCGCGGCCATGGACGCGTTCGCGACGGCGGTGACGCGCGCCGCCGCGGAAACAGCATCCGTTCAGCGGACAAGCCGAGCGACCCTCGACGAGGAGGGAACCACACGATGAGTACGGCACCCGACGCGATGGCCGAGGTGCGGAGCTTCAACTGGCTGTTGAACCGGTTCGCATCCGACACCGCCGGTGTCGTCGAGGCCATCGCGGTCTCGTCCGACGGGCTTCTGATGGCGAGATCCGAGTCCGCCGACCGGCCGGACGCGGATCGGCTCGCTGCCGTCACCTCGGCGATCATGAGTCTCGCGGTCGGCGCCTCGGACTGCTACCAACTGGGAGACCCGGACAAGGTCATCATCGAGCTGTCGCGGGGGTACGTGCTGGTGTGCACGGTCAGCGCCGGCTCCGTGCTCGGCGTACTCGCGTCCAAGCAGGCCAACCTGGGAACCATCGCGTACGAGATGGCGCTGTTCGCCAACCGCGCGGGCGCCGTACTGACCCCGCAGCTCATCGAGAAACTGAAGCTCAGCGTCGATGCCTGACCAGATGGACAAGCCGAAACCCCGCCCGTACACACCGAGCCTGGTGCGCCCGTACGTTCCACCAGTGCCGGATCCTCCGGCCGCGCCCGGAGAATCGCCGGCGCAAGGGCCGGCGCAGGCCGACGATGTGAGCGGATTGCGGCCGTACCTGCTGACCTCTGGCCGGGTACGGCCGATCGACGAGTCGCTGGAGATCGAGGCGCAGGTTGTGGCCACCGCGCAAGGCCTCGCCGACTGTGAGCGGCTCGCCTTCGAACACCGGGACATCGTGGCGCTGTGCGCCGAGCCGGCGTCCGTGGCGGAGATCGCCGCGCGGCTCGGCCTGCACATCGGCGTGACCCGGGTGCTGGTGGGGGATCTCGCCGCACTCGGCTACCTCGCCGTGCTGCGGCCCGAGGCCGGCTTGCACCGCGATGTCGACACTATCGAAAGAGTTATCCGTGGACTCGAATCCATCCGTTGAGAGCCTCGAGCGGGCAGCGCCGCGGCGCCGCCCGCCGACGCCCGTGAAGATCGTGATCGCGGGCGGCTTCGGGGCGGGCAAGACCACATCGGTCGGCTCGATCTCGGAGATCCCACCGCTCACCACCGAGGCGGCGATGACCGATGTCGCGGCGCGGATCGACCGCACCGGCGATGTCCCGGAGAAGACCACCACCACGGTCGCGCTGGACTTCGGCTGCGTCACCATCGACCCGGACCTCAAGCTCTACCTCTTCGGTACGCCGGGACAGGAGCGGTACGGATTCATCTGGGACCAGCTCGTCACCGGGGCGCTCGGCGCGCTGGTGATCGTGGACACCAGGCGGCTGGACGACTGTTACCCGGCGGTGGACTACTTCGAGCACGCCGACGTGCCGTTCGTGGTCGCGGTGAACCGCTTCGACGGCGAGTTGCCTCACGACCTGGACGATGTGCGGTGGGCGCTGGCGGTCGGCGAGCGGACCCCACTGGTCACCTTCGACGCCAGAGACCGACTCTCGGTACGTGACGCGCTCCTTGCCGTACTGGCCGAGGCTCGCGCCGCGGCAATTCGCGCGCCTGAGTGAGGGTGCGTGGCCGCCGTGGTCACCACGGGCACGGTGCTGTGCTGCGGCACTGGGTCTTCGAGACCGCGCGGTGGCCTGACGCGCCCGGCGAACCCGCTGGTTCGCCACTGAGCGTCTGCGCGTTGCTACAACAGGTTGTGGGCATGGGCGTAGATCGCCGCTTGGGTTCGGCCGCGCAGACCGAGGCGGTTGAGGATGTGCGACACGTGGTTCTTGACTGTTCCTTCGCTGACGACAAGCCTCTCTGCGATTTCGCGGTTGGTGGCGCCCGCGGCGATCAGGCGGAGCACCTCCAGCTCCCGGCTCGTCGGGGGATGGCCGGACGTTGCGGCCGGTGACGCGTGCGTGGAGTCGGTGTCGGTGGGTTCGGCGGTCTCGAAGAGCTTACCCGCGATCGTGGAGTCGAACTGGGAGACACCGGCGTGGGCCAGATGGACCGCGTGGGCCAGGTTGTCGGCCGTGATGTCCTTGAGCAGGTACCCGCTTGCCCCGGCTTGGAGCGCCTTGGCGATGTAGTCGTCGTCGTCGAAGGTGGACAGCACCAGGATCCGGCAGGTTGGTGTGTGCTCGCGGATGGCGGCGGTTGCTTCCACCCCATCCATCACTGGCATGCGCACGTCCATCAGAACCACGTCCGGCGACAGTGCGCGGGCCTGCTCGACGGCGTCCCGGCCGTCTGCTGCTGTCCCGACCACCGAGATTCCCGGCTGAATGTCGAGCAGGGACGCGATGCCCTCGCGGATCAGTCGCTGATCGTCGACGACGAGGACCCGCACCTCCGAGGGTCGCGTCCGCTCGGCGCCGGTCATGGCGCGCCTGCGCCCGTGGCAGCGGGATACCCGACCGCCGGCGCACGGGTCGCCACGGTGATCAGCAGGGCGGTGCCGCAGCCGGGGGTGCTGTCGACGCTGAGCTGCCCGCCGATCAGCTCCAGGCGTTCCCGCAGACCCCGCAGGCCAAAATGACCGTTCCGGCCCGCGGGTGTGCGGCCGAACGCGGCCGTGTCGAATCCCTGCCCGTTGTCGTTTACGCGCAAGGTTGCGGCCTTGTCCTGGAGCGTCACGTCCACGACGACATGACTGGCCTGGGCGTGCTTGAGCACGTTGGTCAGACCCTCCTGGGCCACGCGATACAGCGTCATCAACACCGGCCTGGGAACCCCGGCCTCGTCTCCGTCGAATCGCAGGTCCACGGCCAGGTGGTGACCGTCGGTGTTGCTGACCAGCTCTTCCAGCGCCGCTCGCAACGAGAACGCGGTCGCCCCACGCAGCATCCCCACCGACTGTCGCACCTCCCGCAGAGCCTGGCTGATCGACCGTTTCGCGTCGGCCACCGCCTCTTCGGCCACACGAGCGTCTCGCGCCCGGAACGCGGCGGCCCGCTCCAACTGGATCGCGATGACCGCTAGATGATGACCCAGGGTGTCATGGATGTCGCGG
>NZ_JBOHGA010000257.1:0-7984 GCF_050699915.1 Actinophytocola sp.
ACGAGGACCCGACCGCGGCCGACCCGGGCTTCCGGCTGCGCCGGCTGCTGCGCCCGGTCCGCGGCATGCTGGCCGTGCTCGCGTCGCTGGTCATCCTCGACGCGGCGCTGACGATGGCGCAGCCGACGCTGGTCCGCGCGGGCGTCGACTCGGGCGTGCTCCCCGGCGACCCCGCCGCCCTGTGGACGGTCACCGCGATCGCGGCGGTGCTGATCGTGGCGATGTACGTGGAGATCGCGTTCACGACCGTGCTCACCGCCCGGGTCGGCGAGCGGCTGCTCTACCTGCTGCGCGTGCGCAGCTACGCCCACCTGCAGCGGCTCGGGCTCGACTACTTCGAGCGCGAGATGGCCGGCCGGATCATGACCCGGATGACCACCGACGTCGACGCGCTGTCCACGTTCCTGCAGACCGGCCTGGTCAGCGCGATCGCCAGCGTGCTGACGGTCGTGGCGATCACCGTGGCGCTGCTCGCGACCGACCTCAGCCTGGCGCTGGTGGCGTTGACCGTGCTGCCGGTCGTGGTGCTCGCGACGGTCGTCTTCGCCCGACTGTCCACTGTGGCCTACACGCAGGCGCGCGAGCAGGTCAGCGCCGTCAACGCGGACATGCAGGAGAACGTCTCCGGGCTGCGGATCGCGCAGGCGTTCACCCGCGAGGAGCACTCGGCGCGGGAGTTCGCCGAGCGCAGCGACACCTACCGGCGCACGCGACTGCGGGCACAGCGCTACGTGGCGACGTACTTCCCGTTCGTGGCGCTGCTCGCGGGCGTGGCGCAGGCCGCGGTGCTGGCGGTCGGCGCGACCAGGGTGGCCGGCGACTCCCTGACGCCCGGTGTGCTGCTGGCGTTCCTGCTGTACCTGAACCTGTTCTTCGCGCCGGTTCAGCAGCTGTCCGGGGTGTTCGACGGCTACCAGCAGGCGCGGGTGGGGCTGCGCCGGATCGCGGACCTGCTGCGCACGCCGACGACCGTCGAGCCGCCGGCCGACCCGCGGCCGGTCCCGGCGAAGCTGACGGGCGCGGTCGACCTGGTGGACGTGACGTTCCGGTACCCGGGGACCGAGCAGCCGGCGCTGGATGCGGTGACCCTCTCGGTGTCCCCCGGCGAGACGGTGGCCCTGGTCGGGCCGACCGGTGCCGGGAAGTCGACGGTGGTCAAGCTGATCGCGCGCTTCTACGACCCCACGTCGGGCGCGGTCCGGGTGGACGGCGTCGACGTGCGGGACTTCGACCCGTCGGCGTACCGGCAGCGGCTGGGCGTCGTGCCGCAGGAGCCGCACCTGTTCACCGGCGACGTGGCGAGCAACGTGGCCTACGGCCTGCGGTCCACCAATGGTGAGTCGGGCCGCGCCGAGGTGGAGTCGGCGGTCCGCTCGGTGGGCGCGCTGCCGATGGTGGCCGACCTGACCGGCGGCTTCCACCACCCGGTGGGCGAGCGCGGCCAGGGCCTGTCGGCGGGCCAGCGCCAGCTGGTCGCGCTGGCCAGGGCCGAGCTGGTGAACCCGGACGTCCTGCTGCTGGACGAGGCGACCGCGGCACTGGACCCGGCCACCGAGTCGGTGGTGCTGGCCGCGAGCGAACACCTGGCCCGCCCGCGAACCACGTTCGTCGTGGCCCACCGCCTGGCCACCGCCGCCCGAGCCGACCGCATCGTCGTCCTGGACGGCGGCCGCATCGTCGAGCAAGGCACCCACGAGCAGCTACTAGCGGCCGACGGCCACTACGCCGCCCTGTGGCGCCACGGCACCACGGAGCTGAGAGCCCCCCAGAACCATGTCCCAGCCTCGAACTAGCACCGCCGACGCCGAGCGCGCCACCACGGGAGTCCCCACATGCCGCGCTCGACCGACGCCGCGACGAGCCGAACACGCCTTCGACCAGCCCGAACGCCGGCCCGGCCTCGCGACGCGCCCCCGCCGAGGGGGCCACCAACCACCAGCACAGTCGCCACGGACGCCCAGCCTCGACGGACCGGCCCAAGGCCACATCCCACCCCCACCCGAGAAACCCGAGAAACCCGCGAAACCCACCTCACCGGGCGCGCGGCCACGCGCATGGTCCGGACCGCGACGGGTACGGTCGTCACCGATGCGAGTGTCCGGCCGGAGATCATCAAAAGCCTGGGCGACCACACGCGGCTCGCCCGGAGTACTAGCCTGAACAAGCAGCCTTTTCAGTAACAGATCGAGATAGATAGAGGCGAGTGCCTGCCGTGTCCAGCAGCAGCCCTGCGTCGCAGTTCGGGCCCAACGAGTGGCTCGTCGAGGAGATGTACGAGCAGTTCCTCGCTGACCCGTCGTCCGTGGATTCCGCGTGGCACGACTTCTTCGCGGACTACAAGCCCGCACAGCGGGGCGCGACGCAGACCCAGGGCAAGACCCAAGCCAAGGCCCAGACCGAGACAGTGGCGAAGCCCACATCGACCGGTCGGGCCGGCACGGACACCACGGCCTACAACGGCCAGCCCGCCCGGGCCGCCGCCGCGAAGCCGGCGACCGCCAAGACGGAGACCAGGCCGCCGCAGCCCAAGACCCAGCCGAAGGCTGAGCCGCAGGGCGAGGCGAAGCCGAAGGCCGACGAGAAGAAGGCCGGCCCGGACAAGGACGGCGAGCAGGCCAGGCCCCTGCGCGGCGCGGCCGCCGTCATCGCGAAGAACATGGACGCGTCGCTGACCATCCCGACCGCGACCAGCGTGCGATCCGTCCCGGCGAAGCTCCTGTTCGACAACCGCATCGTGATCAACAATCACCTGCGCCGCACGCGGGGCGGCAAGGTGTCGTTCACTCACCTGATCGGGTACGCGATCATTCGGGCGCTCGCGGACTTCCCGAACATGAACCGGTTCTTCACCGAGCTGGGCGGCAAGCCGGCGATCGGCACCCCGGAGCATGTCAACCTGGGCCTCGCGATCGACCTGCCGGGCAAGGACGGCACCCGCAACCTCGTGGTCGCGTCGATCAAGCGCTGCGAGGGCATGACCTTCACGCGGTTCTGGCAGGCCTACGAGGAGATGATCCGCAAGGCCCGCAACAACGCGCTGACCACCGACGACTTCGCGGGCACCACCATCTCGCTGACCAACCCGGGCACCATCGGCACCAACCACTCCATGCCGCGGTTCCCACCCGGCCAGGGCGCGATCGTCGGCGTCGGCGCGATGGAGTACCCCGCGCAGTACCAGGGCACCAGCGAGCGCGCGCTCGTCGACCTGGGCGTCAGCAAGATCATCACGCTGACCTCGACGTACGACCACCGGATCATCCAGGGCGCCGAGTCCGGCGAGTTCCTCCGCCGGGTGCACCAGCTGCTGCTCGGTGAGGACAACTTCTACGACGACATCTTCACGTCGCTGCGGCTGCCCTACGAGCCCGTCCGCTGGGTCGAGGACATCCCCGAGGGGGAGATCGACAAGACCACCCGGGTCATCGGCCTGATCGACACCTACCGCACCCGCGGCCACCTGATGTCCGACGTCGACCCGCTGAACTACCGCCAGCGCAAGCACGAGGACCTCGACATCCTGTCCCACGGCCTGACGCTGTGGGACCTCGACCGCGAGTTCCCGGTGGGCGGCTTCGCGGGCAAGAACCGGATGAAGCTGCGCGACGTGCTCGGCGTGCTGCGCGACTCCTACTGCCGCACGGTCGGCGTCGAGTACACCTACATCCTCGACCCGACCGAGCGTCGCTGGATCCAGGACCGGGTGGAGGTCCGGCACGAGAAGCCGCCGCAGGCCGTGCAGAAGTACATCCTGTCCAAGCTGAACGCGGCCGAGGCGTTCGAGACGTTCCTGCAGACCAAGTACGTCGGCCAGAAGAGGTTCTCGCTCGAGGGCGGCGAGTCGGTGATCGCGCTGCTGGACACGGTCCTGGACAAGGCGGCCGAGTACGAGCTGGACGAGGTCGTCATCGGCATGCCGCACCGCGGCCGGCTGAACGTGCTCGCCAACATCGTCGGCAAGCCGATCTCGCAGATCTTCCAGGAGTTCGAGGGCAACCTCGACCCGGGCCAGGCGCACGGCTCCGGCGACGTGAAGTACCACCTCGGCGCCGAGGGCAAGTACTTCCGGATGTTCGGCGACGGCGAGACGAGGGTGACGCTGACCGCGAACCCGTCGCACCTGGAGGCCATCGACCCCGTGCTGGAGGGCATCGTCCGCGCCAAGCAGGACCTGCTCGACAAGGGCGGCACAGGCTTCTCGGTGCTGCCGGTCGCCATGCACGGCGACGCCGCGTTCGCCGGGCAGGGCGTGGTGGCGGAGACGCTGAACCTGGCGCTGCTGCGCGGGTACCGCACCGGCGGCACCGTGCACGTGATCGTCAACAACCAGGTCGGCTTCACCACCGCGCCGGAGCACTCGCGCTCGTCGCAGTACGCGACCGACGTGGCGAAGATGATCCAGGCGCCGGTGTTCCACGTGAACGGCGACGACCCCGAGGCGTGCTACTGGGTCGCCCAGCTCGCGATGGACTACCGCCAGGCGTTCAACAAGGACGTCGTGATCGACATGGTCTGCTACCGGCGGCGCGGGCACAACGAGGGCGACGATCCCTCGATGACCCAGCCGGCGATGTACGACATCATCGACGCGAAGCGCAGCGTGCGGAAGACCTACACCGAGGCGCTGATCGGCCGCGGGGACATCTCGGTCGACGAGGCCGAGAAGGCGCTGCGGGACTTCTCCAGCCAGCTCGAGCACGTGTTCAACGAGGTGCGCGAGCTGGAGAAGCACCCGGTCGCGCCGAGCCCGTCGGTGGAGTCCGAGCAGCAGGTTCCGGCCAAGCTGCCGACGTCCATCACCCACGAGGTGCTGCAGAAGATCGCCGACGTGCACGTGGACCTGCCGAACGGCTTCTCGCCGCACCCGAGGGTGAAGCCGGTGCTGGAGCGGCGGGCGAAGATGGCCCGCGAGGGCGGCATCGACTGGGCGTTCGCGGAGCTGCTGGCGTTCGGCTCGCTCAACCTCGAGGGTCACCTGGTTCGCCTGGCCGGCCAGGACTCGCGGCGCGGCACGTTCGTCCAGCGGCACGCGGTGCTGATCGACCGCAAGAGCGGGCGGGAGTACCTGCCGCTGCAGAATCTGTCGTCGGACCAGGGCCGGTTCATGGTCTACGACTCGGCGCTGTCGGAGTACGCGGCGTTGGGCTTCGAGTACGGGTACTCGGTGGCCAACCCGGACGCGCTGGTGCTGTGGGAGGCGCAGTTCGGCGACTTCGTGAACGGCGCGCAGTCGGTGATCGACGAGTACATCTCCTCCAGCGAGGCCAAGTGGGGCCAGCGCTCGGATGTCGTGATGCTGTTGCCACACGGACACGAGGGCCAGGGCCCGGACCACACGTCGGGCCGCATCGAGCGGTGGCTCCAGCTGTGCGCGGAGGGCTCGATGACGGTGGCGGTACCGTCCACGCCGGCGAACTACTTCCACCTGCTGCGCCGGCATGCGCTCGATGGCGTGGCGCGGCCGCTGGTGGTGTTCACCCCGAAGTCGATGCTGCGCAACAAGTCGGCGATCAGCTCGGTGGCGGACTTCACCGAGGAGTCCCGCTTCAACTCGATCTTCGACGACCCGTCCGTGCCCGACCCGGCGGCCGTACGCAAGCTGCTCCTGGTGTCCGGCAAGCTGTACTACGAGCTGGCCGCCGAGCGGGAGAAGCGCGGGCTGACGGATGTCGCGCTGGTGCGCATCGAGCAGCTCTACCCGGTGCCGGTGAAGCGGCTGGGCGCGACCTTCGAGCGGTACTCGCAGCTCACGGATGTGCGCTGGGTCCAGGAGGAGCCGGCGAACCAGGGCGCGTGGCCGTTCTACGGGCTGCACCTGCCGGAGCTGTACCCGGACCTGCCCCGGGTGACGCGCGTGTCGCGCCGGGTGATGTCCGCGCCGTCGGCCGGCTCGGGCAAGGTGCACGAGGTCGAGCAGCGGGAGATCATCGAGAAGGCGTTCTCCTAGCCCGATGTACTTCACCGACCGAGGCCTGGAAGAGCTGGAAGAACGCCGGGGCGACGAGGAGGTCACGCTGGCCTGGCTGGCCGCCAAGCTGCGCGCCTTCGTGGACGCCAACCCGGAGTTCGAGACTGCCGTAGAACGCCTGGCCACCTACCTGGCGCGCGACGACGAGGACGACTGACCCCGCGCTACTCCAGGGCACCGAAACTGTCGGTGCCCTGGAGTAGCGTTGAAATCGGGGGGCCCCGGGGCGATTGAACGGACCGTTCAATCGCCGAACCAGGGCCTACCAGGCGTAGGCCTCCGGCGCGGGCTTGGCTCCGTTGGGCCCCGGCGGCGGGAAGAGCTCATCGAGCTTGCCGAGCGTGTCCGCGTCCAGCGACACGTCCACCGCCCGCAACGAACCCTCCAACTGGGACATCGTCCGCGGGCCGATGATCGGCGCGGTCACGCCGTCCTGGTGCAGCAGCCACGCGATGCCCAGGTCGGCCGGGTCGACGCCCAGCTCCGCGGCCAGCTTCTCGTACGACGAGATCGCATCGCGGTGGCTGTCCAGCGCATCCGCCGACCGGCCGCTGTTGCCCCGCGACGCCCCGCCCTCCCGCTGCTTGCGCAGCACACCACCGAGCAGCCCGCCGTGCAGCGGCGACCACGGGATCACGCCGATGCCGTAGTGCCGCGCCGCCGGCAGCACCTCCAGCTCCACCCACCGGGTCAGCAGGTTGTAGATCGACTGCTCGCTGACCAGGCCGAGGAAGTGGCGCGACCGCGCGGCCTCCTGCGCCTGCGCGAGGTGCCAGCCGGCGAAGTTCGACGACCCGAAGTACAAGACCTTGCCCTGCTGGCGCAGCACCGAGAACGCCTCCCAGATCTCGTCCCACGGAGTGCGCCGGTCCACGTGGTGCATCTGGTAGAGGTCGATGTAGTCGGTCTGCAGCCGCCGCAGCGAGGCGTCCGCCGCGCGCCGGATGTTCAGCGCCGACAGGCGGTTCTCGTTCGGCCAGTCGCCCATCGAGCCGTACAGCTTGGTGGCGAGCACCGTCCGCTCCCGCCGCTCACCGCCCTGCGCGAACCACCGGCCGATGATGTTCTCGGTGACTCCCTCGCCCTTGCTCCAGCCGTAGACGTTGGCGGTGTCGAAGAAGTTGACGCCCTGTTCATGCGCCCGGTCCATGATCGCGAAACTGTCCTCTTCGGACGTCTCCGGGCCGAAGTTCATGGTGCCGAGCACCAGCCTGGACACGGACAGGCCGCTGCGGCCGAGTTGGGTGTACTCCATGATGGCCAACCTACGCCCGGAGTAACTCCAGGATGGGAGGGAAGATGAACCGGATGTTCACCCACGAGCTCGTGACCGCCGTGAGCGCGCCCGCCGCGGTGCTGTCGGACCGGGACGGTCAACTGCGACGCCAGGGCGCGCAGGGCTGGCTGGTCGCCGACGTGAGGCATCTGTCCGAGCTGACCGTGTTGGTCGCCGGCGAGCCGGCCGACCCGGTCGGCCACTGGCCGGAGTCCGCCGTCGCGCTGCGTTTCGTCGGCGCGGTCCTCGGGCTCGGCGACGACACCGGCGATCCGACCGTCCGGCTCGAGCGCCGTCGCCGGGTCGAGAACGACACGCTGACCGAGACGATCGAGCTGGTCAACGACGCCCGAACGGAGATCGCCACGACCGTGAGCGTCCGGCTCGCCGCCGACCTGGCGCCGATCCTCGCGTTCCGCTACGGCGGGGACACCGAGATCGCGCCACCGCGACCCGCGCCCGGCACGCTCGCGACCTGGACCGCCGGCTCGTGCACCACCACGGCCACCGCCGACCGCGCCCCGGACCGCGTCGAGCTCGAAGCCGATCACCTGCGGCTGGACTGGGACCTGCGAGTCCCTGCCCGCCGGCGAGCCGCGGTCACGCTCACCCTGCGGGCAGCCGCCGACACCGAGGACGCCGTGGTCCGCGCGCCGCTCACCCGCGACCTGGCGCCGCTCGCCGTCGAGAGCCGTGAGCCGGAGCTGTCCCTGCTGGTCTCGACCGGCCTGGACGACCCG
>NZ_JBOHGA010000258.1:0-7943 GCF_050699915.1 Actinophytocola sp.
CTGGGAGCCATAACGCACGCTGAACCGCAGCGAACGGCGCCCAACTGCACACAACGAACGCACGCTGACCTGCAGGAGTCCTATTCCTGCAGGTCAGCGCAATTGTTGATCTACGTTGACACGGTAGTGCTCATCCAAGTCGTCGAGAGGCCCTTTCACGCACCACCGCAAGGGCCGGATGACCCCCACACCGGACCTCTCCGCGCGCCCTAGCATCGCCAGAAGCGTCGCCTCTACGCCGGCTCTCCGTGCGACGACAGCTGTTCCAAGCAGGCGGTTTCGAACACAGGTGCTGGAGCAGGCTGTTGACCCCGTTTCGCGGCGATCATGACGCTGCTCCAGTTTTGCTCCAGTTCGGCGTGGTCGAGCACGCGAACAGTCCATTTGGAACCAACAGTCAAGATCACAAAATAGCCCGCTGACCTGGAGAAACATCCAGATCAACGGGCTACTTGAGGGAGTGGAGCTGAGGGGGTTCGAACCCCTGACCCCCACACTGCCAGTGTGGTGCGCTACCAGCTGCGCTACAGCCCCGTATGCGGGAGCGGCTCCCGGACGTGCTCGTTCAAGTTACAGGACTCGCCGGTGGGCGGAGCAGTCGGGTCGCGGGTTCCCTTGGGCGGGGTCGCGTGCTACACCCATGGCGTGATCGCCGACGATGCCGACCGGGTGCCGCTTGTTGAGCCTGATGCCGAGGGGGTCGCGCCCGACCTGCGACGACAGGTCCAGGAGGACCGCCTCCGGGAACTCGTCGACCGGTTGCTCGCCGGTGGCGGGTTGCAGGCGCGACGGCTCGTGGACGCCGGAGTCGCCAGCGGCGCGGACGTGTCGCTGGACGCGTTGGAGCGGCTACCGATGGTCACCAAGCGTGACCTCTGGGACCACTACCCGCACGGGCTGCGGCTGGCGCCGATCGAGGACGTCGTCTGCGTGCACGGGTCCTCCGGGACCGGCGGGCGGCCGACGCTCGTGCCCTACACCGCGCACGACGTCGACATCTGGGCTCGGGTCATGGCTCGGGCGCTGGGCGGCTCCGGCGCTACGCGGCAGAGCCTCGTGCACAACGCGTACGGCTACGGCCTGTTCACCGGCGGGCTGGGCGTCCACCACGGCGGCATGCGGCTCGGCGCCACCGTCCTGCCCATGTCAGGCGGCATGACCGAACGGCAGATCCGCATGCTGGTCGACCTGCGGCCCGACATCCTCACCTGCACGCCCTCCTACGCGATCTTCCTCGGCGAGGCCATGCGCGCGGGCGGCCTCGCGGTCGACAGCCTGCGCGCGGGCGTCTTCGGCGCGGAGCCGTGGACCAACGAGATGCGCGGCCAGATCGAGCGGCTGCTCGGCCTCCGCGCGCTCGACATCTACGGCCTCTCCGAGATCATCGGACCCGGCGTGGCCTGCGAGTCGCTCGACTCCGGCGGGATGCTGAACGTCGCCGAGGACCACTTCTACGTCGAGGCCGTCGACGCCGACGGGCACGCCGTACCGGACGGGAAGCCCGGCGAGCTCGTGTTCACCACGCTCACCAAGACCGGCATGCCGCTGCTGCGCTACCGCTCCGGCGACGTCGCCGTGCTGGCCGGGCCGGTGCCGGGCGCGCCGCGCACGCTGCGCCGGATGTCGAAGCTGCTCGGCCGCACCGACGACATGCTCGTGGTCCGCGGCGTGAACGTCTTCCCCACCGAGATCGAGGCCGTACTGCTCACCGACGAACGCGTCAGCCCGCACTACCTGGTCGTCGAGGACCGCCGCGACGCCGCCCGGCCGGAGCTGCGCGTCGCGGTCGAGGCGCTGGCGGCCGTCGACGAGGAGCGGCTGGCCGCCGACCTGCACGCGGCGCTGCGCGAGCGGCTCGGCATCGGCTGTGTCGTGCGCGTGCTCGCGCAGGGCAGCGTGCCGCGGACGGAGGTCGGCAAGGCCCGGCGGTTCGCGCGCTGGACCGGGGGCGAGGCACCGCTCGCCGGGCTCGACTGAGCGTCAGCCCGCGGCACCGACCACGGTGTCCAGCCACTTCGGATCGGAGATGTCGACGACCTTCTGTCCGTTCGCGACGGTCGGCGTGCCGAAGCTCTTCTGGCCGTTGAGGTCCTGCTTCAGGTACTCGGTGTTGCGTACCTTCTCGAGGCTCTGCGCCAGGACGCTCTCGTACTTCCCACTCTCCACACAGGACTCGAAAGCCGGCGCGGTGATGCCGAGGTCCTTGCCCAGCTTGGCGAGCTGCTGCTTGTCCCACCCGCGCGAGCCCTCCTCGGGCTGTGAGTCGAACAGGCTCACGTGGTACTGGGGGAACTTCCCGGCGTCGGCGGCGCACAGGCCGGCGTTGGCGGAGTCCATGGAGTAGCCGGGCGGGTCGGAGACCTCGTTCAGCATCGGCAGCATGTGGTACCGCAGCCGGACGGTGCCGTCCTTCACGTGCTGCTCGAGGTCCTTGCCGTAGGCCTTCTCGAACTGGCCGCAGACCGGGCAGAGGAAGTCCTCGTACACGTCGAGGGTGACCTTGGCGGCGTCCTCGCCGACGACCACGACCGCACCGTCGCGGCGCACCGGGTAGCTGGCCTCGGTGTTCGCGCCGGTGGCCGCCTCGTCGATGCTCTGGCCCTCGGTCGCGTTCTTCTGGCTGTTGGTGTAGATCACCCCGCCGAGCACGGCGCCGAGCAGCAGCACCACGACGACCACGCCGATGACGACCTTCTTGCGGTCGCTCGACTTGTGCCTGGCGACGGCCGGGGGCCGGCTCGTCGCTGTCTGCGCCTGACGCTTCTTGCGCGCGCTGCGCTCAGCTCCACCCACCGATCAAGTCCTTCCGTGCGTGTCGACCGTTTCGACCGGCCTGGCCATCAGCCAACCATCCAGCGCGAGCAGGGTCCGCGGCCGGATCAGCAGCCAGGCGGCGAGCGCGAGGAAGCCGATGTCCCTGGCGATCTCCTGCGGGTAGCGCGTCTCGCCCGCCGCGACCTGGCCGCCGCCGCCGAAGCAGCCGCAGTCGATCGTGAGGCCGCGGGCCCACGACTGGGCGACCGCGCCGATGAAGGCCAGCAGCACCAGCGCGGAGACCGCCGCCGTGAGCCGCGTGCCGAGGCCGACGAGCAGCAGCAAGCCGAGCACGAGCTCGACGAACGGCACGGCACCGGCGACGACGCTCACCACACCGGCGGGCAGCAGGTCGTAGGCCTGCACCGCGACGTAGGTCTGGATGAGGTCGCTCACCTTGATGGCGCCCGAGATCAGCCACACCGCGGCCAGCCCCAGCCGGACGAGCGTGCCGATCCCGTCGAGCACGCGCGCGGACGGTCGAACCACGCCACGACGCTACCGAAGGAGCCTTAGCGCTTGCTGAGAGCCCGTCACCGTCGCCGCAGCTCGGCGATGGCGGCTCCGGCGATGATCCCGAAGGCGAGGTGATCGGCCACCTGCGGCGCCGTGGCCAGCGCCCGCACCCGCGCGGTCCGTTCACCGGGCAGGTTGAGATCGAGAGCGGCGATGCCGAGCCCGGCGAGCGCTCCCCAGCCGACCGTGGCCCGCCGAGGCAACACCCGAGCGAGCACCAGGCTCCAACCGATTGAGAGTCCCAAGTGGACGGGAACCGCGGCCGCGAGAAGGGCCCAGGTCCGCTCCTCGCGAGGCAGCAGCAAGGCCCCAGCCGCCCGAGTAGCAGCAAGCGGATCTTGCCGAGTGACCAGCGCATGCAAGGTAGAAGGCACCCCACTCAACACGGCGGCGACAACCCCAGCCCGAACTCCGACCCGCAAGACGCTCACACCTCATCATCGCCCAGCCGAACCGACGCGTCGGAGAAGGGCCGGGGAGGCGGGGCGCAGAGGCCGGTTCGTACGGAGTAGGAGGAGAGCAGGCGGGGCGCAGCGACGCAGAACGAGGCGAAACGGACGGAGCACTGCGGAGCAGCGAGGCGCCGCGAATCGAGCGCGGCATGCGGCGAAGCAGCGCAGCGAGGCAGAGCCGCGAGGCGGAGCAGCGCAGCGAGGCGGAAGCGAAGCACTGCGAATCGGAGCCGGCGCGCAGCGAGGCAAAGGTGGCGGGCCGAGGCGACTCGGGCGAGGGCAAGGCCCGGCGACGTTGGACGGCGCGGGGCGGCGGAGAAGAGGGCGGGAGACAAGGGAGAGACGCTGAGCGAGAGTCGGAGGCCCAGCGAGCGAAGCGAAGCAGGCGGCGGCGAGGCGAGCGCCCCCGGCCGCAGCGAGCGGCAGTGGCCACAGTGAGGCGGAGCGAAGCGAAGCCGCACGAGGACAGAGCGAGCAAGCGAAACCAACCGGCCGAAGACAAGCGGCGAGGCGAGCGAAGCGAAGCCGTCCATGGGGCGAGAGCGAGGCGAGCGAAACGAAGCCGCGCAAGTTCGAACGCAAGGGGCCGAGGCGAGCGAAGCGAAGCCGAAGCACCAACCCGTGCCGGGCGCTGGTCACCGACCAACGCAACAACGCTGGTTCGGCAGGAGCTCGCACCGTGGGGGGTTTGGGGGGCTCGGCCCCCCAGCATGATCCGAAAACGAGACCGGCGAGCGCTCTCCGCGAGCACTCGCCGGTCGAGTGGAGGTGCCGGGAATCGAACCCGGGTCCTCTGTCGCCTTTCCAGGGCTTCTCCGTGCGCAGTTCACTGTGCCTCTACTCGGCCCCGCCGGTCACGTGAACAAGCCGGTGTGACGGGCCCAGCCGCTGTAAATGTCCCGCCGTGCGTCCGCGGCCAACCCGCGGCGGTAAGCCTCCTAGCTGATGCCGGCGAACCGGGTCGGAGGCGACCCCGGGCCGACAGACATCACGCTCGCTTAGGCAGCGAGGGCGACGTCGCGCTGGGAATTAACCTTGGCGCATATTGGTTTGCGGCGACGCTTGAGGTGGCCATCCGCCTGCACCTGCACGCTTCCCCTGAAGCAACGTCCAGAGTCGAAACCGTTCACCCCCTCGTCGTGGGTACTTCCACACCAGGATAACGCCCCGGGCCGTCGGGATCATCCCGGTTCCGTACGCAGGGGGGTAGGGCTAGCCCCACCCCCGACCCGGCGGTGCGCCCCATGTCGTCGATCTGCCGCCGAGGCCATGCTGGTGAGGTGCACCGGACCTCGAAGGAGACCCAGGATGACCACCGAGCGTGACGGCACCCGGCCGAACCCTCCGCTGCTTGGTTCGATCGCCTACCTGGTGATGAACCTCCCCATCGGCATCGCGTCGTTCGTCTTCGTCGTGACGACGCTGTCGGTCGGCGTGAGCACCGTCATCATCTGGGTCGGGCTCGCCGTCCTCGCGGTCGCGATGCTCGCCTGGCGCGGGTTCGCCCAGGTCGAGCGCGCCCGGGTGCGCGCGATGCTCGGCACCTACATCGCCACGCCGTACCGGCCGCTGCCGGAGCAGGGCAACCGCTGGCTCATCCGCATGAAGGACCCGGCGACCTGGAAGGACATGGTCTACTGCGTCCTCCTGCTGCCCATCGGCATCGCCGAGTTCACCCTGATGGTGACCTTCTGGGCGACGAGCCTGTGGCTGATCACGCTCCCGGCCTACTGGACGTGGCTGCCCGTGGACTGGCGCCCGATCCTGTGGAACCAGCAGCAGATGTTCGACTCGTGGCCCGAGACGCTCCCGTGGGCCGGTGTCGGCGTGCTCGTGCTCGCGATGGCCGTCGCGCTGACCCGGGCCCTCGGCACGCTCCACGCCCGCTACGCCCGGGCCATGCTCGGCCCGAGCGTGCGCCACATCTCCAAGCTGGAGGAGCTCTCCACGGCCGGCGCGATCGACTGGTCCACCGAGTGGCCGAACCAGACCACCATGAGCTACCGGCCGGTGCCGCGGTGACCAGCCCCGAACCGGTGCCGCCGCTGTACCTGGTGCCGGAAACCAACACCGGGGATGCTGTCACCGTGGCATCCCCTCCGGCGCCGGACCCCGAGCCCGGACCGACCCTGGTCAGACGCGGCTTCCAGTCCGCCGCGTTCATGCTGGCCGGCTTCCCGATCAGCGTGCTGGCGTTCGTCCTGATCGTCACGCTCTTCTCGGCCGGCGTCAGCACGCTGATCGTGTGGCTCGGACTCGCGCTCCTGCTGCTGCTCACGAAGGTCGCCTACGGGTTCGCGGGCCTCAACCGGCGGTTGCTGCGCCGCACGCTCAAGGTCGACATCCCGACCCCGCAGATCGAGCTGGACCTGACCGCCCCACCCTGGCGCCGCTACGTCAACCGGCTCGTCGACGCCCAGATGTGGCGCTACCTGGCCTATCTGTTGCTGAGCTTTCCCCTGCACGTCTTCGAGTTCCCGCTGGCCATCGTCGGCGTGGTGCTGCTGCCGGTCGGCGTGTTCGTGCTGCCGGTGGTCGCCGCGCTGCACGTCATGCTCGCGAAGGCGTTGCTCGGTCCGAACACCACCGAACAGCTGACCCAGAAGGCCGAGCACCTGCAGGCCTCCCGCGCCCGCGGCGTGGACGCGGCCGAGGCCGAGCGCCGGCGCATCGAGCGCGACCTGCACGACGGCGCCCAGCAGCGGCTGGTCGCGGTGGCGATGGGCCTGGGCCGCGCGAAATCCAAGATGGAGAGCGACCCGGACGCGGTGCGCGACCTGATCGCCGAGGCCCACGCGGACGCGAAGCTCGCCGTCGCCGAGCTGCGTGACCTGGCACGCGGCATCTATCCGGCGGTGCTCGGCGACCGCGGGCTGGACGCGGCACTGTCGTCGCTGGCGGCTAAGAGCCCGATCCCGGTCGACGTGCACGTGGTGATCGACCCGCGCCCGCCGGCCGCGGTGGAGAGCACGGCCTACTTCATCGTCGGCGAGTCGCTGACGAATATCGCGAAGCACTCGGGGGCGACGGAGGCCAAGGTCAACGCCTGGCGCGAGGAGCGACCGAGCGGTGACCTGGTGATCGTCGAGATCACCGACGACGGCCACGGCGGCGCGACGATGCGGGCGGGTGGCGGCCTCGCGGGGCTCGCGGACCGGGCTGCCACGATTGACGGTGTGATGACCGTGGTGAGCCCCGTTGGGGGACCGACTGTGATCAGGGCTGACCTGCCATGCACGTGGTGATCGCGGAGGACTCCGTGCTGCTGCGTGCCGGGCTCCAGCGCCTGCTGGCCGACGAGGAGATCGAGACCGTGGCGGCGGTCGAGGACGGCGACGGGCTGCTGGTCGCGGTCAGCGAGCACCGCCCCGACCTGGCGATCGTCGACGTCCGGATGCCGCCGACGTTCACCGACGAGGGGCTGCGCGCGGCCCTGCGGGCGCGTGAGCAGCAGCCGGGGCTGCCGGTGCTGGTGCTCTCGCAGTACGTGGAGGAGCGCTACGCGGTGGAGCTGCTGTCCGGGGGTGCCGGCGGCGTCGGCTACCTGCTCAAGGAGCGGGTGGCCGACGTCGCGGAGTTCGTGGACGCGGTGCACCGGGTGGCCGCCGGCGGCACGGTCATCGACCAGGAGGTGATCGCGCAGTTGATGGCACGCGGCCGCAGGAACCCGATCGACGTGCTGACCCCGCGCGAGCGCGAGGTGCTGGGGCTGATGGCCCAGGGCCTGACGAACGTGGCGATCGCGAAGTCGCTGGTCGTGTCCGACGGCGCGGTCGAGAAGCACGTGGGGAACATCTTCTCGAAGCTGGGCCTGGAGCCGTCCTCGGAGGAGCACCGGCGGGTGCGGGCGGTGCTCACGTTCCTCGATGCCGGTTGATCGGCCTCCGCCTCAAATCCAGCGCACTGAACGGGACCGACGATTCCGGCGCGTCCGCGCACCACCCTGTGGACAAGGAACCACGGCGCGGCCTCCGACCCCCGGATTCCAGTCTATGAGCGGGCACCGACATTTCCGGCCGCCGGACCGGGCGCCTGTGGACAACTCTCGGTCACGCGGGGGCCCCCCGTTTTCCAGTCTATTCGGGACCACCGACGGAAATGGCTGGCTGGGACGGGGCTGTGGACAAATGAGTCGACGCCCCCGCCCGGGTGGGCGGGGGC